>NZ_JBXWPK010000010.1:0-133197 GCF_059611825.1 Ruegeria sp. CDSA221
CAGCCGAAAGCTTCCTCGGCTTCGTGGATATCACTTCAATCCGCCTCTAGATCCGCCATTTGTCAACATGACCTAGAGCCTCACACATTAAGCCGTGGAAAGACTGCGAAACTGATGCTGAGCGGTTGGACGTCCACAACGGAATTTTGCTGTCAGCATTATGGGACGCAGCATTCGACAAGGGTCTGGTGACTTTCAAGGACGATGGGACGCCTAGGTTTTCGAGTAAATTGTCCGCGCCGGCATTGAGCTCGTTGTCCGGACATTCCAAGCGGATCTCTAGTCTAACTGCTGGGCACAAGGAGAACCTGATCTGGCATCGCGATCAGGTGTTCAATCCTGGAGAAGCTGAAATCTATCCTTCGGCACCCGCGTAAGGCGATTTGCTCACTTTTCTCTGCAACATTATCGCGAAACAATGCAGGCTTATGAGCAAATCGTGCAAACTTATGGGGTGCGTGAAGGTTTGTGCGCGCCCCTACAAAAATTCAGAAGTCCAGATTTTCGACGCTCAGAGCATTTTTCTGTATGAATTCACGGCGCGGTTCCACGACATCACCCATCAATTTAGTAAACAGATCATCAGCTTCGAGCATATCATTCACCCGTACCTGCAACAGCGTCCTTGCATCCGGGTCCAACGTGGTTTCCCACAACTGATCTGGGTTCATCTCGCCCAGTCCCTTATAGCGCTGCAGGGACAAGCCCTTTTCACCCTCTTCCAGAATGGCACGCAACAGGTCCAGCGGACCGTGGATGGCCTGCGACCGGTCGCGGCGGATCAGGGTTGCGGATGTGTTATAGATCTCCTGCAGGCTTTGGGTAAAACTGCCGGTCTTGCGCGCTTCGCCCGAGCGCAGCATCGGGCCGTCCAGCGTACGCACCTCTTCAACGCCGCGCAGGATACGAGCCAGGCGGATGCCGTGATCCTGCGTGATCCGACCCTGCCAGCCACGTTCGTATTCCAATGCAATCAGGTCAAGACGGGCTGCGACCTTGTCGGCCACGCCTTGCAGATCGGCATCAACCGCACCGGGGACAAAGGCACCGGCCACGGCGGCCTGTTCCAAAATGTGGCGCGGATAGTGCGTCGGGAATGCATCCAGAACGCGTTTCAGCTGGCGCGCTTCGTCAACCACGCGCGCCAAGTCCTGGCCGGTCAATTCCTCGCCCGAACCCAGTTTCAGCACCGCACCCTCGACGCCCTGATTGATCAGGTAGTCATCCAGTGCCGCCTGATCTTTCAGATACACCTCGGACTTACCGCGCGCGACCTTATAAAGCGGCGGCTGCGCGATATACAGGTATCCGCCCTCGATCAGCTCTGGCATCTGCCGGAAGAAGAAGGTCAACAACAGCGTCCGGATATGTGCGCCATCCACATCCGCATCCGTCATGATAACGATCTTGTGGTAGCGCAGCTTTTCGATATTGAACTCATCGCGGCCAATGCCCGTGCCCAGCGCCATTACCAGATTACCGATTTCCTGGCTCGACAGCATCCGGTCGAACCGTGCACGCTCCACGTTCAGGATTTTCCCACGCAGCGGCAACACGGCCTGTGTCAAACGATCCCGACCTGTCTGAGCCGAGCCGCCAGCCGAGTCCCCCTCGACCAGGAAAACTTCGGTCTTTGACGGGTCCTTCTCGGAACAATCCTTCAGCTTGCCGGCCAGATAGTTCACATCCATCGCCGTTTTGCGGCGGGTCAGTTCACGGGCTTTTCGTGCGGCTTCACGGGCCAGAGCAGCCTCGATGATTTTGCCGACGATGATTTTGGCTTCATTTGGGTTTTCTTCAAACCATTCAGCCAGCTTCTCGTTCACCATTCCTTCGACAGCCGGGCGGACCTCGGAACTGACCAGCTTGTCTTTGGTCTGTGAGGAAAACTTTGGATCCGGTACTTTGACCGACAACACGCAGGTTAGGCCCTCGCGCGCGTCATCGCCCGTAAAGCTGACCTTTTCCCTTTTCGCAATGCCGCTAGATTGGGCATAGTTGTTGATCGTGCGGGTCAGCGCACCCCGGAAACCCGCAATATGAGTGCCGCCATCGCGCTGAGGGATGTTGTTGGTAAAGGGAAGAACTGACTCGTGATAGCTGTCATTCCACCACATCGCGATTTCGACACCGATATCGTCCCGCTCACCCTTGATATAGATCGGCTCGGGCATGGCAGACGACTTTGACCGGTCGAGGTATTTGACGAATTCCTTCACGCCGCCCTCATAAAACAGCTCGGTTTCCAGCCGTTCTGCGGGGCGTTCGTCGACCAGGATGATCCGCACACCCGAATTCAGGAAGGCAAGCTCGCGCAGGCGCTTTTCCAGCGTCTCGAACGAGTATTCGAGGTTCGAGAACGTATCAGTCGAGGCCAGAAAGCGCACCTCGGTCCCCGTACGGTCACCACATTCACCGACCACTTTCAGATGCTCGACGGTTTCGCCCCCTTCGAACCGTGCGACATGTTCTTTGCCCTTGCGCCAGACGCGCAGTTCCAACCAGTTGGACAGCGCATTCACAACCGAAACGCCCACGCCGTGCAGACCACCAGACACTTTGTACGAGTTGCTGTCGAACTTACCGCCCGCATGCAGCTGGGTCATGATGACCTCGGCGGCGGACACGCCTTCTTCGGGATGGATATCCACCGGAATCCCGCGACCGTTGTCGCTGACTGAGACGCTGGAATCGGCGTGAATTTTCACTGTCACATGGTCGGCATGACCGGCCAGAGCTTCGTCAATTCCGTTGTCGACAACCTCATACACCATATGGTGCAGACCCGAGCCGTCATCGGTGTCGCCGATATACATGCCTGGGCGCTTTCGAACTGCCTCTAAGCCTTTGAGAACCTTGATTGAATCCGCGCCGTATTCCTGCGGTGCCTGTGCGTCTTCGGACATGCCGTTAGTACCTATATTATTTTGGTAACTTATACGTTCTCTGGTGGGGAATGTCACGCGATCCCCCAATATTTTGTGCCAGAGTTTGGATTTTCAGCCGATCAAAGCTGATCGAGGTCTGCGGCGATATCTGCGGCGATTTCCTTGGCGTTGACGTCGCTGCGTTCAGCGGACAATCGCAGGCCCAACAGGTCGGATTGATAGCGCGCCGCAAGCCGCTCTGGATCGTGGTCAGGACCGATCTCTCGGGCCTGTTGCGCCTGCCTAAACAGCGTTGCAAAACATTGCTTCATCTCAGCCATATGCCGGCTGGCTTTCTGCGCTAGCTGGTGATCCCTTGCCTGCAATTCGGCAAAGGTCTTGGCGAGCATACAGGCCTGCACCGGCGTTTGGCTGGAATCGATCACAATCTGCGGCTGCGTCTTTAACGCGGCCAGCGGCCCGATGTCTTCTGCCAGCGCTGTCAGCCGCGCTACACCATCCTGCGTGTAACGTTCCAGCGCCAGCGCATAAAGCGCGTCTTTCGACCCAAAGGCCGCATAGAAACTGCCTGGCTTCAACTTCAGCTCACGCTCCAGATCCTTCAACGACGTGCCGGCCCAGCCGTGGCGCCAGAATATGTCGCGGGCCTGCGCGATCAGCGCGTCTCGGTCATAGGCAGGTTTGCGGGGCATCGACATCACCAATTCTTGAACGGTCACTCAAATATATACTTGAGTGATCGCTCAAGAAAGACTATTTCCGACTCAGACATCAAAAAATGGAGCACCCAAATGGCCGATTTCCCATCCCACGACCTGACCACCGCGCCCGAAGCATCCAAACCTTTGCTGGAAAAATCTCAGGCCGCCTTTGGCCGCCTGCCCGGCCTGCATAAGGTGATGGCCGAAAGCCCGCAGCATCTGGAAGGCTATCAGGTTCTTCACGGTCTCTTCATGCAGACCGATTTCGACAATGACGAAAAAACCGTCGTCTGGCAGACCATCAATGTCGAGAACGAGTGCCACTATTGCGTGCCGGCCCATACCGGCATCGCCAAGATGATGAAGGTGTCGGATGACATCACTGATGCCTTGCGCAACGAAACCGCGCTGCCCAATGCCAAGCTCGAGGCTCTGCGGACATTTACGCTGCAGATGATGCAGACCCGTGGCAATCCCACCGAGGCGCAGCTGCAAGCATTCTTTGACGCTGGTTATTCGCACCGCGCCGTGTTGGACGTGGTGCTGGGCCTGGCGCAGAAAACCATGTCGAACTACGTCAACCACATGGCACAGACCCCAGTTGACGAAGTAATGCGCGGCTTCTTGTGGGAACGTAAGGTCAGCGAACCGGCCTAATCGACGACCGAGCCCTCATCGCCTTCGGTGACAACCAGGGTCTGGGCCCGGTCCCCCAATTCCGCAAACAGTTCAGGCCCGGTGCCCGTCATCCAGGCCTGAGCGCCCAGCGCGCAAATCTCATCATAGAGCGCGGCGCGGCGCCCGGCATCCAGATGGGCGGCAACCTCATCCAGCAACACAATCGGCGGTGCCCCGATCATCCCGGCCAAAGCGCGCGCGTTGGACAGGATCAGCGAGACCAGCAGCGCCTTTTGCTCACCGGTCGAGCAATCCTTGGCCGGAACACCTTTGGCGGCAAAGACGCCATACAGATCCGACCGGTGCGGCCCGACCAGCGTCCGCCCCGCCGCCAGATCGCGAAAGCGGCTTTCATTCAGCGCCTCACGCAGATCAGCCGCCGTTTCCGGCATGGCACCTTCGGTTTGAACCAGCTCAAGATCAGCCGATGGAAAACCCGTTTCGGCCTGATCCTGTGCTGTGCGCAGATGATCCAGAGCGGCCATGCGCGCCACATGGATGCGATGCCCGGTTTCGGCCATCTGCCCCTCGAGCGCGGCGTACCAATGGGCATCGCGCACCTGTTCTTTCAGCAGCCGGTTGCGTTCGCGCATGGATTTTTCATAAATCAGTGAGGCTTCGGCGTGGGCAGGATCAAAGCTGAGCGCGATGCGATCCAGAAACCGCCGCCGCCCCTCGGCGCCTTCAATCCACAGCCGGTCCATCGACGGGATAAGCCAGACGACCCGCGCCAGCTTGCCCAGATCGATCTGACTGGCGGATTTGCCATCTATCCGAACCTGCCGCGCTGCGCCAGCTTCGGACCAAGTCTCGATCTCATAGCTCTGGCCCTGCGCTTGCAGCAGACCGGACAGCTTCCAGCCCAGCGCCTCGGGCCGACGCGTCATCTCGGCTGCACTGGCCCGCCGCATGCCGCGGCCGGGTGAAAACATCGAAACAGCTTCAAGGATATTGGTCTTACCCGCGCCGTTAGGTCCGTGAATGGCAACCGGACGGCCATCCAGCGACAAACGCGCCAGTTTGTGAGAGCGAAAATGCGAGACCGTCAGTTCGGTCAGGGCCAAGGTCATGACCCCTCTCTTTCCTCAGCGATCAGCCCCCAAAGCCGATCAGACACGCATCGGCATGACCACATAGACCGCGCTCAGGTCATTGCCTTCGCGCATCAGGGTCGGATCACCAGCGGAGTTGAACAGGAACACCGCGTTTTCGCGATCTACCTGAGAAGCAATTTCCAGCAGGTATTTTGCGTTGAAACCGATCTCGAGCCGTTCATCTGAATATGCGACGGCCAGCTCTTCTTCGGCGGCACCGCTGTCCGGGGCATTGACCGAAAGAACCAACTTATCCGTGTCCAGCTGTAGCTTGACCGCGCGCGAACGTTCCGACGAGACCGTCGCAACCCGGTCGACGGCCTGCGCAAACTCAGCCGCATCCACTTCCAGTTGCCGCGTATTGCCCTGCGGGATGACCCGTGTGTAGTCGGGGAATGTGCCGTCGATCACCTTCGAGGTCAGCGTGATATCCGGCGTTGCGAAACGCACCTTGGTTTCGCTGACGGAAACGGCGATATCCATCTCGTCATCGTCCAACAGCTTGCGCATCTCACCCACGGTTTTGCGCGGCACGATCACGCCGGGCATGTCCGTAGCCCCATCCGGAAGGTCTGCGTCAATGCGCGCCAGACGGTGACCATCGGTGGCCACACAGCGCAGCACCTTGCCGCCTTCGGAGCCATCTGAAACATGCATATAGACGCCATTCAGATAGTACCGCGTCTCTTCGGTTGAGATGGCGAATTTCGATTTGTCGAACAAACGGCGCAGCAATGCTGCCGAAGCCGTAAAGTTCGACTGGTATTCCGATGAGGCCATAACTGGAAAATCTTCTTTCGGCAGAGTCGCCAGAGAGAAGTTCGATCGCCCGGCTTCAACCGTCAGACGACCTGCCGCACTGTCGGCGGTCAGGGTGACCAGCGCGCCATCGGGCAGCTTGCGCACGATCTCGTGCAGGGTTGTGGCGGCAACCGTGGTGGCGCCGGCCTTTTCCACCTGCGCAGGGGCCTTGTCGACCACTTCGATATCCAGATCGGTGGCGCGGAACATGGCCTGATCGCCTTCGGCCTCGATCAGAACATTAGCAAGTATAGGGATCGTGTTGCGTCGTTCGACGACGGATTGGGCCTGGGAAACGGCCTTGAGAAGGGTGCCGCGTTCGATGCTGATCTTCATACCCTTAATTCCTCTGACTTGCGTGCCGAAAATGGGCGGGACTGGCACGTTAGCGCCTCCGCCCTGAGGCACAAGGATTTTTTATGGATTTCTGAGTCGGTTTGCCCGCAGGGTCAAGAGGCGCGTGACCCTGCGGTCACAGTTCATAGCCAACCGTGGACTATTGCGCACAAAAAAACGCCCCGGCTATCAGGATCCGGGGCGCCTGTTAATGCCTAGAAGATACTCAGGCTTCCAGCGCGCGACGCAGCATTTCCACGTCTTCGGCGATTTGGCCATCGGTTGTCTTCAGTTCTTCGATGCGTTTGACGCCATGCATGACCGTGGTGTGATCGCGTCCGCCAAACCGACGGCCAATCTCGGGCAAAGAGCGGCTGGTCAGCTGTTTGCACAGATACATCGCCACCTGACGCGGGCGCGCATAGGAGCGCAAACGCTTGGGGCCTATAATGTCGCTAAGGCGGATATTGTAATATTCTGACACTTTGCGCTGAATCTCTTCGACGGTAATCTTGCGTTCTGACGCGCGTAGCACGTCCGCCAGGCAATCCTGCGTCAGCTCCATGTCGATCTCGCGCCCGACAAGCGAGGCAAAGGCAAACAGCCGGGTCAAGGCCCCTTCCAAAACACGCACATTGGTCGAGATGCGATGGGCCAGGAATTCCAGCACACCATCTACGATAGTCACGTCAGGATAGGTGCGGCTGTATTGCTGAACCTTGGTTTGCAGGATGCCCAGACGCAGTTCGTAATCAGTGGGATGCAGATCGACGACCAGACCACATTGCAGGCGTGATTTCACACGGTCCTCCAGGTCCTTGATCTCGCCCGGGGCGCGGTCGGCCGAGATGATGATCTGTTTGTTCTGGTCTACCAGCGCGTTGAAGGTGTGAAAGAACTCTTCCTGAGTCGAATCCTTTCCAGCGATAAACTGGACGTCATCAACCATCAGCACATCGACCGAACGGAACAGGTGTTTGAAGTCCATCATCCGGCGTTCCCGAAGCGCCTGCACAAAGCGGTACATGAACTGTTCCGCCGACAGGTACAGAACATTCAATTCGGGATGTTTGGTCTTTAGTTCCCAGGCGATGGCATGCATCAGGTGGGTTTTACCCAAGCCGACACCGCCATACAGAACCAGCGGGTTAAAAGTCACGGGGCCACCTTCGGACACACGACGCGCGGCGGCATGGGCCAGCTCGTTGGGCTTGCCGACCACAAAGCTGTCAAACGTGAAACGAGAATCCAACGGCGCCGCCTGCAGGGATTCCAACGCATCATTCGCGGTCGCGGATAAAGTCGGCGTATGCGCTTCCTGAACGCGTGCAGGCGCAGTTGCCACGTCGTTCGAAGGACGTACCGGAGAGTTCGCTGCCACTCGGAACGCAAGGCGCTGTACAGATTCTCCGGCGGTGTTCATCTCATACAGGATAAGATCCGCAAAATTCTGGCTCACATAATTGCCCATAAAGTTCGTCGGAACCGAGAACACCGCTACACCGTCCTGCAGCTCTTGGAATTCAAGAGGTTCGATCCAGGTGGTATAGTTGTTCTTTCCGATCGCCTTGAGCAGTTTGTTACGCAGTAGTCCCCATTTCTCTTGTGTCATTAAGCGCCTCACGCATCCCATTCTTTATTGGCCTGTCGGCCTTATTACTAAGCCCCGGTCGCCCGGATCACGATGTCACTCGCAAAAGGATACCCTGCGCCAAACCGCAGAAGTTTGGCGGGTTTGTCCCTGAAAGTCAGCACAATCCAAACTCGTGACATCCAGCACCTGAATATCCCGAAAAGCGGCCTGCGCTTCGCAATCTTATCTTTAGACAGGGCTCGGACCCTCGGTTACCCCAAGACCCTCAGCAGATCAGCAAACCGGTTTATCCGGATGCCAACATTCGTTCCTCGACCGCTCTGATGCCCGTCAGTACAATCGTAGGAACAGCCTGTCCCCCCAAGCGAGTGAATCGCTGTATCAGTGGTAACAAGAGGCCGACGTCTGCGGCAACGAAACTCTGATATTGACTCGGGTCTTTGTGCGAAAGAATCTCTCGGCAACGTGAAGACGCGGTATTCTGGCAACAGCAAAAGGGCGCCGCGATATGCGACGCCCTTCGGAATAGTTCAGCCATGCTTACGTGACCCTAGGTCACATAAAGACTCAGCCCAGCGATTTAACGCGGGCCGACAGACGGGACATTTTGCGGGAGGCTGTGTTCTTGTGGAAGACGCCCTTTGTGACGCCGCGCATCAGTTCGGGCTGAGCTGCGCGCAGAGCAGCAGTTGCTGCGTCCTTGTCACCGGATGCGATTGCTTCTTCTACTTTGCGCAGATAGGTGCGGATACGCGAACGACGCGCTTTGTTAACGGCGAAACGCTTTTCGTTTTGACGAGCGCGTTTTTTTGCCTGGGGCGAATTTGCCATGTGTCTCTGACCTTTGTTCGGTACGGTTATGTAGAATGCGCGCCGCGGATATCCGCACCGGATCAGAATCACGAGTGTGAGTCGGGCCAAGCGGGCCGCACGCGCATGTATAGCGGCGGTGCATAGCCAAGTTTTCAGGCTTTGCCAAGCCGATTCTTCACTGCTGAACCGCGGGCAAGAAAAAGGCGGGCTCAGCCCGCCTGTTCGATACATATTTCGTGGCCGGTTTACTTGTCCCGGAACTGAGCCGAGCGTTTTTCCAGAAAGGCTGCCATGCCTTCTTTCTGGTCCTCGGTGGCGAACATCGAATGGAACACCCGGCGCTCGAACAACATACCTTCGCTCAACGGCACTTCATAGCTGCGGTTGACCGCCTCTTTTGCCGCCATGGTCGACAGTTGCGATTTCTCGGCAATTTTCTGGGCCACGCCAATGGCTTCTTCGATCAACTTCTTGGCCGGTACAATCCGGCTGACAAGACCAGAACGTTCAGCCTCTTCCGCGTCCATGAAGCGACCGGTCAGATTCATGTCCATCGATTTTGACTTGCCGACGAACCGGGTCAGACGTTGGCTGCCGCCCAGCCCTGCAATAACGCCCAGATTGATTTCAGGCTGGCCAAACTTGGCAGTATCGGCGGCAATGATGAAATCGCACAGCATCGCCAATTCACAGCCACCGCCCAGCGCATAACCCGCAACTGCTGCAATGATAGGTTTGCGGATGGCCGAGATACGATCGTTGGCCTCGGCAAACAGGTTGACAGTGAAGACGTCAACAAAGCTCATCTCGGACATTTCCTTGATGTCCGCACCTGCGGCAAAGGCCTTGTCCGAGCCGGTGATGACGACGCAGCGTACCTTGTCGTTTCCATCCGCCTCTTCCAACGCGGTGCACAATTCACCCAGCAACTGAGTGTTCAGCGCATTCATCGCATCGGGGCGGTTGAGTTTGATGAGGGCGACGTGGTCTTCGATTTCGACGATGATCGTCTCAAAAGCCATGAGTTAGAGCTTCCGGTTGTTCCGTTCAGGTACGATTCCTTACCACGCGAAAAACTTGGATCAAGCTATCTTTGGCATTGCACACAATAGAAGGATGAGCGACCGGACTGGGTGATTCTCTTGATTTCTGCCCCGCAACCCCCTGTCCGGCAGGGCGCACCCTCGCGCCCGTAGACATCAAAGCTGTGTTGAAAATATCCAAGTTCTCCATCGGCTTGCCGGAAATCCCGCAGCGACGATCCACCTGCCTCGATCGCTTCCTGTAGCACTTGACGGATGATCGGAACCAACGCGGCAACGCGGGTAGAAGAAATCTGTCCCGCTTTGCGACGTGGCGACACTCGACCCCGATACAGCGCTTCGCAGACGTAGATATTGCCCAGTCCTGCAACGATTCCCTGATCCAACAGCGCTGATTTGACCGGTGTGTTCTTGCCTTTGAACGCTTCGATTAGATGCTGTTCATGAAAATCATTGCCCAAAGGCTCCGGTCCCAGGACCGATAACAGCTTATGATGCTCGGCGGTTGCCGTAGGTAGCAGGTCCATCGCACCAAACCGACGTGGGTCATTGAAGGTGATCCGGGCACCATTGGCCATGTGGAACACCACATGGTCATGTTTCTCGGGCATGGGATGGGTATGCGCAAATTGGCCCAGCGGATCACCCGAGACCGTCATCCGCCCGGACATGCCCAGATGAATCAGTAGCGTTTCGCCACTGCTAAGATCAGCTAGAATGTACTTGGACCGCCGCCGCAACCGATCGACCCGCTGGCCGGTCAGCCGTTCGGCCATCCGGTCAGGAAACGGCCAGCGCAAATCGGGGCGATTTACATCCGCCTGTTCGATCACGATACCTTCCATCGCCGGGGACAGGCCGCGTCTTACTGTCTCGACCTCGGGCAATTCGGGCATTTCCTGGCTCCTATTCCAAAGGGCCGCATTGTGCCCGGTTCTTATGGCCCTATAACAGAGGCGAAATTCGACAAACGGCAAGGCAAATGTCCGACAACAGCGACAAGACCACTCATTTCGGGTTCGAAACCGTGCGCGAGGCCGACAAGGCCGGGCGCGTGCAGGGCGTGTTCAACTCGGTCGCCTCAAAATACGATGTGATGAACGATGTCATGTCGATGGGCATTCACCGGATCTGGAAAGACGCAATGATGGACTGGCTGGCCCCACGCCCCGGTCAGCGCCTGCTGGATGTGGCGGGCGGTACCGGCGATATCTCGTTCCGGTTCCTGAAACGCGCAGGCCGTGGCCATGCCACCGTTCTGGACCTGACCGAGCCGATGCTGATCGAAGGCCGACAGCGGGCCGAGGCGGATCAGATGTCAGACAGTCTGAATTGGGTGGTGGGCGATGCGATGGCCCTGCCGTTCGAGGATAACACCTTTGACGTCTACACGATCTCCTTCGGCATCCGAAACGTGACTCGCCCGCAAGAGGCATTGAACGAGGCCTACCGCGTATTGAAACCCGGCGGCCGCCTGATGGTTTTGGAATTCAGCCAGTTGCCCAATGACGGGCTGCAGAAACTCTATGACCTCTATAGTTTCAATGTCATCCCGCGCATGGGGAAACTGATCGCCAATGATTTTGACAGCTATCAGTATCTGGTCGAATCGATCCGTAATTTCCCGGATCAGGATACTTTCCTGAACATGGTCCGCACCGCCGGGTTCGACAACGCGAAATACCGTAACCTGACCATGGGCATTGCCGCACTGCATTCCGGCTGGAAAATCTGATGCGCGGCCCTCACAATATCATCCGCTTGATCCGGACCGGCGCGACGCTGGAGCGGACAGGTGCCATGAATGTCGTTCTGGACGCGTTCGAAGCACCACGTGCCCTGCGAGTTCTGGCCCACACCCTGGGCAAACCCTTTCAATGGCTGGGTTACAAAGGCGATCCGTCGATGCCCCCAGCCACCCGTGCCCTCACCGCCCTGGGACCTGCCTACATAAAATTCGGTCAGGTTCTGTCCACGCGGCCCGACGTGGTTGGAGACGAACTGGCAGAACAGCTACGCGTGCTGCAGGACAAACTGCCCCCGTTCTCCAAGGCCGAGGCCATGGCCGAGGTCGAGAAAGAGCTTGGTCAACCCGTCGTCGAGATATTCGATGAGTTTAGCGAACCGATTGCGGCCGCCTCAATCGCCCAGGTCCATAAGGCCAAGTTGGTCAGCACAGGCGAGGATGTCGCCGTCAAGGTTTTGCGGCCGGGGATCGAACGTGCCTTCCGCAAGGATGTTGATGCGTTCTATTTCGCTGCCCGAATCGTGCAACTCTTCGCCCCCGGCGCGCGCCGCCTGCGCCCGATGGAAGTGATCGAACATTTCGACGGCGTCGTGCGTGGCGAACTGGACTTGCGTCTGGAAAGCTCGGCTGCCTCGGAATATGCCGCTAACACCAAGGACGATGCCGGATTCTGGTTGCCCCCCGTGGTCTGGTCCCTGTCGGCGCGTCGGGTAATGACACTCAGCTGGGCAGATGGCATCCCGCTGGGCGACAATGGTGCACTGGATGCAGCCGGTCATGACCGCCGCGATCTGGCCGAACGCGTGCTGCGCCTGTTCCTTCTCCACGCTCTGCGCGACGGCTATTTCCACGCTGACATGCACCAGGGTAACCTGAAGGTCGCGGCAAATAGCGATATCATTGCCTATGACTATGGCATCATGGGCCATATCGACGAATACACGCGCCGGGTCTATGCCGAGATTCTCTTTGGCTTTATCCGCCGCGACTACAAGCGCGTGGCCGAGGTTCATTTCGAGGCCGGATATGTCCCCGCCAACCAGGATGTCGACGAATTTGCCCGTGCCTTGCGCGCGGTTGGAGAGCCGATCTTTGGAATGAACGCCACCCATATCTCAATGGGACGGTTGCTCAGCTATCTGTTCGAAGTCACTGAACGCTTCGGCATGGAAACCCGGACCGAGCTGATCCTGCTTCAGCGTACAATGGTCGTGGTCGAAGGCGTCGCGCGCTCACTCGACCCACAAATGAACATCTGGGAAGTCGCCCGGCCCGTGGTCGAAGACTACATCAAACAATCCATCGGCCCCCGCGCCGCACTTCGCGATCTTGGCAAAACAGCAATGGTTCTTGCCCGGTTTGGTCCGCGGCTTCCAGCACTGGTAGAAAACGCATTGATTTCCCAAACCCAAAAGGATGAGCCGACCCGGTCGCGCCTATGGTCCGTTGCCTTGCCCGCCACCATTGGTGCCGCTACCGGCGCGGCCCTCGTCCTATTGCTGACAAGCTTCAGCTAAACCCAATCCCGCCCGCTTCATCTGGCCAAAAATACCTTCGGGGGGAATTGCGCCATAGGTGCGATGGGGGGCAGACAGCCCCCCTGCTTGGTTCGGTTTCAGAGCAGCTCAAAGGCGATGGCAATGCCCTGACCGCCACCGATGCACATGGTGACCAAACCCTTGGACCCGCCCGTGCGCTCCAGCTCATACAGGGCTTTCAGCGTTATAATCGCACCGGTTGCACCCACCGGATGGCCCAGCGCAATCGCCCCGCCATTCGGGTTTACCTTGGCGGCATCCAAGCCCAGCTCTTTGTTCACGGCCAACGCTTGCGCGGCAAAGGCTTCGTTGCTTTCGATCACATCGAAATCACCCAGCGTCAGGCCCGTCCGCGCCATCAGGTTTTGCACCGCAGGAACCGGACCAATGCCCATCACCTCGGGGCGTACGCCTGCGTGGCCATAGCCCAGAATGCGTGCCTTGGGTTTCAAGCCGGCCTTTTCGGCCGCCTCCGCCGTGGCCAGTACCATCGCCGCCGCACCATCGTTGATGCCCGACGCGTTGCCTGCCGTCACCCGGCCATCCTTGCGGAAGGCAGGACGCAGCCCGGCCAGCGCTTCGGCGGATGTCTGTTTGGGATGCTCGTCGACCACAAAATCGACCATGTCGCGCTTGACCTTGACCTGAACCGGCGTGATCTGGCTTTGGAAATACCCCGCCTCCAGCGCAGCCGCCGCACGGGTTTGGCTGGCCATCGCGAATTCATCCATCTGCTCACGTGTGATCTGGTGCTCATCAGCAACGTTTTCCGCCGTAATGCCCATGTGGCCAGTGCCAAACGGGCAGTTCAACGCGCCCAGCATCATATCCATCGAGGTGACATCGCCCATCTTCGCTCCCCAGCGCGCCTGTGGCACGATATACGGACTCCGCGACATGCTTTCGGCGCCACCAGCCACAGCGAATTCGGCGTCGCCCAGCATCAGGGACTGTACCGCCGACACAATCGCCTGCGCACCGGACCCGCACAGACGGTTTACGTTCATCGCGGGCGTTTCAACGGGGATACCGGCCTGCTTGGCCGCGGCGCGTGACAGGTACATGTCGCGTGGTTCGGTATTAATGACATGACCGAACACCACATTGCCGATTTGCTCGGGCGCAACTCCAGATCGCTCCATCGCCGCTTCAGTCACAACGGTCGCCAGATCAATCGGCGCAGTTGAAGCCAAGGCGCCACCAAATGTGCCAATCGCGGTGCGCGCACCATCAAGAATGACGATATCTTTCATGTCTCTTCTCCTCGTGGATTTGCGGGCACTATGCATCCAGCCATTGGAACTGTCCCATAGGACGTACCGTCACAAGCGGAATTGACATGAGGCCACCAAACGCGCATGAGATTCCGTCATGACGGAAAATTCAGACGATATCCTGACGCGCCTGCCCGCCCGCCTGAAAGAGGCCCGCCGCGCCAAAGGCCTGTCGCTGGAAGCTGTGGCCAATCTCAGCGGCGTGTCCCGATCTATGGTCAGCCAGATCGAACGCGGTGAAAGCAGCCCGACGATCTCGACCCTGTGGAACCTGACCCGCGCCCTGCAGGTGGACTTCGCTGGCCTGCTGGAAGAGGCCAATAACGCCGATCAGATCGAAACCCTGCGCAGCGACGAAGTGCCCAGCATCGACAATATGGGCCAGAATTGCCGCATCCGCATCCTCTCCCCGCCCGAAGAGGCCGGTGGCCACGAGGTCTACGATATCCGCTTTGACAGTGATGGTGCGCTGAACAGCCAACCACACGCCCGCGGCGCGCATGAACAGTTGACGGTACTTGAAGGTGCGGTGCGCGTCACCTCGGGCAGTGCCGTCAGCGAACTGAACCAGGGCGACACCGCGCGATACGCGGCCGACGTTCTGCACTCAATTACTGCCAAGAAGCCAGCAAGGGTGTTCCTGATCGTCAAAAACGCCTGACACCGGCGCATTTCCGCCTTTACGGAATTTTTTCCTTCATACTGTAATTCCCCTATTTGGGAATTTCATCCGTTATGTTAGACATGCGACTCAGTTGAACGGAGATCGCCATGTCAGATGCATTCCTGTCCCATGTCACCGACACCCTCGTGCAGATCGAAGCGGAGGGTCTGTACAAGCGTGAACGAATGATCACCTCGCCCCAGGGCGGCGAAATTACTGTGGGCGACAGGCAGGTCATCAATCTGTGCGCCAACAATTATCTGGGTCTGGCCGATCATCCGGCACTGATCGCCGCCGCCAAAGACGCGATGGAGCCCAAAGGGTTCGGCATGGCCTCGGTCCGGTTTATTTGTGGCACACAGGACATTCACCGTGAGCTGGAACAGAAGCTGGCACAATTCCTGAATAAGGACGATGCGATCCTGTTTGCCGCCTGTTTTGATGCCAATGGAGGGCTGTTTGAGCCTTTGTTAGGGCCTGAAGATGCCATCATCTCGGACAGTCTGAACCATGCCTCAATCATCGACGGGGTACGGTTGTGCAAGGCCAAACGTTATCGTTATCTGAACAACGACATGAACGATCTGGAGGCCTGGCTGAAGCAGGCGCGCGAGGACGGCGCGCGTCACATCATGATCGCGACAGACGGTGTGTTTTCGATGGATGGCTATCTGGCTAACTTGCCGAAAATCGGCGAACTGGCGGACAAATATGACGCCATTGTCATGGTCGATGACTGCCATGCCACCGGATTCATGGGTCCGAACGGGGCCGGTACACCGGATCATTTCGGTGTCGCTGTGGATATTCTGACGGGAACCTTGGGCAAGGCACTTGGGGGGGCAATCGGCGGTTATATCGCCGGGCCGCAGCCAGTGATCGACCTGCTGCGGCAGCGGGCGCGGCCCTATCTGTTCTCAAATTCGCTGCCGCCTTCAATCGTTGCTGCCGGGATCGAAGCCATCCGTCTGGTCGAAGAGGGCGACATGCTGCGCGCGCAACTGTTCGGCAACGCCAAGTATTGGCGCGCGGGATTGGAAAAGTTGGGTTTTGACCTTCTACCGGGCGAACACCCGATCATCCCGGTAATGCTGGGCGAAGCACAACTGGCGCAGGACATGGCCGCAAAGCTGTTTGACGAAGGCGTTTATGTTTCGGGTTTTTTCTTCCCCGTCGTCCCGCGCGGTAAGGCACGGATCAGAACGCAGATGAATGCGACGCTGACAAAGGATGAGCTGGACCGTGCGCTGGCCGCCTTTGGCAAGGTCGGCAAAGAGCTGGGGATTATCTGATGCGACCCAATACGATGAAAGCGCTGGAAAAATCCAAACCCGAGGAGGGGCTGTGGATGGTGCAGGCCCCGGTGCCCGAGATCGGCCCTGATGAAGTGCTGATCCGCATCAACAAGACCGGCATCTGCGGCACCGATATCCACATCTGGAACTGGGACGACTGGGCCGCTGCCACGGTGCCCACCCCGATGATCACCGGCCATGAATTTGCCGGTGAAATCGTTGAGATCGGGCGCAACGTGACCGGGCTTGAGATCGGCCAGCGCTGCTCCGGCGAGGGGCACCTGATCACAACCGACAGCCGCCAAAGCCGCGCTGGCAAGTTCCATCTGGATCCCGGCACGCGCGGAATCGGCGTCAACGAACAGGGTGCCTTTGCGCAATACCTGAAACTACCTGCCTTCAACGTGGTGCCTTTGCCCGATGACATTCCCGACGAAATCGGAGCCATTCTCGACCCGTTGGGGAATGCCGTGCACACTGCACTCAGCTTTGATCTGCTGGGTGAGGATGTGCTGATCACCGGTGCAGGCCCCATCGGCATCATGGCCGCCGCCGTGGCCCGCCATGCAGGCGCGCGGCATGTGGTGATCACCGATATCAATCCGGACCGCTTGACGCTGGCTGCGCATGTTGTGCCAACATTGCGCCCTGTCGATGTGACCAAGGAAGATTTGCAGGACGTGATCGCCGAACTGGGCATGCAGCAAGGTTTTGACGTCGGGCTAGAGATGTCAGGTTCACAAATTGCACTGGACCAGATGGTCGAGGCACTGGTGATGGGCGGCAAGATCGCTCTGCTGGGCATCCCACCTGGAAAATCCCCCGTGGACTGGTCCCGCATCGTATTCAAGGCCATCACCATCAAAGGTGTCTATGGGCGCGAGATGTTCGAGACCTGGTATAAGATGATTGCCATGTTACAAAACGGCTTGGATGTCAGCCGAGTGATCACGCACCGTTTCAAGGTTGATGAATTCGCCAAGGGCTTTGGCGAGATGAAATCAGGTCGATCCGGCAAGGTTGTTCTGGATTGGACCTAACCCTCTGGCGTTAAACGGCTTCACCCCCTAAACAGGAGGGAACTCAGGTGTTTGGAGGCGCAGATGAGCGACAAGGACAACCGGTATCTTGAACGCGGGATCGAGGACACTCTGGTCACGGATTTCGCCGAAACCCACCGCAAGAGCTATGGCGATTTCCTGCAGCTCAAAACCCTACTGAATCTGCAAAAGACGTTTCAGGATCCCGCGCAACCAGATGAGATGCTGTTCATCATCATCCATCAGGTCAGCGAGCTGTGGCTGAAGCTGATGCATCACCAGCTGGTCGAAGTGCGCCGCTTTCTGCAAGAGGACGAATTTGGCCCGGCAATGAAGAATCTCGACCGGGTCAAAGCAATCCAGCGGCAGTTGATTTCCGCGTGGGAAACGCTTCTGACCATGACCCCCGCCGATTACATGACCTTTAGGCAAGCACTTGGCAGCTCCTCGGGATTTCAAAGCTATGGCTATCGTCAGATTGAATTCATTCTGGGCAACAAGGATGCCTCGACCCTGAAGGTTCATCAGCATGATCCCGAAGTCATGGAATTATTGGAAGCCGCATTGACCAAGCCTTCGCTTTACGACGAAGTGCTGCACATGCTGGCCCGGCAAGGGTTTGACGTGCCTGATGACCTGCTGAACCGTGACTTTGCACAACCCTATTCCGGCGACCCGCGCGTGGTGAAAATCTGGGCGCAGGTGTTTCACAATACCGATCAGTATTGGGACCTCTATGCGCTGGCCGAAAAGCTGATGGACGTTGAATCTCTGTTTCAGCGCTGGCGGTTTGACCATGTCACTGCGGTCGAGAGAGTTATTGGCAACCAGCCAGGTACAGGCGGGTCCAGCGGTGTGTCGTTCCTGCGCAAAGCGCTGGACTTGCGGTTCTTTCACGATCTCTACGATGTGCGCACCGAATTGATGTATAGCGGGCAGGGGTAGGCGATGCTGTATCGTGGTTTCACTCAGACAGAGCTGGAGCAGGAGTATTCTCCCAGTTCGATGGTTGGCGGCGATCTGACACCCTATCTTGAAAGCTACGCCGCGCTGAGTGCGCAGAACCGCGCCCGGATGGAATGCCGGGAAAACCTGCCCTTCGGCGAAACATCTGAACAGGTGCTCGACTTCTTTCCTGCGTCGACGGCCAACGCTCCGCTGCATGTCTTTATTCACGGAGGTTACTGGCAGGCGCTCAGTCAGCGTGAGTCGGCGATGATGGCCCCTACACTGGTGGAAAACGGGCAAGCCTTTGCAACGCTGAACTATAAGCTCGCACCTGAGGCCCGACTGGATCAGATGATCAAAGAGTGCCGCGATGCCCTGCTTTGGCTGGGATCACAGGCGACGGCCCTTGGGTTCGATCCGGCGCAGATCACCTTGTCGGGGCACAGCGCCGGGGCACATCTGGCAGCCATGATGATGGCGACTTCAGCCGATGCGCTAGCCCGCGCCGGCTTGCGGGTACGAGAGGTGATTCTGATCAGCGGCGTCTATGATCTTGAACCGATCAGCCTGACGCCGGTGAATGACCCGCTGCAACTGACCCCGGTCGAGATACACGATCTCTCACCCATCCTGCACCTGCCCGCCCCCGGTCCGCGTTACCATGTAACCGTCGCCGAGCGCGACACACCCGAATTCATTCGTCAAAGCCGGGACTATGCGGAATTGCTGCGTAAAGGCGGGCATTCTGTCAGTTTTGATCTGCAGAAAGGGATGCAGCATTTCGACATCATCATGCACGCAAGCACGTTCCTGCCGGCTCCTCGGTAATCATAGGTGTTGGGCGATAGAATATTCTGACCTTTGCGTCATGCACTGAGCAAGTCGCCATATCCCTGCATTTGTGGCGGTACCGCAAGTGTCCGATTTGAGCCCCAATCTGTGAATTTGATTTTATTGCTGCGCGGGCATCATCTTGAACACGGCAGTGCGGCGTAAAGAGCGGCTATTGGTGCCGGGCGCAGCGAGGTTTTGTCAGGCAATTCGCGAGACGCGGACTTTGCTACCGTTAGCCATGGCGCAGAGTTGTGCGAGTTTGATGGTCGCGATGCGCAGAAACCAGACTTTGCAAACTTTGGCCGACGAGCCAATGCGGACAATCAAAACCTTTCTCGGATGTTGCGGTTGCGGCCCGCTTATCCACAACAGCAGTCACCTGACTGAATTGGCGGGCACGGGACAGTTGCGTAGGAACAAAAAACACAGCAATCGCCTTCTAACGGTTTCAAGACTGCCTTGCATGATTTGCATTCATAAAACCACTGGCACGAGTCAGTTGGCATTTTCTCGGTTTCAACGTGCCCACACCGAGGGCAGGTCAAAGTGCTATCCAGCACCACAGTTTGTTTTGTCATTGTCTCACATCTGCATGATTAGATAATCGTTGATTTGAGCCTCATTGAACACGATGACCCATGCCAACGCGGTAGTCGCCGTGTTTCCGACAAGCCACCATTTCAGATTTGCCAACGTCCCGTTTCGATGCGCTACGAACCACGAAACTGCGACCAGCACTGTTGAGATGGCGAGAACATAGTAGCTTGCTGCCGCTATTTTTCCGAATATCGCCAACCAACTGCCACCCAAGCCGAGCAACATCATAGCCATTGGAAGAACACAGCATGTCGCGACCCCCAGAGCGGAAACCGATCCCAGGTGGCTGAGGGTCAAATATTTTTTCATCTTTCGCTCCCTGGGTAGGCGATTTGATTGTGTTGAGGCACTAGCATTCAATGCGTATAACTCCTGTAGTAACTACAGGATCAAGTGGAGGCACTTCACATGATTGCGATAGGCGAGGCTTCCCGGCAATGCGGGGTCGGCATAGAAACTATCCGCTATTACGAACGCGAAGGTATCGTACCAAGACCCGCACGAGCTCTGAACAATCGTCGCCTCTATTCGGCAAGCGATGTTGGAAGACTTCGATTTTTGAAGAAGTGCCGTGACCTGGGGTTTCCTCTATCTGACGCAAAGGCGCTTTTGGAGCTGTCAGAAGGAAGTGCCGAAGACTGCCGATCAGTGAAAGAACTGGCCGAGGCACACATTGCCAGCGTTCAAAGCAAGATTAGTGAGCTCAGACGCCTGGAGCACGCCTTGAGTGAGCTTACGGCCAATTGTGATAGCGGAAACGTTCAATGCCCGATGCTGCAAAGACTGAGAACGATGGACGATATCTGACTCTGGCCACTGGACGGAAGCGCAGGATCTGAGATTTAGCCAGATCACGTCAGACCAAGGTCTGTGGTGCGATAACAGATTGTAGTTCATAGTCGATTTCACGATGAGAGCGAAAGTAACTGACCTGACGATTGGCAATTGGTCGCTGTCGCGAGTCTTTCTTGCGGCCAGCATTTTCGTGATGGGTACTGCTACCGCAATCGTCGGGGTCTGGGTGTCAAATCGAATCCAGAACGCAGTCGTGCAAAACTCCGCCAATTCCGCTGCGCTATATATGGAAAGCGTAGTATCCCCGCTCAGCCAGGAATTGGCACATGGCAACCATCTTTCTGAGCAGGCGAGCCTGGCGCTGGACGAGATTTTCATGACCCAGCCAATGCGTGACCGCATTGTCTCCTACAAATTCTGGAAGCAAGGCGGTGTGATTGTACATGCCTCTGATACAGACATCATTGGAAACCGTTTCAATCCAACGGATGACTTAAGGCGGGCGTGGAGCGGTGACATCTCCGGCTCTTTCAAAGAGCTTGATCATGCCGAGAGCGCCGCCGAGGCGGCTTTGGGGATACCACTACTTGAAGTTTACAGCCCCATCCGCGAACTTTGGTCCGGCGAAATCATCGCAGTTGCGGAGTTCTACGAAAGAGCTGATCAGCTTGAGTTAGATTTAGCCAAGGCCAGGCGAACAAGTTGGTTGGTCGTCGGTTCCGCATTTCTGGCAAGTACTATTGTTCTGTATTCCATTGTCGCAATTGGCGACAAAACTATTCGACGACAGGGGGCTCTTCTTAAACAGCGCCTGACAGAAAGTGAGAGGATGGCCGAGCAGAATGCCCGGCTGCGGTCGCGTGTAGTAGATGCGTCAGAAAGATATGCCACGCAAACAGATCGGTTCCTCAAAAATCTCGGTGCCGAGCTACATGATGGTCCTGCGCAATATCTGTCGCTCGCCGCCCTTAGACTGGAGGCGGCGTTTTCCAAAGAGTCCGAAAGTTCTAAAGAGGCAGAGGAAATTCAGCAGTCTTTGCAAAAATCTCTGGTTGAAATTCGTGCAATATCGCGAGGGCTTTCTGCGCCAGATATCGACAGCTTGTCACTCGTCGATGTTGTGAAGAGAGCCGTAGAGGATCACGTCGAACACAGCCCGTTGCGACCGGATATTTCACTTTTGGGTAGCCAGGCCCCAGAGTTGTCATTGTCCGACAAGCTGTGCGTTTTTCGGTTCCTTCAGGAGACGCTTTCCAATGCCGCGAGATATGCTCCAGCTTCCAAGTGCACCGTTATCTCTGAGGCGCAGAACGACCGCATAGTTATAAAGGTCAAAGACGACGGGCCTGGTTTTGACAGGTCAGAAGAAACCGCGTTGCGAGACGATGGTGGCCAAGGGCTTATGGGCTTGCGGGATCGGGTCGAGAGTATTGGCGGCAGGTTCGAAGTCGCATCGAGACCGGGTGAGGGCACCACCGTTTCTATGACACTCTTTCCCAGAAAGTTAGGCACATCATGACTACATCTGTCGTAATAGCTGATGATCACCCGATATTCAGGGATGGTTTGCAACGCACGCTGGATGAAGCTGATGGTTTTGAAGTTTTGGCTGCCGGGTCCAGCGCTGAAGATGCAGTATCGCTGGTCGTCATGCATCAGCCGGACATAGCCATTCTTGACCTCTCGATGCCCGGTGGCGGGATAAGCGCAACACGTAAAATTGCGGCAATAGCAAATCCGCCTTTCATTGCAATCTTGACGGTCTCAGAGAACAGCAGCGACGTCGCGGACGCGTTGGAGGCGGGCGCGATAGGGTACATCGTGAAGGGAGTAACCGCGAGCGAATTGACCGCTTCCTTAAGCAGCATCGCCGCAGGTGAAGGGTTCGTTTCTCCGGGCTTGGCCTCGCGGGTACTGCTTCAAATCAACGCTAACACCGGCACCTCTAAGAACAGCAGCATTCTCGATGACCTTACGCATCGTGAGGAAGAAATACTTCGACGTGTAGCCAAAGGACTGAGTAATCGTGAAATCGCTGACGAGTTAGACCTTCAGGAAAAGACCGTGAAGCACTACATGACGGCAATACTGTCCAAGCTTCACGCGCGAAACCGGGTAGAGGCCGCGCTCATTGCCCATGATGTTTGGAACAAGGGAGACTAACAGCGGTCTCTAGTACGAAGATGGCGGCCCCCTCTACAAGAATCCACCAACGGGTTATCTACTGGAGTTGCAGCTCAGTTGGCAACCGACTGCAACCTTCGGCGATCGGAAGCCGTTGCGTTTCTCTCAACAACAGTCCGGTTGTACGGATCTTTCAGCTCGTAGCGCCCAAACTCGATCTCCTCTTTCCAACCATTGGCATAGTTCACTTCGATATTGTTGCCCTGGCGTTCAATTTTCGTAGGTCGACTTCCAGCAGTGCCGCCTTGCCCAGAAGAGAGCACGTTGTCGATTGAGATACCATTCGCCAAAGACCGAAGCCTTGAGACGTCAGCACCGGTCGCAGGGCGCTCCTCAACAGTTCGGTTCTGAGCATTCTTTCTCTCATACCGCCCGTTTTCGATCTCCTCCTTGGTTCCGTCGGCGTAACGCACTTCAATGCCGTTAGCGTTTGTTTCGACCTTTGTTACACCGGCCGAACCCAAGGGTTTACCACCTGCTTGAGACCGATCCTTCTTTCCGCTGCCCTTATTGGAGCGTTTGGAGTCGTCATCGTCATCATCATCGTCGCGACCACCTTTGCCTGATCCCGAATTGTCGTCACGATCATCATCCCGGTCGTCGTCGCGGTCATCATCTCTGTCGTCATCCCGATCATCATCGCGACCATCCCCGTCGCTTCCCCTGCCGCTCTTGGCAAAGGCATATGATGGTTCAAAATGTAGGCGACCATCGGCATCAAACGCTGGCACATAAGGTGTTGCCGCGATCAACGAAGCCAACGCCGCGGTACTAAGAAGTTGACCCAGCTTTCTTTGAATTTTCATTTTCGCCTCCAATTTTGAGCATCACGCTTCGTGACGTTGGAGGCAGGTTACTTCTGGTTCGGCTTCCCCACATCGGGCTTAGGTCTGACGAATTTCAAGCCGAACGTCTTAGTCAGATCAGTCAAACCAATAGAGTTTTTGCTGAGCCATGTGACCAGTTTAGCGGGAACTAACCCGGTCACCCTTCAGCTCGTCATCAGGTTCGAGGTGAATGACAAAGACAGAACCCGGATACAAACGATCCAATTCTTCCTCGATGTCATAGCATATACCATGCGCCGCGCTGACTGGCATTGTGCCGTCCACAACAAGATGAAACTCCACAAAGATGACGTTTGCGGATCTACGCCCTTTGAGGTCGTGGTACTCCAAGGCTGCGCCGAGATTTGCTTCGATTGCATTAGTAACGGTCTGCAAGTCATGATCCGAAAGGGTCACATCAATTAGTCCATCGACAGACGCCCGCATAACTTTCCAGCCCTCCCACAAGATGTTCAGTGCAACAAGAATTGCCAGGATCGGATCGAGGATCAGCCAGCCGGCGACAAGTGCAAGTATCAGACCTGCGATGACACCAACTGAGGTCATGACATCTGTGAAAATGTGCCGGGAGCTCGCCTCCAATGCAGGCGAACCCTCGCGACTGCCGATTTTGAGCAATAGGTAAGCCCATGCGCCATTCACGCCCGTTGCAATGACACTGACGGCGATTCCAAAAAGAGGCGCATCCTCAAGATGCGGGTTTGGGTGTGCCAGTACAGCTTCTCTGATGATCAAGAACGCCGCCAGAACAATCAATACGCCCTCGACGACAGCGGAAAGATACCCAGCTTTTTTGTGACAAAAGGGTTGGTTTTCATCAGGGGGTTTATTGGCAACCCGAACCGCAAAGTGTGCCAGCAACGCCGCAACGACATTCACGGTAGATTCCATTGCGTCCGACAACAACGCCACCGAGCCTGTCAGCCACCAAGCCAACAGTTTCAGAGCCAGTACCGCAATGGATATTGGAATGGATTAAAGAGCGATTATTTGTTTCATTTGACCACAACCCTCAATCAATCATGAACAGAATCTCGGGGTATTGCTGAGCTCCGACGTTCAAAACGTAAAACAGGTGGTTGGTGAAAAGGGAATAGGCCCTGCGGCTTCCTACCGGCGATCGACGACAGCATCTGGTCCCCCTGCATGGCGCCAAACGACTGTTACTCTGATGGAAGCACCGCCGACGAAACAGGAACCGCCTTGAGATAGGCGGCAATCGCCAAACGGTCCTCATCGGTGAGGCGAGATGTGTTCTCGATGACCTCCACCATCTCACCTCCAGCGCTGTCATAGTCCGGTGTAAAGCCAGATTTGAGGTACTCGGAAATGTCGGCCTCGGACCAATCAAGCTGGTCTGAGGTAAGGCCCGGGACGCGACCCTTCCCGTTTGGATTTGGTGCACCTATCAGCCAAAGGTCTCGTTTCAGACCACCTAAGCCATTTCGCGGCGTATGGCATTCGGCGCAGTGACCCAACGCCTCCACTAAATACCTGCCATGTCTTTGTTGGTCGGTCAAATCACCTTCGACTACCCAGCCTGGTGTCATGAACAACAGTTTCCATCCCCCCAATCCACGACGAATATTGAAAGGAAAACCGACTTCATGAGAAACGCTTTCGGCTTTGGACGCTGGCAGGGTTCTGAGGAATGCAAGGAGCGAAATAACGTCTTCGGCCGTAATGTTGGCGTAAGATGTATAGGGAAACGCTGGAAAATAGTGCTGCCCTTCGGGTCCGGTCCCATGGATCAAGGCATTGGCCAGATCCAGGGCAGACCAGGACCCAATACCAACTTCTGGGTCACTGGAAATGTTGGGGGCAATGAACGTGCCGAATTCCGTCTCAAACCGGCGACCACCGGAGAGCATGAGCTTGTCCTCACCAACCGCATCCGGCGCTGAATGACAGGATGCGCATCCTGAGGCGTGGAACACGATTTCGCCTCTGGTGAGATCCGGATGCAAACCGTCGAGTTTAGATTGATCCATTCTTTGTGGTCGGGTCAGCACCAAACCTGCCAACCCAACCAAGAGTGCAACGAAAGCGGTGAAAAGGAAAAACCGCTTCACAGCTATCTACCAATTAGTCTTTTGGCGCTCTGTACGCTTTGTGACATGCCGAACAGCTTCCACCCAAATCGCCCATAGCCGCTTTCAGGGCATCAACATCTTGCCCTGCCGCAGCCTGCATCGCAACAGCGGCATCTGCCATAGCCTGCCCTTTCGCACCAACGTCAGCGAAGTTTTCCCAGATCGCAGGCAGCGCTCGGGTGGACGGATCGGATACATTGTCGGATCCTGCGGGCCACATCGCGGATTGGTCGATCTGCGTTAGTACAACAAGGTTGTTTGCAGCCCGTGTTGCGGCCTCGGCATCATAGCCCACCTCGCCTTTGGCCATGCCGCCAAGTGTACCAAGATTGAAGGAATAGAGCTGCATGATTGAGGTCCGAGCTTTCACAGCCGGATTTTCGCTTTCATGGGCGATGGCTGCGCCAATGGCCGCTACAGACAAAATGCCTGCCGCCAAAATTGAGAACTTCTTCATCATGATGTCTCTCCCTGTTCAATACTTCGAATGTTAGCTTGAACGAATTTACTTGTAATTGTTTGTTATTCGCCGCCTCCTGTTAATTTATGAACAACGATAATTGGGATGACATTCGATATGTGCTTGCCGTTGATAGATTCGGTTCGCTGAACTCGGCGGCGGAAGCTTTGCGGGTAACGCATGCGACAGTCCTGCGCAGAGTGGTTGCCTTTGAACAGAGAAGTGGCTGTGCGATTTTTCGGAAGAGCTCTTCTGGATATTCCGCGCTGCCTGAGGCCAGAACAATTCTCTCGGCTATGGAAAACGTTGAAGATGCGGTGCTTTCAGTAGAGAGGGCAATCGTAGGCGCGAACCGCTCTCCTGTTGGTCACGTTCGCATCACGTCCACTGACAGTCTTTGCCAGATGGTATTGCCTCAGATTTTGAATGAAATTTCCAAAGAGTACCCAGGGTTGGAACTGACTTTGTTGAGTAGCAACAGCCACCGTGATCTATCCCGGCTGACTGCGGATATCGCTGTGCGCCCATCGATTAAACTTGAGGACGGCCTGGTCGGAGAACGATCAGGTACATTGTCGTTTGGGGTCTATGATGATGGTTCCCCAAATCGTAAATGGATGAGGCTTGACGGCGCGTTGAGCCGCTCTCTGCCTGCCAAGTGGCTAGCAGAAAACGCGAAAACCGAACAAGCTACCAACGGAGCAGACAGTTTTTTGGTGCTTCAGCAGATGGCCGCTTCCGGAGCGGGCAAGACATTTTTACCAGAATTCATCGGCGATGCTGACCCCCGCCTTCATAGATCGCACGGCATGAATCCCCAAATCGAAGTTCCGCTCTGGGTCGCAACACTAGAGGAAATCGCGCAGACACCAAGGTTTGCTCTCGTGCAACGGGCCTTGGTTGAACGTATAGCCAAAGCTCTAGCCAACTGAAATCACCCAAAAACAGTTGTAAGCAGTCGCATTATTTGCAGAGCAGCATTACGAGTTCAGTGTTTCAAAGGCCGACATTCCGATGCAAGGCATTCAGCGCAATAGCGGCTTTAGGCTGACTACGGACATTGCCGCGGTCAAGTCGGAAAGCTGCTTTGTCCAGCATCTGAGGCAATCGATCACAGCACGGTGGTGGAGTACGTCTGTCAGACCGGGCGTTCGCAATACTCGCGGCGAAAGTTTCGTGCGAACCCCATTTTGGGTTTGCCACAATGGTGACGAAAGTCGGCCATAACGTCTGTGCCGACCAATATTCCGTCAAGATATGTTTCGAAGGCTGAACTGTCATGTTCTCTAATCCCTGTGCGCTAATCGTGGACCCAAGCAATGCATACGGCTAGCATCGGAGATCAAACAGCAAGAAGGGAGAATCACATGTCGAAGTTCACCAACAGAACAGCTGTCCATGGGGTTGCTGCACTCGTAATCTGCTGTTTCGCGGCAATCGTTCAGGCACAATCGGCAGGCGATGAGATGTCGTTCTTCATCACTAGTGTAGGCAAAGGAGACGGTGCCAATCTAGGCGGCCTCGACGGCGCCGATGCTCATTGTAATGCACTTGCTTCTGCGGTCGGTTCTTCCAAAACTTTTTCGGCCTATCTGAGCACGTCAATGTCCATTGATCGCAGCACCGACCCGATGACAATAACCAACGGTATTTCGGCACGCGACCGAATCGGGGCGGGTCCATGGTACAATGCCAAGGGAGAACTCATCGCCAACAATGTAGAAGACCTACACAGCGACAGCGTGAACATTAGTATTCTGACCGCACTCGATGAAAACGGTAACCCTGTAAATGGGCGTGGTAGTCAGCCGAACAAACATGACATTTTGACTGGCTCCGATTCTGCCGGACATTTCTCGACGGCAGGTGGCGATACGACATGCAGCAACTGGACTTCGAATAGTGAAGACGGGTCCGCGATTGTCGGACATCATGACCGTGTGGGTCTCAATGATGCGCGAAACATGGTGTCTTGGAACTCGTCGCACGGCTCGCGTGGTTGTGGAGAAGAACATCTGCCACGTTCTGGCGGGGCGGGTCTGTTTTATTGCTTCTCAACGGACTGATCAGACAGCGCTGGTGCGTGTGCCTCCCGCATTGCCGCTAGTATTCACCAGGTCAATTTTTCGGGGCGCATTCTGGAAGCGCTCGTTGTCGCCATCGTAAGCAATGAGCGCTGTTTCATGCGTCCAGATTGTCCAATCTGGATGCACCGAAAGCTCCGTTCGAAATTCGGACTATGACCTTGCCTTGAATGGCCGGTTTGACGAAATAAGTTGCACCGCAGCGATGCGCGTGCAGCAGCTGCTCACCGATGCTGCGTCAGCAATAGCAGCAGTTGCATAAGGCTGCTTTGACCGCATAGCCGACACCAACCTAGATTTACTTTGCCTCTTGAACCAAGGCTACCCGGTGCGACTTGATGATTAACTTCAAACAAACTCGCGCATAAAGTCAAAGGCTCACGTCAGCTCTCCAAAAGAAAAACAGCGGCCCGTTAGAGCCGCTGTTTTCCGAATTTCAGTTCTGTCCGGATCAATCCAGTGTCCGGGTGACCTCTTCGCGCTCGAAGATTTCGATGACGTCTCCGGCGCGGATATCGTCATAGTTCTCGAATGCCATACCGCATTCCTGACCCGACTGAACCTCGGCCACTTCGTCTTTGAAGCGCTTCAGCGTCTTCAGCGTGCCTTCGTGGATCACCACGTTGTCGCGCAGCAGGCGGACACCTGCGGAACGACGCGCCACGCCTTCTGTAACCAGACAGCCAGCAACCTTGCCAACGCCTGTAACCTTGAAGACTTCGCGGATCTCGGCATAACCGATGAACTTTTCGCGGATCTCGGCGCTCAACAGGCCTGATGCGGCGGCTTTCACGTCGTCGACCAGATCGTAGATCACCGAGTAGTAGCGGATTTCCACGCCCTTTTGGTTCGCGGTGTTCCGGGCTGAAGCATTGGCACGCACGTTGAAGCCCAAGATCGGGGCTCCGGACGCTTCCGCCAAGCCGACATCCGTTTCGGTGATCGCGCCGACGCCTGAATGCAGCACCCGCACGCGTACTTCGTCGTTGCCGATCTTCTCCATCGCCTGAACGATGGCTTCGGCAGAACCCTGCACGTCCGCTTTCATCAGAATTGGCAGCTCGGTGACGTTTTCGTCTTCCTTGGCCTTCTGCATCAGCTGTTCAAGGGTGGTTGCGGCACCGGCGGCGGCGCGTTTGTCCTTGGCGGCCTGTTCACGGTAGGCGGCGATTTCACGCGCCTGCGCTTCAGTCTCGGTCACGTTCAGAACGTCCCCGGCCTCGGGCGTGCCATTCAGACCCAGAACCTCAACCGGAACCGAGGGGCCTGCCTCTTTGACGCGTTCGCCCTTGTCGTTGATCAGTGCACGGACTTTACCGTATTGCTCACCCACAACAAAGATATCGCCCTGACGCAATGTACCGGTTTGAACCAGAACGGTAGCAACAGGTCCACGGCCCACATCCAACTGCGCCTCGATCACGGCACCCTGGGCGGCGCGATTCGGGTTGGCTTTCAGCTCAAGAATTTCGGATTGCAACGCGATGGCTTCCAACAGCTCATCCAGACCCTGACCGGTAATGGCGGACACTTCGACGTCCTGAACCTCACCCGACATTTTCTCAACGATGACTTCGTGCTGCAGCAGATCGGTGCGCACCTTGTCCGGGTTCGCATCCGGCTTGTCGACCTTGTTGATCGCAACGATCATCGGGACACCCGCCGCTTTGGCGTGGTTGATCGCCTCGATCGTCTGCGGCATCACCGCGTCATCCGCAGCAACAACCAGAACCACGATATCCGTGACCTGTGCCCCGCGCGAACGCATCGAGGTAAAGGCCGCGTGACCCGGTGTATCCAGGAAAGACAGCGTTGTGCCGCCATCGGTTTTCACCTGATAAGCGCCAATATGCTGGGTAATACCCCCGGCCTCACCCGCCACAACGCGAGCGTCGCGGATCGCGTCCAGCAACGAGGTCTTACCGTGGTCAACGTGACCCATGATGGTAATGACCGGCGGACGCGACTGCAGATCGCCTTCGCTGTCTTCGATCTCTTTGATGACGTCCTCGACGTCAGAGGCCGAGACGCGCGTGACCTTGTGGCCAAATTCTTCGATGATCAGTTCCGCAGTATCAGCGTCAATGGTCTGGTTCTGCGTGACCATCATGCCCATGTTCATCAGCGATTTGACAACGTCCGCGACACGCTCGGCCATACGGTTGGCCAGCTCGGACACGACAATCGCCTCGGGCAGCTGTACGTCACGGATAACCTTTTCCCGCTCGACAGCGCCGCCCATGGCTTTCTGACGCGCGCGCTCTTGCTTACGCTTCATGGCTGCCATCGAACGCTGGCGGTTGCCTTCACCACCGGTCGCCTGACCCAGAGTCAGCTTGCCTGAACGGCGGTTATCGTCACGGCCCTTGGTGCGCGTGCCGCGCTGTTCACGCTCGCGATCCTGCTTGCGTGGCGTTGCTGCGGGCGCAGGCTTGCTGGCCGGGCTGCGGGCGGCTTTTGGCTCTTCAGGAGTCGGGGTCGCCGCGACACGCTTAGCGGCATCTTCAGCCTCTTTGCGCTTGCGTTCTTCCTCTTCGGCCTTGGCGCGCGCGCGTTCTTCGGCCTCGCGCTGTTCGCGCTCTTTGGCCTCTAGTTCCGCACGGCGACGGGCACGCTCTTCCTCGCGCGCTTTTTCAGCGGCCTGACGCTCGGCGGCCTCTTCGACCTCACGCGCCTTGGCAGCCTGCAGCGCCTTCATCCGGCGCGCCATTTCCACGTCGGAAATCCCGGCTGGACGACGCGACGGATCACCTGATGGCGTAGCTCCACCACCGGTTTTGGCCGCACCCGGCTTGGGGACCACCACGCGTTTGCGTTTGGTTTCCACCACGACATTCTTGGTACGTCCGTGGCTGAAACTTTGTTTCACATTTCCGGGGCGCGCCCCGCCACGAAGACCCAATGTCTTTTTGCCGTCACTATCGCTCATAAAGCTTCTTACCCTTCCGCGCGGCCCTTGCCGCCGTCATCCGTTTCGCGCAAGCCATGCAGGCGCTGCGCTTCCTCTACAACACGTTTGGCGAGTCCGCCAGAGGCCAAGGCCGCATGAATCACGGTTTGGCGCCCAAATGCCGCCCCAAGTTCGTCTGCGGTCAACCAGCCGATGTATTTCCCAAAGTGCGGCGTGCTGAGTTTCGACTTGCCGCGCCCCGATCCATCAGAAGCCTGAAGCAATATCTGGGCCTCTTCCCGGTCCAGCATTGCCTTGACCTTTTCATAGCCAGCAACCGCATCACCGGACTTGCGTGCAAGGCTCAAAAGCTCGATCACGCGCCGCGCAATCTGCTTTTCAACCTCATCGGCCAGATCCTTTGACACAGTGACCTGCGCCTTGAACCCCCGCGCGAACAATTTCTTGCCGATGGCTTTGTCCAACGCGCTGCGGTCGGCCGAGACATAAACACCGCGCCCCGGCAGTTTTGCCGCGACATCAGGAAAGACCTGACCGTCTGGCCCGACCACAAAGCGGATCAGCCCATATCTAGGCTGAACCTCGCCAGTGGCAATGCACTTGCGTTCGGGTCCGTCAGACCGATCCTTATGGACGCCACCGCGACCCATGTGCGCCACCCGAAGCCTGCGATCAGGCCTCGGCTTCCTCGTCGGCCGCTACGCCGTCTTCTTCAGCCTGCTCCAGTTCGGCAGGATCAACCCAGCCCAGCATGATGCGTGCGGTCATGACCAGATCCTGCGCCTCTTCCAGCGTTATGCCAAAAGGCTCCAGAACGCCGTCATCCTTGATACGCTCACCATCAACTGTGGTCCAACCACCAGCCAGTTCCCAGTCAGCGCAGGTGGCAAAATCTTCCAACGTTTTCACGTCGTCCTTGGCCAGCGCCTCTACCATCTGGGGTGTCAGACCTTCGAATTCAATAAGGCTGTCCTCGACACCCAGCTCACGCGCTGCATCCAGCGCCGCTTTGGCCTGTGCTTCCAGGTGTTCACGCGCACGGGTCTGCAGTTCCTGCGCGGTGCCATCGTCGACGCCGTCAATGACCAACAGCTCGTCAAGCTCGACATAAGCGACTTCTTCCAGGTTGGTAAACCCTTCCGAGACCAGTAGTTGCGCAAAGAACTCGTCCAGATCCAGGCTTTCCATGAACAGGCTGGTGCGGGCTTCGAATTCTTTCTGACGGCGCGCCGATTCTTCGGCCTCGGTCATGATATCAATGTCCAGATTGGTCAGCTGGCTGGCCAAACGCACATTCTGACCGCGACGGCCAATGGCAAGGCTCAGCTGTTCTTCAGGAACCACAACTTCGATCTTGCCCGCTTCTTCATCCAGAACAACCTTGGACACCTCGGCAGGCTGCAGCGCGTTCACCAGGAAGGTGGGCTGATCTTCGTTCCATGGAATGATGTCGATCTTTTCGCCCTGCAGCTCATTCACGACGGCCTGCACACGGCTGCCGCGCATACCAACGCAGGCACCGACAGGGTCGATCGAGCCGTCATAGGAAATGACAGCGATCTTGGCGCGCGATCCGGGATCACGCGCAACAGCTTTGACCTCGATTATGCCGTCATAGATTTCCGGCACTTCCATCTTGAACAGTTCAGCCATGAATTCAGGCGCGGTGCGCGACAGGAAGATCTGGTGGCCACGAACCTCGCGGCGAACTTCCTTGATATAGGCGCGCACACGGTCATTGGGGCGATAGCTTTCGCGGCCAATCTTGTCGTTGCGGCGCAGAACAGCCTCGGCACCGCCCAGATCGACGATGACATTGCCAAACTCTTCGCGCTTGACCGCTCCGTTGATGATGGTACCTGCGCGATCCTTGAAGTCTTCGTACTGGCGATCGCGCTCGGCTTCGCGGACCTTCTGCAGAATCACCTGCTTAGCGGATTGCGCCGCGATCCGGCCCATTTCGACCGGAGGCACTTCTTCGACATAGACGCTACCGACTTCCGGCGCTTCCATGTATTGCTTGGCCTGCTCGACGGTCATCTCTGCCTGATAGTTCTCAAGCTCCTCATCTTCAACCACGGTGCGGACACGGGTAAACGTCGCCTTGCCGGTCTTGCGGTCGATGCTGACGCGGATATCCATCTCGGCGCCGTAGCGGCTTTTGGCGGCACGGGCGAGCGATTCTTCCATCGCTTCGACAACCAGACCGGGGTCGATCATCTTTTCGCGGGCCACGGCCTCGGCGGTCTGCAGCAGCTCCAGCTGGTTGGCTGAGGTGATTGCCATCAGTTCGTCTCCTCTTCGGACCCTTCGGTCTCAATCTCGTCGAAAGCGTTTTCGTTCAGGGCACCGGCGTCCTTGCGCTGGCGCAGCATCTCTTTGATCAGATCATCGGTCAGGACCAGCTTGGCATCGCTTAGCCAGTCAAACTGCAAGCCGATGGTGATCGTCTCATCTCCCTCGGAGATATTGATCAAAACCTCATCACCTTCGGTCCCGGCCAGCTCACCTTTGAAGCGGCGACGGCCGTCGATCAGTTCGGCGGTTTCAATCTTTGCCTCATAGCCCTCGAACATCTCAAAATCCTTGAGACGTGTCAGAGGCCGGTCGATGCCGGGGCTGGACACTTCCAGCGCATAGGCGTCAAGGATCGGATCTTCGACATCCAACGTGGCACTGACTGCGTTCGATATCTCGGCGCAATCATCCACTTCGATGCCACCATCGGGCTTGTCGGCCATGATCTGCAAGGTGGTCTGCTTGCCGCTCATCAGGCGGATACGGACCAGCTCATACCCCAGATCTTCGATCACTGGGGTGATGATCTCGGCCAGTCTCCGATCGATGGCAGCTTTGGCTATCAGTTCGTTTGTCATCAGCTACTCTACCCTGTCAGTCGGGCACAAAAAAACGGGCGCGCGGCCCGTCGAAATTCTCGGTGGAGCCCCAGACCAGAAGTCTGACACGCCGCTGTTGCAACTGCATATACGCAGGGTTTCCCGAGTCTGCAACCCCCGGCAGGAACCATGACCGGAATTTACGCCAACCACCACCGTTCAGCGATGCGTCCGTCGTCCAGCGCGCGCGCGCCGCCGATCTGCTGGGGCATACCAACATGAGCAGCAGCAGCCAGCGCAATATCCGATTCGCTGGGGTGAAGGCGCAGACCGCGCAGTCCATTCAAGCCTTCGGATGATGGCAGGGCAGCAATATCCACATAGCCATCCCGCAATGCTTCGGCCCGGACGCGGGCATCAGGAATGACGATAATCTCAAAAGCATCCGCCCAACCGGCCTGAGTGCTCTTATAATGGTCAACGACTTTGCGGCCCAGAAAGTGGCGATCATCCTCAGCCCGTTCGACACGGTAGCATCCGGTGCCATTGGCGATCTGCAGCGGTTTGACGCTCTGACCAGCCCGCGGGATGACAAATTGACTTTCGGCCAGCAGGAAAGGCAGGCCGGGATTAGGTTTGGCCAGTTCAAGGTGCAGCCGGTTAGGGGCCAGCGCTTCGGCGCGCCCGACTTCGGCCAAAACCGCCATCACATCAGCGATATCCAATGCTACGCCGTCGTGGAACACCGCATCATCGCGCAGATCAAACGTCCAGATCCGGGCATCCGTATCGGTCTGCCATCCTGTTGCCAGCTCACCTCGCAAGGTACCGTCCGGTGCGATTTCGGTCAGCGTGTCAAACACCGCCCCCCGTGCAACCTGTTCAAGACTGTCGTCACGCGGCACCGCAAGCCGCAGGGTTCCACCCGGCTTGGGCGTATTCGCCAGTGACGCACCTGTTGCGGCCAACAGCGCCGCAGCGGCACCTGATGCAAACAACGCGCGGCGGTCAATGCGGGTCATGCTACCCCCTCGGCCACGCGGTTCATAATGCGGACCAATTCGGCACTGATGCCGGGTTCAGACAGGGCATGGCCCGCCTGACGGACCATCTTCAATTCGACATTCGGCCAGCGCTCGGCCAGGTTCCAGGCAGAATGCGGTGGGCAGATCATGTCATAGCGGCCCTGAACGATATGGCCGGGAATATGAGCGATCCGATCCATCTGCTCCAGAATCTGCCCGTCCTGATCAAGGAAAGCCCGATTGATAAAATAGTGATTCTCAAGCCGGGCAAAGGCGCGCGCATACTCACCCGGGCTTTCTCCGGTGGATCCGTTCGAATGGATTGACGCCAGCGCATTTTCCCAGGCGGACCAGGCCCGTCCGTACAGAACCTCAGTCGCCCGATCCCCTGAGAACAGGCGTTTGTTATAGGCCCCAATCGCATCGGAAAGCTCTGTCTCGGAGAGCAGAGCGGTGAACTTGGACCATTGCTCGGGCCAGAACTTGCCCGCGCCACCACCATAGAACCAGTCCAGCTCGGCCTGCGTTGCCAGAAACACGCCGCGCAATATCAGCCTATTCACCCGGTCAGGATGCGCCTGCGCATAGATCAACGCCAGGGTTGCGCCCCAGCTTCCACCGAAAACGGCCCAATCACTGATGTTCAACAGGGTGCGCAGCCGTTCGATATCGGCCACCAGATGCCAGGTTGTGTTGTCTGTGACCGATGCGTGCGGGCGCGAGCGTCCACAGCCTCTCTGATCAAACAGAATCACCCGAAAGACGTCCGGATCGAAATAGCGCCGCATTGCGGGGCTGCATCCGCCACCCGGACCTCCGTGCAACACGACTACCGGCAGGCCATCCGGATTGCCGCATTGTTCCATATAGATAAGGTGACCATCGCCCACATCAACCATGCGCTGATCGAACGGGTCGATCGGCGGGTAAAGATATTGCACTGCGCGCTTTTGGTCCGGGTACTTGTCCATTATGGCCCTATATAGTCCTTAAACGTAAAAGAGCATACGGAGACAGGAATGCAAGCGCATCCGAACACGGTAGACCCGTCCGAGATCGCAAAATTCGAGGCGATGGCCGCCGAATGGTGGGACCCGCATGGGAAATTCAAGCCCCTGCATATGCTGAACCCCTGTCGTCTGGATTATATCACACAGCAAATCGCAGGCGAATTTGACCGTGATCTGAAGGCCCCGCGCCCGTTCGAGGGCCTGCGCCTGCTGGATATCGGATGTGGAGGAGGCTTGCTGAGCGAACCCATGGCTCGCCTTGGCGCCGAGGTCGTGGGCGCCGATGCCGCCGAGGGCAACCTGCCCGTCGCCCGCATCCATGCCGAGCAATCGGGGCTTGGGATCGACTATCGCCACACCACTGCCGAGGATATGGCCGCCGCAGGTGAGCAGTTTGATGTGATTCTGAACATGGAGGTGGTCGAACATGTGGCCGACCCGCTCAGCTTTATGACTGCCACGCGGGATTTGCTGAAACCCGGCGGACTTGAGATTTGTTCGACCATCAACCGCAACCCGAAATCCTATGCGATGGCCATCTTTGGTGCCGAGGTGATCATGCGCTGGCTGCCGCGCGGCACGCATGAGTGGAACAAGTTCATCACCCCTGACGAGTTGTTCGACCTGTTGCGTCAAGCCGGGTTGGACCCGGTGGACCGCAAGGGTTTCGTATTCAACCCGATCCTGTGGAGCTGGTCGATCTCGGCCCGGGATTTGAGCGTGAATTATGTGACGGCGAGCGTGAAGCCGGGGTGAACCTACTCCCCTTCCAACTGCAACCGCAAATCCCGCAGTACGGGCAGGGTGCTGCGCACCCGCTCCAGCCCCAGCTCTCCGACCACGCGGTTGATCAGCGGCGCAATGGAGGAGATCGCCTGATCCCGAGCACTCCGCCCAGCGGGGCTGATGGCGACCATCTTGCGGCGGGCGTCGTCCCAGTCGGGGCGGATGTGGATATATCCGGCCCATTCCAGCTTGGCCAAGGTATTGGTCATGGCACCTCGGGTCACGTGAAACGTATCGGCTAGCTGTGCCGGGCTGCGTTCGTTGCCGACAAAGACAAGATGGTTCAAAACCGAGAAATGCGAAATTTCCATGCCCCTGGGCAGCACCCGGCTGAGCCGGTTCCGCAATAACTGGTCTGCGGTCAGGATCTCGCTGAACAGCGTGACCGCGAGGGCATTGGTATCGTTTGTCATAGTCCAGATTCTGGATCAAGGGCCGTCAAAGGGACGGACATGTGTCAGCGAAGGCACGCGGCGTCGTGCTTCTGTAACAGAACTATCATCCAAATTGAAAAAGTGAATGCCCTGATCGGTCCCTGCGTCGATGACGACCTCTCCCCATGGGGCGACGACCATGCTGTGACCGTAGGTTTTGCGGGTCTTTCCCCTTGTTTTAGGGTGTTCACCGGTCTGCGCCGGGGCCAACACCCAGCATCCGTTTTCAATCGCCCGCGCCCGCAATAGCGATTTCCAATGGGCCTCACCCGTGACAGGTGAAAAAGCGGCTGGAACCGTCAGAATGCGCGCTCCAGCCTGCGCCAGAGATGCGTACAGTTGGGGGAAGCGGATATCATAACATATACTCAGACCCACCTTGCCGAAATCTGTCTCGGCTATGACCGCCCGTGTGCCGGGACGGTAGTTTTTGGACTCGCGAAACGTCTCGGCCTCGGACACCTGCACGTCGAACATATGAATCTTGTCATACCGCGCCACGATCTGCCCCTGAGGGTCAATCATGAAAGACCGATTGGCAAACCGACCATCCGCATCATGTGTTTTGATCGCCAACGAGCCGATCAAAAACCAGATCCCCAGGCTCGCGGCCTGCTCGCGCAGCCCCGCAAGTGTCAGGTCGTCTTCTTCGTATTGCAGGATTTCCCGCTGCCGTGTGGACGAGGTGGACACGCAATTCGTCACCTCGGGCGTCAGAACGAACCGCGCACCCTGCCCTGCCGCTTCGGACATCAGGGCGCGCACCATTTTCAGGTTTTCAGCCGGATCATCCGACGAGGTGATCTGAAGCAGGGCGCTCTTCATCAGGCCGCCAGCAAACCGTCCAGCTTGCCCTGACGTTCCAGCTCATACAGGTCGTCGCATCCGCCCACATGCTGCGATCCGATAAAGATCTGGGGTACGGTCCGCTTGCCACCGGCGCGCTGGATCATTTCAGGTTTGCGTTTTGGGTTCCTCAGCACATCGACTTCCTGAAACTCGACGCCCTTCTGATTCAGCAGCCGTTTTGCAGCGTGACAGAAGCCACAGAGCGGCGAGGTATATATTTCTACCGATTTCATATTCCGTACCTTTGGGTTTCGCACAATCCTGGGCGAGTTAGGTATCCTTGGCAACGCGCGCTAGGGTCAACACAAAAATATGATTTGCCCCGGATGCACGACAGACACGTGCACATGAGGTCAATGTTGCGCCTGATGTCATGACATCATCGACCAGCAGAATATCGCGCCCCTGCATCTGCCGAAGCCGCCTGGGATGCGCTGCAATCGCATTCTCCAGCGTTTCCATGCGCTGTGCGGCTGTTTTTCCATCCAAAACCGGCGTTCTTGTCCGTCGGACCAGAAGGTCCGGACAGGCCTCCAACCCGGTTTGCCGCCCCAGATGCTGTGCTAACAGGGCGGATTGGTTGTACCTGCGTTTCAGCAACCGGGACCAATGCAGCGGTACCGGCACGATCAGCATGTCCTCGCGAAACAAATCCCGACCCGCCAGGGCCATCCAGCGCGCCGCAGGGCGTGCAAGCTCGGGCCGGTCCCCATGTTTCAGAGCCAGAATCAGGGATCGCGCCTTGCCATCATACAAAAGCGCAGACCGCCCATCGCGCCAGGGGCGCGGCGTTTTCATACAGTCATCACATTCGATTCGGTGGCCATCGGCCTCACCCGGCAAGGGCACGCCGCAGCTTTCACATACAGCGCCACCGATAAAGGGCGTTTCACGCCAACAGGAGCCACAGAGGCCGAAATCCGCCTCGGTCAAATCACCGCATCCCAGACAGCGCGGGGGATAGATCATCTGGACAGCGGTTTGAATCCGCTGCCACATGCGATAGTTGCGCCCTATGAAACTGCCTGATTCCAACGCACCCTCACTGTTCGACCGCGCAATCCTTGCACGGCGTCGGTCCCGCGCACGGGAAGATGCCTTGTTCTTGCACCGCGCCGCAGTTGACGAGGTTCAGGATCGGCTCGCCTTGGTTAATAAAAGCTTTACGGCCCCGGCGATCGTGACCCCTTTTGCGCAAGTCTGGCAGGATGTGTTGCCAATGGCGCGGATCATCCCGGATAACGAGGTGCTGGACCTGACCCCCGGTGCCCATGATCTGGTGATCCATGCTATGGCTCTGCACTGGGCCAATGATCCGGTTGGGCAGTTGATCCAGTGTCACCGCGCGCTGCAACCTGATGGGCTGTTGCTGGTGATCTGTCTGGGCGGTGAAACCCTGCATGAACTACGCGCCGCGCTTGGGCAGGCCGAGGTTGAGGTCACGGGCGGCCTCAGCCCCCGCATCGCGCCTATGGCCGAGCTGCGCGATCTGGGCGGGTTGCTGCAACGCGCCGGACTGGCCCTGCCGGTTGCTGATACCGCGCGGCTGACGGCGGAATATCGCGATCTGACCCACCTGATGCATGACCTGCGGGCAATGGGTGAAACCAACAGCCTGCAAAACCGCATGAAACACCCCACAAACCGGCAGGTCTTTGCCCGGGCGCAAGACATCTATGCCAATCATTTTAGCACTGATCAGAAACGCCTCAAGGCAACATTCGAGCTGGTCTGCCTAACTGGCTGGTCGCCCGATGAAAGCCAGCCAAAACCGCTGCGTCCGGGCTCGGCCCAGATGCGGCTTGCGGATGCTCTGGGCGCAAGCGAAGGCAAACTGTCCGATTGACGAATGCGGAATTCCGGTTATCTCAGCCCGAAGCAAAGACATCTCAGGAAGTGAAACATGTTTGACGCCACACGCCCCGATCATGCCCCGGCGGATCACCCCAAAGTCAAAACGGGCCGCGTCGGCATCCTGCTGGCCAATCTCGGCACCCCCGACGATTACAGCTATTGGCCCATGCGCCGTTATTTGAACGAGTTTCTGTCGGACCAGCGCGTGATCGACTATCCCAAGTGGAAATGGCAACCAATCCTGCAGGGGATCATCCTGACCAAACGGCCCTTCAGCTCGGGTGAGGCGTACAAGTCGATCTGGAACCACGACAAGGGCGAAAGCCCGCTGATGACGATCACCAAAGAGCAGACCGCCAAGATGCGGGACGCGATGACGGAACGCTATGGCGACAGGGTCATGGTCGAGTTCTGCATGCGCTATGGCAACCCATCGACCAAATCAAAGGTCCGGGAAATGGTCGCAGCGGGCTGCGACCGGATTCTGTTCTTTCCGCTTTACCCGCAATACGCAGGCGCCACGACGGCCACGGCCAATGATCAGTTTTTCCGCGCCCTGATGGATGAAACGTGGCAACCCGCCAGCCGCACCGTGCCCGCCTATTTTGACGAACCCGCCTATATCGATGCTTTGGCCGGGTCTGTGGAAAAAGCCTATGCCGCGATGGAAGATAAGCCGGACATACTGGTCTGTTCCTACCACGGCATGCCGGAACGCTACCTGCTACAGGGCGACCCTTATCACTGCCAATGCGCAAAAACGACTCGGTTGCTGAAAGAAAGGTTGGGCTGGTCGGACGACCAGCTTGTATCGACCTTCCAGTCACGATTCGGCCCGGAAGAATGGCTCAAGCCATATACGGTCGACCACGTGGCCGAGCTGGCAAAACAGGGTAAGAAGAAGATCGCCGTTATCGCACCAGCGTTTTCCGCCGATTGCATCGAAACGCTGGAAGAGATCAACGAAGAGATCAAAGAGAGTTTTGAGGACGCGGGCGGCGAAAGCTTTACCTATATCCCATGCCTGAACGATGACGAATCGCACATAGCGGCCCTGGGCAAGGTGATCGAGGATAATTTGAAGGGTTGGCTGGACTAAGCCACCCAGTCCACTAGGCACAAAAAAAGGCGGTGGAAAGCTCCACCGCCTTTTCTTTAGATATCGCTTGTCGAATTAGCTTGCTGCAACAGCTGCGGCAACAACAACCAACAGGATCAGCGGCAGGATGATGCCGTTTGACGAACCCTGAGTTTCTTCAACAACAACAGGTGCTTCAACAACCGGCTCTTCCAGGTTGCCTGCATAAGCGGTCGAAGCAGCAGCAGTCAGTGCAGCGGCGAGAACGAGTTTCTTCATATTAACCTCCAGGATACGCACGGTTCCGTATAGTGAAACCATGCACTCAAGACTTACCTCGTGTTTTTTTCTAATCAGCTATCCAACTGGAATGCAAATGGAAGTTGCGTCACAAGCGGGTACCTGCGCGGAAATGTCGTCAAATTAGCAACACTTGCGTGCCAACCTTGGCCATTGAGAACAGTTCGGCAATATCGTTGTTGAAAAGACCGATGCACCCATTCGAAGATCGGCGCCCAATTTTGCGCGTATCATGGGTTCCGTGAATTCGGTAATATTTCCAGCTTAGATATAAAGCATGTGTTCCCAGAGGGTTATCCGGACCCGGCGGGATATAGTCTGGCCATTCCGGATTTCTTTTCTTCATCGAAGGTGTTGGAGACCAGCTTGGGCCCTCGACCTTGCGGATCACACTGGTCCGGCCGCGGCGCGTCAGCTCTTCGGTCAGGGGAACCGACGACGGGTATAGTTTGTACACTGATTGATCGTCCGACCAGTAGTGCAGCGCGCGCGACACAGTATCGACAAGGATAGCTCCGTTTTTCGTATTCGAAAAATAGGGCTGCCAGTCCAGAGCTCTGAAGCCAGAGATGTTACGGCGCACCGCGGGTTCGTCCTCGGGTGCGGGGCGCAGCGGGTCTCCGGGGGTGTATTGGGCAATCGCAGGCGAGGCGACCAGAGCCGAGACACCCGCGACGAATCCGCGTCGGGTTGTATGAGTAATGCTTTTCTTGACCATGATCGCAGGTCCTTTTCACAGAAAATCTAAAAATCCTGTGCATTTTATTGCCAGAATGCTTCAGTCGCAATTGAAACCGGCAGAATCACGCAGAACAAAGCCATTGTGCGTTTGCCCACAGCCTTCTGTCACGCTATGCCGTATGGCAACACAATAATCAGGTCGATCATGACGCGCATCATTTCATTACTGTTTGCTAGCTTTATTGCACTGGCCGCCTGTACGCCGGGTGGATCCCCAACCTATGGGGCAGATGGGCGCCCACTACCAACGGTGTACAAGATCCGTGGCAATCCAGAAAAGCTGCAATTCCGGATGTTGGATTCGGTTAACGCCCTCCGCCAGGCATCGGGCCTTCAGCCGGTACAACTGAATGCTCAGCTCAATGCCGCGGCCGCCACCCATTCCAAGGATATGGCGCGACAGAATCGGCCCTGGCACTTTGGCTCGGACGGATCTTCGCCGTTGGATCGGGCGACGCGCGTCGGCTATTACGGCACCTTCCTCGGCGAGGCGATCTCGGAAACCTATGAGACCGAGACCGAAACGCTGGCCGCCTGGATGCAGGAACCCGGACCGCGAAATGTCATCATGGATGCCAAAGCCACTCAGATGGGCTTTGCCTGGCACCAGGAGAACGGCGGGAAAATCTGGTGGACCCTGGAAATGGGAACCGGCGGTTAAAACGCAAAAGCCCCCGAAAACCGGGGGCTTTTTTATTGCCTTTGGGGCAGTTAAGCCGCCTGGACCGACTGCGCCTCGGTCAAAATTGCATAGAGCTTGACCGGATCAGGATTGGCGCGCAGCTTTGCGCAAACCGACGTATTGCGCAGCGTTCTGGACACCAGTGCAAGCGCCTTTAGGTGGTCCACACCTGCCTCTTCCGGGGCAAACAACGCAAAAGCGACATCAACCGGCTGGCGGTCTACCGCACCGAAATCAATCGGCTTTTCCAGCATTACGAAAACGCCAGCCACTTCGGCCAGATCACCCAGCCGCGCATGTGGCAGGGCAACTCCATGACCAACGCCTGTTGGGCCAAGGCTCTCCCGCTCGAGCAGGCCATCCACAACAACCTGCGCGTCAAGACCAAGGGCCCCCTCGGCAACATCGCCGATTTCCTGAAACAACCGCTTCTTGCTGGAAGCGGCGGACAATACACGTACCGCCTCGGGCTTCAGTATGCTCGAAAGCTCCATGATCACGCTCCATGGCCTTGCCCCCGCTTGCGCAGGGGCTTGCCTTGCTATTCTTGCCTGTTACGGATCAATCCAGCCAATGTTGCCGTCCTCACGGCGATACACGACATTCAATCCGTCCTTGTTTTCATTCCGGAACACCAGCACCGGGGCGCCGGCTAGTTCCATCTGCATTACGGCTTCACCAACACTCAACGATGGGATCTTGGTTTCCATCTCAGCCACGATCATCGGCTGCAGCGTTTCAGGTTCATCAGCCGACTCTGATTCGTCAGAGGCGAGGATATAAGAGGAAGCACCAAAGAGTTCAACCGGCTCGGATCGGTCCTTGTGATGGTCCTTGAGGCGGCGCTTATACCGGCGCAACTGCGTTTCCATCTTGTCACAGCAGGCCTCGAATGCTGCGTAGATTTCGATAGCGTGGGCCTTGGCCTGCGCAGTCAGGCCGGTCGAAAGATGCACGGTGGCTTCGCAAACATACTCATGCGCAGAACGGGAAAAGACGACATTGGCGTCGGTCGGGCGCTGGGCATATTTTCCAACAACCTCCCCTAGCTCGGTCTGCACATGGGTCTGCAGCGCCTCGCCGATGTCGATCTGTTTTCCGCTAATTTGGTAACGCATGTGATCTCCTTCACAATTCACACCCATTTTGACGCTGCGTTACGCAGCGCACGTGTTTTTATCGGGTGGGGGATATCGGCATATTCCGCAGTTGCTGAGAAACGTACCCCTTAGCAAAGGTGCACCGCGATCCCGACTGGAACTGAAGAAATGCCATAACCCAATTGAGGCAAGAGACGGCGGCAGAGTCAATCAAAACAGGCGTGTATATACGTGATTTCAGCCATGCGCTGGGCGCAATTCCGCGCAAGCCTATGAAATACGGAAGTTTTCGCCCAAATAGACCCGGCGGACATTTTCGTTCTCGACGACTTCATCCGGCGTGCCCGACATCAGCACCTGACCATCATGCAGGATATAGGCCCGGTCCACGATTTCCAGTGTTTCGCGCACGTTATGGTCAGTGATCAGCACGCCGATGCCGCGCTTTTTCAGGTCCGCTACCAGATGGCGGATATCGCCGACGCTGATCGGGTCCACGCCTGCAAACGGCTCGTCCAGCAACAGATATTTCGGATCAGCCGCAAGACAACGGGCAATTTCGACACGGCGACGCTCGCCACCGGACAATGCCAATGCCGGGGCGCGGCGCAGATGTTCGATCGAAAAATCGGACAACAGCTCTTCCAGCCGCTCTTTCCTGCGATGGCTGTGCTTCACGGTGATGTCCAGAACGGCGGCAATGTTGTCCTCGACACTCATCCCGCGGAAAATCGACATCTCTTGTGGCAGATATCCGATCCCAAGCCGCGCGCGCCTATACATCGGCAGGGTCGTCACGTTTTGGCCGTCAATGGTCACAGTGCCAGCTTCGGGAAAGACAAGCCCGGCGACCGAATAGAACGTTGTGGTCTTGCCTGATCCGTTCGGACCCAACAAGGCAACCACCTCGGACCGGCCCAACGTCATCGAGACTTCGCGTATCACGGTCTTCTTACGGTATGATTTCCGCAGTTTCTCGATCCTGAGGCCGGAACCGCCTTCGGCCACAGACAAATTCGGACGCTCCATCAGTTGCTATCCGGATTCAGAATGGTTTTGACGCGGCCAGTCATCTTTGCCGTTCCGGTCGTCAGATTGGCATTCATCTGATCGCCGCTGATAACGCTGGGGCCTTGCGTCAAAAGCACATTTCCGCGCATCACGATTTCGCCCGAGTCGATTGTGTATTCGGCCCAGTCGCCTTCGGCTGCATCAGGCGGGCTGACAAGAACCACATCATTTGTCGCCTCCATCCGCTCGATTCCGGACCTGTCGGCATTGTAGATGACCAGGACCCGCTCGGCGGTCAGGCGCATCTCACCCTGCACGATCAGGACGTTACCGATAAACTCGGCCGTGCCGTCTTCTTGATTGACGTTTAGGGATTCCGAGGTGACCTCGACCGGCTGGCTTGGATCCGCCTTGGCTGACCCGAAGGCGACCTGCGTTTCCTGTGCCGACGCCGAAAAGGCACCGACCATCAGCGCAAAACTAACAACAGCAAATCGCAAATCAATCACGGCTTATCTTTCTGTTTTTTCAGGCTCGTATACCAGCTTAACACCATCTGTAAAAAGAATATGGACCGGCCCATCCTTTTTTTCGGTTCCAAATGTCATCCGTCCCGCGGAAAAATCTCCGATGATGCCGGTGCCATCGACCTGACCCGGAGTGTCGCCGCGGATTTCATCCAGAGAGGTATTTAGAAGATCAGTTCTGACCTGAATTCCGTCTGTCGTCGTTATCAGGACGTCCCCAACAAACGTTGCGGAATTCTTGTCCGGGCGGATCATACCGGAATTTGAATCCATCGTTATGACGCCGCCATTCAACAATCCCAACCGCCCTCTAAACTCGGCAGTCGTGGGCAATGACCCTTCGCGCCCCTGGGTCGCTTGGGCCGCCTGAATTTGAACTTCCTCGCCTTTTCTGGTTGTTCCAAGATAATGGGGTTGGGTCACCACTTGGTCGGCCAGACGTTCATCTATGTCTTTTTGGGTAAACGGGACGGACACGCTGGTTTCGATGCTGCGTGATAGCAGAAAAACCGTCGACAGCAGAACAATGGCTGCCAAAGGCAGCAACACCTTCAGAAATTGCACCATCCGGGAATGTCCGTCCATCGAACGCCCCTCTACCCCAGACCAACGCGCAGGCAATCATGGATATGCAGCACGCCCAAGGCCTGGTGGTCACTGCCCTCCTCGACCACAAACAAAGAGGTGATCTTGCGGTCATTCATGATGGCCACCGCCTCTTCGGCCAACGCGCCGGGCGGGATGGTTGTTGGGTTCTGCGTCATCACCTGCTCGGCCGTTTTGCCCAGCAAGCCCTCCATATGACGCCGCAGATCGCCATCGGTGATGATTCCCACCACCTGACCTTGCGGATCGACAACCCCGGCAACGCCAAAGCCCTTGCGGCTGATCTCGATCAGCGCATCGCTCATGGGTGTTCCGACCGAAACCAGCGGCAACGCATCGCCCTTGTGCATCAGATCCTGCACCGTGCTCAGCTGTGCACCTAGTTTTCCACCGGGATGAAAGGCGCGGAAATCTTCGGGTTTGAAGTTGCGATACTTCATCAACGCTATCGCCAGCGCGTCGCCCATGGCCAAAGTCAACGTCGTGGAAATCGAAGGCACCATGCCATAGCCGCAGGCCTCGCCCAATGACGGGATCAATAGATGCACGTCTGCCTGTTTCATCAGCGTGCTTTCCGGCTTGCTGGACAGGCCAATCAGTGGAATGCCAAAGCGGCGGGTAAAAGCCAGCAGGTTGGCAAGCTCTGGCGCTTCGCCCGAATTCGAGATGGCCAGAACCACATCGCCTTTTGAAACCATGCCCAGATCGCCATGGCTGGCCTCGGCCGGGTGCACGAAATAGGCCGGTGTACCGGTGCTGGCCAGCGTGGCCGCGATCTTGTGCCCGATATGACCCGACTTGCCGATGCCGCTGATGATGATGCGGCCCGAGGCCTGCAAAATCAGCTGAACCGCTTGGGCAAAATGTTCATCCAGACCGTCGGCCAGTACCTCCAGCGCGCGGGCCTCGTCTGTCACCACCTGACGGGCGGTTCTCAGAAATGCTTCGGTATCAGTCATGAGTGCGCAAAAATATCCGTTTCTGGCCATCCGGCTAGATCGAGTTTCGCACGCATCGGCAAGAAGTCAAAACAGGCCTGCGCCATCTCGGTCCGGCCCTCTCGCGCCAGGCGCTTGTTCAACTCCTCCCGCAGGCGGTGCAGATACAGAACATCCGAGGCGGCATAGTCCAGCTGCGCCTCGCTCAACGTTTCGGCGCCCCAATCGCTCATCTGCTGCTGTTTCGAGATATCGACGCCGATCAGCTCACTGCACAGGTTTTTCAGCCCGTGCCGGTCGGTATAGGTGCGCACCAGACGGCTGGCGATCTTGGTGCAATAGACTGGCGCGGCTAACGCACCAAAGGCGTGATACATCGCGGCAATGTCGAAACGGCCAAAATGGAACAGTTTCAGCACATCCGGGTTTTCCAGCATGGCACACAAGTTCGGTGCCTCGGTCTGGCCCTTTTCGACCTGAACGATATGCGAATTGCCATCGCCGCCCGACATCTGGATCACGCAGAGGCGGTCGCGATGCGGGTTTAGACCCATGGTTTCACAGTCAATGGCCACCACCGGCCCCATATCCAACCCGTCCGGCAGGTCGTTTTTGTACAAATAGTTAGCCACCCGAGTATTCCTTTGCGCGGTATCGCCACCGAGATAGGCGCTTTATTCCCTAAACTCAACGCCATCCCTGTACGCCAGCCGGTTGCCGCTGTCGCAGTTGGTCAAGACCTAAATGAAGGTTTGGGGTGACAGAGCCTTTAGACTGCGGCAGATATCAATCAATGTTGAGCGTTCTTAGAAATCGGACCTATCGCCACCTGTTAGCCGCGCAGATCGTAGCCCTGACGGGCACTGGGCTGGCCACGGTCGCGCTGGGTCTGTTGGCCTTTGAACTGGCAGGGGATGCGGCCGGGCTGGTGTTGGGCACCGCGATGACCATCAAAATGGTGGCCTATGTCACGGTCGCGCCATTGGCGGCCGCGTTTGCCGAGCGGCTGGACCGGCGCAAGATGTTGGTGGTGCTTGACCTGATCCGTGCGGCTGTCGCGCTGTGTCTGCCTTTTGTGACCGAGGTCTGGCAGGTTTATGTCCTGATTTTCGTGCTGCAATCTGCCTCGGCCGGATTTACCCCTGCATTTCAGGCTACAATCCCCGATGTACTGACAGATGAGCGCGAATACACCCGCGCCCTGTCCCTATCGCGGATGGCATATGATCTGGAGAGCCTGCTAAGCCCCGTATTCGCCGCAGCCCTGTTGTTGTTGGTCAGCTTCAACAGCCTGTTCTGGGGCACCGCCCTGGGATTTGTCGCTTCGGCGCTGCTGGTGGTGTCGGTGGCTTTGCCATCACCCAAACCAAGTAAGCCGCGCGGGATATACGAACGGACAACACGTGGCATACGCATCTATTTGAACACACCCCGGCTGCGGGGCCTTCTTGCCCTGAGTTGGAGCGCGGCAGCACTCAGCTCAATGGTGATCGTCAACACTGTGGTCATCGTGCGATCAGATCTGGGGCTGTCGGAAAGCGCCGTTGCCGCTGCGCTGGCCGGTTTTGGTGGCGGCTCTATGCTTGCCGCTTTTATCCTGCCCCGGATGCTGGACCGGATCGAGGATCGAAAGGTCATGTTGGCCGGCGCCCTTCTGTGCTGCGTCACCATGGCCGGAGCCGCCGCGATATTTGCGACAACCCCGCTGTCTTTGGGTCTGTTGATCGTTTTGTGGGCCCTAGCTGGCTTTGGCTATTCCACCACGCTGACGCCGTCTGGCCGCCTGCTGACCCGCTCGGCCCATCCCGAAGACCGCCCCGCCGTCTTTGCGGCCCAATTCACGCTGTCTCATTGCTGTTGGCTGGTGCTGTATCCTCTGGCAGGCGGGCTGATGACCCTGTTTGGGGCCACAACCGCCCTGAGCTTTATGGCGGCGATGTCCTTTCTGGGTATTATCGGTGCGGTCACCCTTTGGCCGCGTTCTGATCTGCATTCGGTGATCCACGACCATCCTGACCTGCCGCGTGACCACCCGCACGTGGCCGGCCCGCCACCGCATGCTCATCCCGTCATAATAGACGACCTGCACCCCCGTATCCCGCGTGAGCCTTGAGCCCTGCTGCCGTTTTGCCCTAAACCGGAAAAACCAGACCCGCACCGGAGCGCCAATGGATCAGCTTGACCGCCGCATCATCTCAGTCCTGCAACATAATGCCCGCGAGTCGACCACAAAAATCGCGGCAAAACTGGGCGTTGCCCGGACAACCGTGCATGAACGCATCAGCCGGATGGAAGAACGCGGCATCATTGCCGGCTATTCCGTGATCCTGAACAGCCCCGAAGATGCCCCCCGCGTCCAGGTTGTCGTTCTGCTCGAGGTCCAACAGAAGGAAACCACCCGTATCATCAAGCGGCTCGAGGCCTATCCCGAGGTTAAACTCTGTCTTTCGATCAACGGTGACTTTGACCTGCTGTTGACCGCTGACGCGCCAAGGATCGAGGATCTGGATATTCTCGTTGATGATCTGGCACGAATCCCCGGTGTTCTGCGCACCAATACGAGCGTTGTTTTTGGTCGGCGGATTGATCGAATCTGATTGACTGATAACCCTCTGTAAACCAAGGCAAGGCTAGCGTGGCCCGGATTGATCAGAATCCCGGACCGGCAGAATGCCAAATCGCCTATTCATTGTCATAGCATGTGTTGCGTTGCTTCTGGCAGCGCGTCAGAGCTTTGCGGGCGCGGAGGCCCGGATGTCTCAGACATGTGATCAGGCCGCCCGCCGCGCGGCCCTCGCCCAAGACATACCGCTTGATGTTTTGCGTGCCATAACGCGGGTTGAAACTGGCCGCGCGATCAAAGGCCGACTTGAGCCTTGGCCATGGGCAATCAATGTCGAAGGGCGCGGCCATTGGTTCCAATCTGAGCAGGAGGCTAAAGCCTATGTCGCGGATATTTTCCAAGCCGGAAAGCGCAGCTTCGATATCGGGTGCTTTCAAATCAACTATCGCTGGCACGGGCAGGCCTTTCAGTCGATCGATGCCATGTTCGACCCCGAGACTAACGCCAGCTACGCGGCGCAGTTTCTGAAACAGCTTTACGCCGAACTTGGGTCATGGTCGGCAGCGGCGGGGGCCTATCACTCGCGAACCCCGGCTTTGGCCAAGACCTATTCCAGCCGCTACCAGATTGTTCATGCTCAGCTTGACCCGGCCCCGGCAGTGCAAACTGCCCGCATGTCGCGTGATCCCTTCACACAACCCGCCGCACCGCTGTTCCCGGTGCAAATCACCCAGTTTCCGACGGGTGCGATGGGCTCTTTGATGCCAGCTGCGGACACCCAAACAGCCTTCATCGCCTTCAACTAGGAGAAATACGTGCCCAGACTTGATGTCCGCTCCCTGTTTTCTCCGACTGTTTTGCTGGCGCTTGCGTTGATGACCGTCATCGTGATGATGATCCTGCCCATGCCGTCCTGGGTTCTGGATGTCGGACTGGCCACGTCCTTCGCCCTGGCGATCCTGATTTTCACGCTGACCCTGTTTATCGAGCGGCCGCTGGATTTCTCTTCCTTCCCGACCATCCTTCTGGGGTCATTGATGCTCCGGTTGTCGTTGAACGTCTCATCGACCAAGCTGATTATCGGTCAGGGGCACACCGGCCCCAATGCCGCTGGTGACGTGATTGAGGGGTTCGCAAGCTTCGTCATGGGCGGCAGCATATTCCTGGGCCTTGTCGTGTTCGGCGTCCTGTTGATCGTGAACTTTATGGTCATCAACAAAGGCGCGGCCCGCATGGCCGAAGTTGGTGCGCGATTTGCCCTGGATGGGATGCCGGGGAAACAGCTGGCCATCGACAGCGATATGTCCGCGGGCGCCATCGATCATCAAGAGGCCAAGGAACGGCGCGAACGGGAACAACAGGAAACCACCTTTTTTGGCTCGCTCGACGGGGCGTCGAAATTCGTCAAAGGAGACGCGGTTGCCGGGCTTTTGATCACCCTGCTGAATCTGGTCATGGGTCTGGTCATGGGCGTGATCGTGCATGGGATGCCGGTGTCATCGGCGTTCGAAACCTACGCGATCCTGACTGTTGGCGATGGCTTGGTCTCGCAGATACCGGCTGTGATCATCTCGATTGCCTCCGCTTTGCTTCTGGCGCGTGGTGGAACACAGGGCGCAACTGACACCGCCATCTTATCGCAACTGGGGCGCCACCCGGCCGCCCTTGGCACTGTTGCCGGGTTGATGGTGCTTTTCGCGCTGGTTCCCGGCCTGCCATTTCTGCCCTTTATTCTGGGGGCCTGCGTTTTGGGCTACGCCGCCTATGCGGTGCACCGAAAACAGCACCAGCGAGAAACTCAGGCACAAACCGCGTCGACCGAGGCAGACGAACCGGTATCACAAGCGATTGGCGATATTCTCGACCTCGATGATGTTCACCTGGAATTCGCACCGGATCTGGTCAGCATGGTCCTGAACCAGGGCACCGGACTGGATGCACGCATTGCGAATATGCGGACCTATGTCGCCTCGACCTTTGGATTGATCCTGCCCGATATCCGTCTGACCGATCGGGCCGAGCTACCGATGGGGACATATGTCATCAAGGTACATGGGGTGGAACAGGCCCGTGGTGCCCTGAACCCCGATCTGATTCTGGCGCTGGTTCAGGACGGGCACGATCTTTTGCCCGAGGGCAGGGATGTCACCGAACCCGTCTATGGTGCCCCTGCGCGTTGGATCCTGCCCAAAGATCAAGAGGCCGCAGCTATGAGCGGCGCGACGATTGTCTCACCCCCGGAAATACTGGCCACGCATCTGCTGGAAATCATCAAACAGAACTTCTCGCGTCTGTTGACGCTGAAGGCGCTACGCAGGCTGCTATCAGAAATGGCCCGGCTCAGCGACCCGGTCCGGGCCGAGGCAAACAGGGAACTGCTGGACGAGTTGATCCCCGACAAGGTTCCAATCGACACACTTCACGCCGTCCTGCGCCTGTTGCTGGACGAACGGGTTTCGATCCGCAATCTGGCGCTTATCCTCGAAAGCATCGCCGAGGCGCGCCTGACCACCACGCAACCCGAGGGGATTTGCGAACTGGTGCGTCAGCGACTTGGGTTCCAGCTTGTGGCTGACATGAAACGCGAAGACGGGTCGATCCCGCTGATCCAGCTGGCACCGGAATGGGAAGACACATTTGCCACCTATCAGGTCGATGCGCCCAATGCAGGGCTGGATGTCGCCCTGCCCCCGAACCTGTTCAACAAGCTTGCCGACGGCGTGGTGGACAGTGTCTCGCATTCCGCCGACCATGGCATTTTTCCCGCCGTCGTAACCTCGACCCGGCGCCGCAGGCTGCTGCGTACGATCATGCGTGCGCGCGGCGTGTCCAATCCGGTCCTGTCATTTGAGGAAATCGGGCTCGAGGCGCGGCCCGCACTTGTAGGCACGGTACCCGCATGATCGCCCTCCCACCCGAACTCTTGCCGCACCTGGGCTCTGGGGCCTGGCATTTCTTTGGTGTTTTCCTGCGCGTTTCCGCAATGGTGTCCTTGATGCCCGCATTCGGGGAACGCAGCATCCCCACCCGGGTCAAACTTGGCATTGCCGTTGCCTTTACGATGATCGTGGCATCGGCAGTGCCAGCCAAAGAGTTCGATCCCGAATTCCTGTCCATGGTCCAGCTGATCACCACCGAAATTCTTGTCGGAATGGCGCTGGGGATGGCGCTGCGCATCTTTGTTCTGACCCTGCAGACGGCAGGGTCCATCGCCGCACAGGCAACGTCACTCTCGCAAATTCTGGGCGGGGCAGCGGCTGATCCGGTTCCGGCCATGGGCTATCTGCTGACGCTGGCCGGGTTGGCCCTTGCTGTACTACTTGGCTTGCACATCCGTTTGGCAGAGTTCTTGATCCACAGCTACGATCTGTTTCCCACCGGCGCCATGCCCGCAGCTCCGGATTTGTCCCAATGGGGCGTGGAACGGGTCTCGTACAGTTTCAGCCTGGCATTCGCCCTGGCGATGCCTTTTGTGATTGCCTCTTTGATCTACAACCTTGCGCTTGGTGTCATCAACCGCGCCATGCCACAGCTGATGGTGGCATTTGTCGGCGCCCCGGCCATCACATTTGCGGGGCTGTTCCTGCTGTTCGCCGGTGCGCCTCTGATCCTGTCGGTCTGGTCCGATGCCCTGTTTGATTTCATGCAGAACCCGCTGAAAGTTCCGAGATGAGCGGACAGGACGACGACAGCGACAAGTCATACGACCCGACGCCGCAAAAGCTTCTGAAAGCACGGGAAAAGGGTGAGGTCGCCAAGTCAAACGACCTGTCTGTTGTCGCGGCTTATGTCGGGCTGCTCATAGGTTTGCTTTTGGCAGGCAAGATTGGTGTTCAGCATCTGGGAACATTGTTTGTCGTTCTGATCGACCAATCCGACAAGATCGGCACCATGTTGACGGATGGCCCGGCTGACGGTCTGGTGGGAGGGATGCTTGGCAAGGCCGCAATCTCGATGGCAACCATATTTGTTGTTCCCGCCACTGCGGTTCTGCTGAGCCTGATCGCCCAAAAGGCCCTGGTTTTTGCCCCGAGCAAGCTGCAGCCCAAATTGTCGCGGATCTCGATTCTCTCCAACGCCAAGAACAAATTCGGGCGCGGCGGTCTGTTCGAATTTGCCAAAAGCTTTGCGAAGCTGCTGATTTACTGCGTCTGCCTGTTCATGTTTCTGCGCGCCAACCTGCCCGAGATTCTGACCGCCAGCGCTGCGCCGCCGCAATCGTCGATCGTCTTGATGATGAATCTTTTATTCCGGTTCCTCTTCATCGTCGTCACCATCGCACTGGCCATCGGAGTCGTCGACTATATGTGGCAATACTCCGAACACATGCGCAAAAACCGGATGTCCCGCAAAGAAATTCAGGACGAGACCAAAGACGCCGAAGGCGACCCGCATGTCAAACAACAGCGCCGCCAGCGCGCGCAGGAAATTGCGGCAAATCAGATGATGGCGGATGTCCCAACTGCGGATGTAGTCATCGTGAACCCGACCCATTATGCGGTGGCTCTTAAATGGCAGCGGACAGCCGGGTCAGCACCGATCTGCGTGGCGAAAGGTGTCGACCAGATTGCCGCCGCCATCCGCGCCTCGGCCGCCGAGGCCGGGGTTCCGATCCACTCGGATCCCCCCACCGCGCGGGCCCTTCATGCGACCGTCGAAATCGGGAATGAGATCGCCCCCGAACACTATCGCCCTGTCGCTGCGGCCATTCGCTTTGCCGAAGCCATGCGCAAGCGCGCGAAGGACAGAATTTGATGCGGTTTACCGGACTTGCCGATCTGAAGCGTTTATCCGACGCGGCCTTCCAAAAAGAGCAGCAGGCCCTGCGCCCCTATATCGAAGCCGAGGCCGAGATATTACAGAAACTGCACCGGCTGGACGCACAGCTTTTGCTAGCCCGCCAAAGCAGCGGCGAGGCAGGTGGATATCAGGTCACGGGCACGGATGTGCTGTGGCGGGGATGGGAAGAAGCGACCCGGCGAAAGCTCAATACTGAGCTGGCGCGCGTCCGGGCGCAAAAGCTAACCAAGATGCAGGCCTTGCGGAAAGCATTCGGGCGCAAACAGGCCCTAGGGCAGTTGATCAAAACACAACAAAAGGCCCGCCGCGACAGGCTGGTGAAAAAGCGGTCACAGCAATAGGCGAGCCGAAATAGGGGTCAGATATCCTGGCGGTTAACGCTCATAATCAGAACCTGCTGCACGTCATCACCCAGATCCTTCTTGGCGACCTGCAGCAAAGCCTTGCGGATCACGTCTAGATTGTCAGATTCCGTGAAATTGCCGTTGAAACCACCGGTATTCGCGTGATCGAACAGAACCTGCAGGAACCCATCCCTCAACTTTGGTTCAAACTCATAAACCGATTCCACAACGCCGGGTTTTGTTTCCAGGCTTAGTGACATTGTGACCAATGCCGCAATCCGGTCGGACTTCACGACCGGGATCACAAACTGTTTCGACATTTTCAGATAGTCATACTTGCTGGACGCATCCTTTTTGTCCTTTTTGTCCGACTTGGCCTTAGCCTCTTTCTCTTTGGCTTTCTTGGGTTCGGCCTTGGCGGATTTTTCCATCTCACCATCTTTGGTTTTCCCGGACGGAGACATGGCAATTCCCGCACCAATACCGCCGCCCAGGCCAGCAAGCAGAAACAAAATAGGAAGTAGCTTTTTCATCGTTGGACGACCTCAGAACGGCAAAAGTGTATCGAGGACCTGCTGGCCGTAACGAGGCTGCTGCACATCCGTGATCTGGCCTCGGCCACCATAAGACACGCGCGCCGAGGCGATCTTGTCATAGGTGATTTCATTCTTCCGCGAGATGTCCTGTGGCCTCACATATCCCGTGACCAAAAGCTCTCGCAGCTCGAAATTAACGCGCAGCTCTTGCGAGCCGGATATGGCCAGCACGCCATTCGGTAAGGCGTCGATGACGGTCGCCGCAACCCGCAGGGTCAGCTTTTCCTTACGCTTGACCGAGCCCTTGCCTTTACTGACCGAGGATGAGTCGATCCCGACAGCTTTGTCCAGCGTCGCCCCATCGGGCAGCCGTTCCAATGCGCGCTGCGGCAGGCCGAACAGCTCTGGAACCTCAAGGCTTTCGGACCCGCTGCGCGAGCGGTTCGTATCGTTGGAAATCTCGGCTTTCTCGTCCAGCTCGATCACAACTGTCAGGATATCGCCCTTTTTGATCGCGCGCTGATCACCCAGAAGCGATTGCTGCCCCCCGCTCCACAGCGATGACCGATCCACATTGCGTTGCGGCTGCGTGTGCAACGGTAAACCCGGCCACAGCATGGCGACATGTTCAGCAGATTCGTCCGCGGGTGTGAAACTTGGTGGCTTTCCCAAATGATCTATGCGGCCGCAGGCGGTCAGAGCCAGACTTGCCATCATCAACAATTTTAGTTTTCCGGACATCATTTTACCTCGATTTGACCGTCTGGTCGGATAAAGCCAACGACGGTAGTGCGGGACGACAGATTCATGACGCGAATACGATCACCGACAGCCCCACGCCCAAGGGCACGGCCCTCGGCTGTGATCGAAAGGGGCTGGCGGTCAAAGACCAGAACCACCAGATCATTGCGGTCCACCAATGCGGGCGGTCCAACATCGGCAGCGCGCACCGGACGTCCGGGGTAGAGCGCGATGCGCGTTTCCTGACCGATCAGATCATCGGGGTTTGTAACCGCTCCGGGGACAACCTGATCTTTGATCTCAAGATCGGCAGCCGAGATCACCTCTTTGGCGCGGATGGTCCGGATCGGCACCACAATTTCAGCCAGGGCGCAAAGCGGGCTGATCGTCATCAGCGCTATGAACAGGGCACGCATCACCGTACCTGCGTTGTAGCGCCCATCATCTGATCGACGGCCGAGATGACTTTGGCGTTCATCTCATACCCCCGCTGGGCCTCGATCAGTTCAGTGACTTCGCGCACCGCATCGACCGAGCTGTCCTCGAGATATCCCTGCCGCAGGGTGCCCATCCCACCCTCACCCGGAGTGCCGATGACAGGCGCGCCCGAGGCTTCGGTTTCTTTGAACAGGTTGCTGCCGATCGCCTCCAACCCCTTCGCATTGGAGAAACTGGCCAGGGTAAATTCACCCAGCAGCTGCCCCTCGGCGGCATCGTCGAAATAGGCATAGACCTCACCCGATGCGTTGATCGAAATCGACCTTGCATCGTCCGGAATCGTGATCTCAGGCGCGACGGCGAAACCGTCTGAGGTAACGATCAACCCCTCTGCCGAGCGCTTCAGGCTGCCGTCGCGGGTAAAGCCGGACTGACCGCTGGGCAACGTCACCTCAAGATAGCCGCGCCCTTCGATTGCGACATCCAAATCGCTGCCAGTGGCCGCCAACGCACCCTGTGCCAGCTGCACGGTGACCGCAGCCGGGCGCACCCCCAGACCCAGTTGGATACCTGTGGGCAAGACGGTGCCGTCATTGGCATTCACCGTCCCTGCGCGCGCCATTTGTTGATAGTGCAGGTCTGCAAACTCGGCGCGGCGCGCGTTGTAGCCTGTGGTATTCATATTCGCCAGGTTGTTCGAGATCGTCTCGACCCGCATCTGCTGCGCGGTCATGCCTGTCGCTGCGATTTTCAGTGCCCGCATATCAATTCCTCCGTTATCAAATCAGCGCATCAGCGCCTTAAGCGCCCCACGCACACGTTCGTCTTCGGTTTCAAGAAAACTCTGCCCCAACTCATAGGCGCGCTGGATTTCGATCATCCGGGTGACCTGTTCGATCGCGTTCACGTTCGATCCTTCGAGGAATCGGTGCACAATGACCGGCTCCTCCACGGGTTCAATCGCTGCATCTGACCGAAATTGCGTGCTGCCCTCGCGCACCAGGCTCGTGGGATCAGCAACGCGGTAGACGCCGATCTGTCCCAGAACCTGCCCTTCGATACTGAGCGTGCCGTCGCTGCCGACATCAATCGACGCGGCATCCGGCGGAATGAAAACAGGGGCGCCGTTGCTGTCCAGAACCCGGTACCCATCCATGGTAACCAGATCACCCTCGGCACTGGGTGAAAACGCACCCGCCCGTGTCAGCCGGTTGCCGCTGGGGGTTTCGATCATGAAAAACCCGTCGCCTTCGATGGCGAAATCAAATTGCCCGCCGGTTTCGGTCAGAACGCCTTGTTGCAACGAGGTATTGCGTGCCTCTGCCCGCGCCATGGACAAGGACGGATTGCCCGGCGAGGCTTTCACGAACTCGGAAAACACCAAGCCCTGCTGGCGGTAGCCCGTGGTATTGGCATTGGCGATATTATTCGCCACCAACCGCATTTCATTCATCAGCCCCGATTGGCGGGACAAGGTGGTATATGAGGTATCCATCAGCGGCCTCCGGCGATCAGTGGGATGAGGGTTGAGGTGAAGAACGTCACCAGCGTCTGGGTCATGAACCCCATCGAAATCCAGAAAACGATCACGATGGCGACCAGCTTTGGCACGAAGGTCAGCGTCATTTCCTGCACCGAGGTCAGCGCCTGGAACAGACCCACAACCAGACCCGAGACCAGTGCCACCGCCAGGATCGGGACGGATGTGATCACCGCAACCCACAATGCCTGGCGGACGATGTCATAATAGAGACCTTCGCTGAGCATCGATCAGACCGGCATCCGCAGGATTTCCTGATAGGCCTCGACCACTTTGTTGCGCACGATGACGGCGGTTTCGACGGCCAGTTCGGTCTGCGCCAACGCCTGAACCAGCGCGTGCGGATCGGCTTGGCCGGTCATCGCCGCGCCGGACATCTGCTCGGACTGTTTCAATGTTGCGGCAAAGTCCTGAAAGGTTGAGCGCAACCCCTGTGCCATTCCGGCAAGGTCGGGGTCGGGCTGCGTAGCGGGCCGCGCTACGGCATAGCACTGCGCGGCGGTCAGGGATCGGATATCCATTCTGGTGTCCTTTATTTTCTGAGAAGTTCCATAAGGCTCGACGACATTTGTCGTGTCTGGTCGAACATCTTGAGATTGGCTTCGTAGCTGCGCTGCGCTTCGCGCGCGTCAGCGATTTCGATCATCAGATCAACGTTGGACCCGCGATAATGGCCGGTCTCATCGGCCAAAGCGTGGCCCGGGTCATAGATGCGGGCCAGGTCGCGGCGATCAAGCTTAACGCGCCCGGTCTCGACCATTTGCGCGCCGTCTTTGCTGACCGCTTCAAACGGCACGGTTTTGCGCCGATATCCCGGCGTATCCGCATTCGAGATGTTTTCGGAGACGTGCCGCAAACGGGCCGCCTGCGCGCGCAGGGCGCTGGCCGAGGCGGAAAGGGAATGGGAAAAATCGCTCATCTCTCAGCCCTCCTCACCCGCGACCAAGGCTGGTGCGCAGCATGCCAATCGAGGATTTATAGATCGCCAGCGCGCGATCATGTTGACGCTTGACCTCGACCGCTTTGAGCATTTCTTCCTCAAGAGAAACACCATTTCCGTTGGGATCGCCCGAGGGCGCGGCATCGAACTCGGCCCAGGGTTGGGCTGCGGCGGCGCCGTTCAGATGCCCGGCCCGCGTGGCGGTCATCGCAACCTCACGCCCGGAATTTTCGAAAGCTATCTGAAAGGTCTCGATATCGCGGGGCTGATAACCCGGCGTATCCGCATTTGCCATGTTTCGCGCAATGACAGACTGCCGTTGCCCGGCATGGGCTGCCATTGCGTACGCTGTCTTAAAGACGTTCAGGTCAGAGAACATCGGGGCTTCTCCCTCGATCAATTTCAATCAAGGCTTAACCCCGATTCCTTTAGAAACCGTTTTCAGAAACCCGTTGGAGAACCCACGATGACCGATCTCGACCCGATGCTTCTGAAATGCGAATTCGACCGTCTGTCCGCCATGCGTCATATGGGCCGCGTGGCCAGTGTTGGGCGCGGCGTCATAGAAATAGAGGGGTTGGAGTACGTTGCCCGCATCGGCGACAACCTGACCCTGCGGCGGCGCAGCGGCCCTGATCTGGCGGGTGAAGTTCTGCATGTCGAATCGGATCTGATCCACATGTTACCCGCCGCTGCACCCGATGGGGTTTGCTTGGGTGATCGGGTGATTCTAAATCAGACACCGGCATTTTCCCCCGGGCTGCACTGGCTGGGCCGGGTCATTGATCCCTTCGGCAAACCGCTGGACGGCAAGCCGTTGCTGTCGGGCACTCAGGAACGAGACATCCTGCAAAATCCACCACCTGCCGTTGTCCGCAAACCGCTGGGCGCACGGATGGAAACCGGGCTGAGCATTATGAACACCATGTTACCTGTGGTGCAGGGGCAGCGTATCGGCCTGTTCGCCGGGTCAGGGGTCGGCAAGTCGACCCTGTTGGCCACGCTGGCGCGGTCGATGCAGGCAGACGCGGTTGTGGTCGCTCTGGTCGGCGAACGGGGTCGTGAGGTCAATGAGTTCGTTGAACATGCGCTTGGGGCCAAGGGGTTGGCACGATCTGTGGTTGTGGCGGCAACCTCGGATCAGTCTGCGCTGGCCCGCAGGCGCTGTGCATGGTCGGCACTTTCAGTCGCGGAATTCTTGCGGGATCAGGGGCTGAACGTCCTGTTTCTGGCTGATTCGGTCACCCGCTTTGCCGAGGCGCACCGCGAAATCGCTGTTGCGATGGGTGAGGCCCCCTCTTTGCGCGGGTTCCCACCTTCGGTCACGCCCTTGATCGCTGGTCTTTGCGAACGAACCGGGCCGGGCACGGCTGATCAGGGTGATATCACAGCAGTTTTCAGCGTTCTGGTTGCGGGCTCGGACATGGATGAACCGATAGCGGACATTCTGCGTGGCGTTCTGGACGGGCATATCGTCCTGAGCCGCGGAATCGCCGAGCGCGGCCGTTTCCCCGCCATTGACCTTAGCCGGTCGGTTTCACGCAGCCTGCCGGGGGCTGCCTCCGAGGCGGAAAACCGGATGATCTCGGAAACCCGCAAGCTGGTTGGCAGTTACGAGCAATCCGAGGTTATGATCAAAGCCGGGCTTTATGCCGAGGGGGCAGACCCGTTATTGGATCAGGCAGTCCGGGTTCATGACGAGCTTGATGCCTTTTTCGGCAAGGCCGAGCCGGACGGAATCAGCAACAGTTTCAACCACCTGCAACTGATTCTGCGCCGTGCCGGGGCAGCATTACCGCAGTGAGGAACTCAAGACAGTTTTAAGTGTTAAGCCCACCTTAAGACCTGCCCGGCTACCCCTGTAACTGGGTGATAAAAAGGTGGTGGAGATGGGTGCGCAATCCAATGTGGCGCCAGTCATCATCAAGAAGAAACGTGTGTCAGGTGGCGATGGTCACCATGGTGGCGCGTGGAAAGTCGCATATGCCGACTTTGTCACGGCCATGATGGCGTTCTTCATGTTGATGTGGCTGCTGAATGCAACAACGGAACAACAACGCAAAGGGCTTGCGGATTATTTCTCGCCGACCATTCCGATAAACCCGGTTTCGGGTGGCGGCGATGGGGCCTTTGGCGGCAATAACATGTTCTCTGAGGAAACTCTGGTCATGGACGGGACCGGCGCCAGCAAACGCAGCCCGACGCCCGCGCGACAAGCGCGTGGATCGGTTGGCGTCAGCTCGGACGGCGGCGGAAAAGAAACGGTCGAAGACTTTTCCTCACTGGAATCAGAGCTTATGGGGCGAACCGGCGAAAGCATGGTGTCCGACAAGGTCCTCAAACATATCGTCACCCGCGTGACGGATGAGGGTCTGGTGGTCGAACTCTTCGCCACCAAGGATCAACCTCTGTTCGAATCAGGGACGAACCAACCAACCAATATGCTGCGTGCTCTGACATTGTTGGTGGCCCGATCCTCTGATCTGGTGACAAATGACATGGCGGTCGGAGGGCATGTCGGTTCCTCGCCGGTGGTTCTGGCCAAAAACCCGGCCTGGGATTTGTCTACCTCGCGCGCTCAGCAAGTTCGCCAAATGCTGCAGGACAAGGGTGTTGCGCCGCTCAGGTTGGACCGCGTAACCGGTCATGCTGATCGAAAATTGTCGGATGAAAACCCGATGGCCGCACGCAACAACAGGATCGAGATTATCTTTCTGCGCGGCACCTGAGAATAAAAGGATAGACGGCATTTTACCTGTTAGCGCGCTGTTAAGGCCCAGCGCGTTAGCTGTTGCATCAAGATTTGACGCAACAGAAGGGCGTGCCAATGACAATTTCCTCTTCGCTGAACGCTGGTGTGGCCGCATTGAAGGCCAATGCAAACCGGCTGGCGACGATCTCGGACAATATCGCGAATTCATCAACCTTCGGGTATAAACGGGTGGAAACTGATTTCCATTCTATGGTCACCTCCGGCCAGGGCGGCAGCTATTCCGCTGGGGGCGTTCGCACCACCAGCCAACGCCTGATCGACCAGCGCGGTTCGCTGGTGACAACCAACAACTCCACCGACCTTGCGGTGCGTGGGCGCGGCATGATGCCTGTACGACCAAGTTCTCAGATCGCGGCCGGTTCGAATGAGATGTTGCTGACCACGACAGGGTCGTTCCGCACCAATGAAGAAGGATATCTGGTCACCGAATCAGGGCTTGTTCTGCTGGGTTGGCGTGCGAATGCGGATGGAACCATCCCTGCGGTTCCGCGTGACACTCCAGCTGCGCTTGAACCCATTCAGCTCAGTGTTAATCAACTGTCGGGCGCACCCACGACGCAGATGAATCTGCGCATGAACCTGCCCGCGACCGCTACGGATGCGGGTTCCCCTGGCGACATGCAACCCTTGTCCGTTGAATATTTCGACAATCTGGGAAAATCCGAAAGCGTTGATATCGAACTCGTCCCTACAGTGCCGGCCACCGGCAGCAGTAACGAATGGACGATGATCATGCGCGATTCAGCCTCGGGCGGCACCATTATCGGTGAATACACCCTGACCTTCACCGATAGCCGAACTGCGGGTGGCACGCTGTCCAGCGTAACTGCGGTCACCGGCGGTGCATATGACCCAGCAACCGGCAGCGTTGTGGTGAACGTGGCCGGCGGCCCAATGGAGATCAATATAGGGGAAATCGGGGATGCCGACGGAATCACGCAACTGTCCGATACATTTGCACCAGTTTCGATCACGCGCGACGGTTCGGCGGTCGGCACCATGACCAGCGTTCAGGTTGACGAAAACGGGTATGTTTATGCGTTCTACGATACCGGCGTCAGCCGACGCATGTACCAGATCCCATTGGCGGATGTTCCGAACCCAAATGGACTGACCGCGCTGGACAGTCAGACCTATGCACCATCCCGGGAAAGCGGGACGTTCTTTCTGTGGAATGCGGGGGACGGGCCAACCGGCGACCTGGTTTCTTTCGCACGAGAAGAATCCACTACCGATGTGGCGACCGAGCTGACCTCGATGATCCAGACACAGCGGGCTTACTCTTCCAGCGCAAAGGTTATCCAAACGGTGGATGAGATGCTTCAGGAAACAACCAATATCAAACGCTGATCAGGGTTTTGATTCAGGAAAGGGACCTGCAGAATGAATATGTCCACAGCATTGAACAACGCGTTGGGCGGCCTGACCGCCGCCAGTCGCGGTGCGGCGGTTGTGTCCGAAAATATTGCAAACGCATTGACGCCCGGCTACGCGCGCAGGTCTTTGGAACTGGCAACCAACACGATTTCCGGCCACGGCGTGCGTACCGTAGGTGTCATTCGTCATCAGAATCCCGTCCTCACGTCCAACCGCCGGGCCACGGATGCCGATCTGGCCTTCCACACCACCATTTCAGACTTTCACACAAGGTTGGAATCTTTGGTAGGGCCCGCCGATGATCCCGCTTCGCTTGTGGTTCGACTGGCTGATTTTGACAACAGCCTTTTAACAGCGGCAAGCCTGCCGGATTCCAGTGAAAGACTGGACCAGGTTGCGCGCACGGCTCAGGATCTGGCGCGCGGCCTGAACGCAGCATCGGAAGGGTTACGGCAGATGCGGTCCGAAGCTGACCGGACCATTGGCAAACAGGTCGATACCCTGAATCAGACTCTGAAGGACATCGAAGAGCTGAATGCCAAGATCCCGGCCATTAAGTATTCCGGCGCCGATATTGGTGGGCTACTGGATCAACGACAGGTCCTGATTGATCAGGTCAACGAACTGGTTCCTGTAAATGTGATTCAAAGGGACAATGATCAAGTCTCGCTTTATTCTGATGGCGGCTTGATATTGCTGGAAAACACTGCGGCCGAGTTCTCCTTTTCGACAACCGGCGACACCAAGCCCCATATGACCCTAGCAAACGGGTTGTTGTCCGGGCTTGAGCTGAACGGAAACCCTGTCCGCACCAGTGGCGATTTTGCCCAAATTCGCGGTGGTGCCTTGATGGCCCAATTCCAGATTCGGGATGAAATCGCGGTTGAGGCTCAAGTCGATCTGGATGCTGTTGCGCGCGATCTTATCGAAAGATTCGAAACGCCGGGGCTGGATCCGACGGCGCTGGCCACGGATCCGGGCGTGTTCACCGATGATGGCAGCCGGTTTGATCCGGCATCGGTGACGGGATTGGCCTCGCGCATCAGCTTGAACGCAATCGTCGACCCGGACGCCGGGGGAGACAGCTGGAAACTACGCGCCGGGCTGGGGGCAGCCACACCTGGTAGCGCCGGAGATGCCAGCCAGCTGCGCGCCTTCAGTTCAATTCTGAACGACGAACGCCCTGTTGCAGGCTCGGTTTTCGGGGCCGGAAACATGCGCGCCGCCGACATCTCTGAGGCGCTGCTGTCACGGGTTGGCTCGGACGCCCATGTGGCCGATGGGCGGCGGGTGTTTGCAAACAGCGCCAATCTGGAAATGACGGCCATTGAGGCTGAACAGGGCGTCGATACCGACCAAGAGCTGCAGCGGCTGATGCAAATCGAACAGGCCTATGGGGCAAATGCCAGACTGGTTTCAGTCGTCGATGAACTTATGGATACGTTGTTAAGGCTGTGATGATGAATGTAACCTCTATGGGCGACCTAGCGCGCGGATTGACCCTGAAATCGCGGGCGACTGATATCAAAAATCAGATCGAAACCCTGTCTTATGAGATGTCTTCAGGCAAAGTGCAGGATGTCTCCGGCCATCTTGACGGGGATTATTCCTATCTTCTGGATATGGATCGAAACCTGTCACGCCTGGATGCCTTTCAGGTGGCCACAGCCGAAGCTGGCCTGTTCACCAACGCTATGCAGCTTAGCCTTACAACGGTCAACGACGCGGTGGGGCGCCTGACGTCATCCTTACTGGCATATGGGACCTCCAATCAGGCGGTCACGCATGAGCATGCCTCTGTCCAGGCCAGAAATGAGCTGGATACGGTCATGTCGGCATTGAACACCCGTGCGGGTGGCCGAAGCCTGTTTTCCGGCGTGGATACTGATGTGTCGCCTCTGGCATCTGCGGATACCTTGTTGACCGCGTTAGAGGCGGAGTTGACGGGGCTGACAACACTCACAGATATCACACAAGCGGCGGAAGACTGGTTCAATGACCCTGCGGGTTTCGATGCGGTTATCTATCAGGGCTCAGATACGGCGCTGGCACCGATGAGCATTTCGGAGAATGAAAGTGTCTCTATTCCGATCACTGCGACCGATCCGACGCTCAAAGCCGCGTTGCGGGACATCGCCGTCGCCGCTCTGGTTTCGGACGATAATCTGGGACTTCCCAATGATCTGCGGACGTCCTTGTTTACCCAGTTGGGTGTCGAGCTTGCCAATACGCAGGACGGCACAGTGAACCTGCGGGCGGATGTTGGTTCGGCGGAGGCCCGGATTGAACAAGCCGCCACGCGCAACGCGGCGGCGCGTACAAGCCTGGAATACAGCCGAAACTCTCTGATCGCCGCGGACCCGTATCAAACCGCAGTGCAACTGCAGACTGTCCAATTTCAATTGGAAAGCCTGTATTCTGTCACCGTTCGCAACGCGAACCTATCGTTGGTGAATTTCCTGAGATGAGATTACTTGCCATTCTCCTGATCCTGCTTCCGAGCCTGTCTTTTGCCGGGGCAATCCGGCTGAAGGACCTTGTCGATTTCGACGGGGTGCGCGGCAATGATCTGGTTGGTTATGGTCTTGTGGTCGGATTGAATGGAACCGGCGATGGGCTCAGGAATTCTCCGTTCACCGAAGAGATCATGTCCAATATTCTGGAACGGCTTGGTGTGAACGTGAATGGTGAGGATTTTCGCCCCAAAAACGTGGCCGCCGTGCTTGTGACAGCCAGCCTACCCCCCTTTTCGCGGGTCGGTGGCCAGATTGATGTCACCGTTTCGGCCATCGGCGATTCCAAAAGCTTGCTGGGCGGGACGCTTATTATGACACCGCTGAATGCGGCAGATGGTCAGATCTATGCGGTGGCACAGGGGTCAGTTCTTGCAGGTGGCGCCGTTGCCGAAGGCGATGCGGCTTCGGTCACCCAAGGGGTTCCGACATCCGGCGTGATCCCCTCCGGGGCACGGGTCGAACGTGAAATCGACTTTGAGCTTTCCGATCTGACCCAAATGCGCCTGGCCCTGCGTGAACCGGATTTCACAACCGCCGGTCGGATCGAGCAGGCAATCAATACCGAATTCAACCGGGCCGTAGCGATCATGCGCGATTCCGGGACGGTCGAACTGAATATTGCAGCGACACAGGCGATCTCGACCGCGCATGCGCTTGGGCGCATTGAGAACATCCTGGTAGAGCCAGAAACAAAGGCGCGAGTAGTAGTCGATCAGCGTTCGGGCACGATTGTCATGGGTCAGGAAGTGCGTATCTCACGCGTGGCAGTCTCGCAGGGCAACCTGACACTGACGGTCGAAGAGGCCCCAATCGCGGTTCAGCCAAACCCGTTCGCACGAGGCGAAACCGTCGTGGTTCCGCGTACCGTAGCCGGTATCGAAGAAGAGGAAGGCACCGGTCTGGCGGAAATTCCCGAGGCCACGACCTTGTCCGAAGTCGTCGCAGGGCTAAACGCGTTAGGTGTCTCACCCCGCGACATGATCGACATCCTGAAAACGATCAAAGCCGCCGGAGCGTTACACGCCGAGTTCATCGTTCGATGACGGGCTATCCCGGCGGTAGGCGCACAGCCCCAAGACCCGCCGGGAATTCACGTCACTTTGATTTCCAACTGTCCAACCATTTGCGGAATCGGTTGCGATGCTCGCCGATGGCGTCGCCGGTTGCATACAACCCATCCTCGACACTCTCGATCATCGGATCGATCCGCGCCTGACGGAACCTGCGCCAGCGCACCCAGATTGCCCAGACAATCGCAAAGAAGACCGTCAGGAAGACGATGTTGAACCAAGGGATCAGACGCGCATCCGGACCATCGACATGTTTGATAAAGACAGCGTTGGGAAAGATCGACATGAACTCATTCCGCCAGCCATAATGCGTCACGGCAACCCAGTCCGGGTCGTTTTTGTCCGAGATCGCGTCATTGGCTTCGGTATACAAATTGGCAGTGTCGAATTTGAAATAGGGCGGCCAACCCCAGCTGGTATCTTCGTTGCGATACACAATCGGTTTGCCATTGGCACGTACGGCCTGAATGAACTGTACATCCCGGTTCGACAGACTGGCCGACTGATCATCGGGCTCGGACCAGAAGATCCGGGTCCAGTCGTTCAGGTCCTGCCGTTCTTCATAGGTGTTGACGATCCGAACCACATCCCGTTGCGGCAGAGAATACTGAAGGATTACGGCGACCGTTCCCCAGAAAATCAGAATGAATGCCCATTTCAAATAGGCCATGCTTTACCTCTCACATGTAGTTCACAATGTAGATCAGCGACCCGATCGCTACCCAAGGCACAACATAGACACCCAGGATCAATTTGCGCCGGAACGAATTGTCATAGACGTGCAGCCCCCGTGCGACAAAGGCTGCCTTGTCTCCGGTTTTGCCCTTTTCGTCCCACCAACGCTCTAGCCTGCGGCGACGCGCACTGCGTGAATACAGCGACAGGGCAAAATAGGCCACGGTCTGGATGACTAGCAGGATCAGAAACAGGCGCATCGCTCCGAACATTTCAATCCTTTCCTAATGCGCCCCAGGGACCAACGCGGGCGATAACGGTTTCGCTGATCCTGTCTCGACCGCTCATATCCGGCTCATGTCCGAACAGGGCAGCGCGGGCACCCGCCTTGTCCACCTGATACTCACGCGCGAGGAAATCAGCAACATAGGCCTTCTTGGCCTCGGACCAGGATTTGTAGGTGCTATAGAACAGCTCTTTGTGGCAGATGAACATCTGGCGCGGGTCCAGTGGGGCCAATTCGGCCAGCAGCATGTTCACCAGATCACGGTTCGGCGTATCGGCAGCCCGCAGCGTATAGAAATACGCCGAATGATCCGAGGTGATCCGGGGCCACCGCCCGCCATCCGTCGCCCAACGCAATAGCTGCGCCAGCCCATGATAGGCCTCTGGCAACCGATCCGCGTGGGTGCGCGCCAGCCGACGCATATCACTGCGGTTCAGGCCAGTCAGATCGACCCCGGCATCAGCGGCCGCGTCGACGGTCAGGAAGTCCATCTTTTGCTGCAGGATCGCAGCAGCATCCACGCCGCGCGCCTTGACGATGGGTTCGACCAGGTCGTTATAGTCCAGAAACTTGGCGATCTGGTTCCGCTGCGACGGGTCAAACGTGTATTTGATGTTCAGATCGTCGGGCTTTTCGCCCATGCAGATCGCCGCCGGGTGATCCATGTCTGGAAACAGATACAGCCCGCCGAAATGCGCGGTCCAGAAATTACGCTGTTCAAAGGCAGTGTGGCGCAGGTGGACCGGGTTGCGGGTGACATCGCCAGTTTCCTTGGCCGTTGCGATCATCTTTGCGATCAACACATCGTCAAACCAGGCGTCCTCTTCGGTTTTGAACTGCTCGACCATGCCTGCCAGTTGCTGAGCCTTGCGTAGGGTGCCGCCAGCAGTATCGGCCTCAATCTCGATCTTCTGGATGTTGAAAAGATCGCGCGGGGTGCTGAGCTTGATGACCGAGTTCACCAGCTCCCCGGCCACCGCATCGGTGGCGGTCAGGGCAAACAGCTGCGCCTCGTTCATCTCGATGAATTCGCGCAGGATATCGCGCGAGGTCGAGAATTTGACGTTCAGCAGAGGCGCGCGTTTCTGCTCGGTCGTCAGCAGGATGAACTGCCGGTTGACCCCGTTGGGGTTGAGGTAGAGCTCATCCTCCAGCTCAATCCCCACCTCTGGCGAATAGCCCGAGATATCGACATGGAAATCCGTCAGTTCCGTGGTCTTGCCCGCCAGATGCTGCAACGCGCGGTTATACCGCTCGACCAGAGCCGGGCTTGAGATGTGGACGAGGTTGCCAAACATCAGGCCTTTTTCGATGAGGCGGATCATTTTAGATCACTTAGCCTTTCGCGTTGTTTGCGACTGCCCATTTCTTGAACTGCGGTTTCGACGAGACGAACCTTAGACATATTTGTTTCACGCAGCATTTCCTCCGCTTCGGCTTCTCCATGTACAAGCTCATTACGGATTTTTTGGACTTGCGCGAACGCGACGATCACATCTGCCGACAGCTCACCTTCTTGTTGAAGCTCAATGATATTTGCTTGGGCTGTTTTTCGAGCACCATTCGGTGCCCACTGTGCAAGGATTCGTTCAATACTTATCCAAGACTCAAAGAACTCCCCAATTAGCTTAGTGCTCGAGTCACTGGGAACCTCTAGGTCCAAGCTGACGTCAAAAAGAGCCTCAAAAAGCTTTTCGCAGAGTTCAGCATAAACTTCCAGATTACGTCGCTCTACCGTGAGTCCGTTTCCCTGATGATAAAGTTCATTTCGCAGCCTATGAAACCACTCGAATTCACCAAGGTTCAAACCGATTATCTTGTCTTGCGCGTGCCGTTCGATACCATCCAATAAACTTGGGAAGTTCCTACAGAAATCGTCACGCTCTTTACGTGTGAGATCAATTCCGGTTACTCGCCTTGGCAGAGTAAGGTAAGTCTGCATGATCAGCTCTGCAGCATTGTCTATCAAGATCATCGCGATTCGGCGATTAGCGTCGGATTGATCCGATACCAACAGTATCCCATGCTGCAGAAGTTCTGCGGGTCCGGCCGCCCAAAGAGGTTTTGCAGCCATTAACCCTTCCCCTCCAGATACCGCCGCTTGGCCTCTTCCATCCGGCCCATCTCGCGGACGGCGTTCTCGATGGCGACCTCGTCGCTCTTGTCGGCATAGCGGAACTCGCTGTCGGCGTAGCGGTTGATCTCTTGTATCACCATCTCGACCGTGATCGGCTGGCGCAGGTCCTCGATCATGGCCTTCTTGGTGTCGTAGTCACGGAACAGGAACAGGTCGGGGTTTTCCATCCACTCGTCGGGCAGTTCGAAATCCATCGCGCGGACCTTGACCGCATCGGTGATGTTCTTGATCGCGCGGCCGGTGAACCGCTCATCCGCCTGTTGGATCGCCTTGAGATAGGTGCCCATCTTGGCAATCGTATCCATCTGGCCGATATCGCCGGAGACCCGGTCATAGACTTGCAGCAGAGCCTCTTCGTGCGGGCGGGAATGACTTTCGAAACTGGCAGCGACAGCCTTTTTGATTTCCTGCGCGGCATAGGCCTCGTGTTCGCCCAGCGGGATGTCGTGGTTGCGGCCCATCAGCAAGTGCAGGATGTCGATGTAATCCTCGCGCGTTTGCGGACCATCCACCAGGAACCGCGCGCCCGCACGCTGGCGCAGCGCGTCGTCCACATTCTCGGGGTAGTTCGAGAACATACCAAAGGTGCAGTTGCCGCGCACGACGGTGTTGGCGCCCGCAAAGCTCTCCATCAGCACGGCGGTGATTTCCAACTGCCCGGCCGAGGACTGCCGATCACCGCGTTTGCCCGCCAGTTGGTCGATATCGTCGATGGTGCCAAAGCCGATGACCGAGGGGTCGATGATCGTGTTGATAAACGCCTTGGCATTCTGGCCGGATTTACCCTGATAGCTGTCGATATTGTCGGTGCTCAGGTTCTGATAGCGGAACGGATAGCCCGCGTTCTGGCAATAGTCGTTGATCAGCCCGGCCATCATCTGGATCAGGGTGGTCTTGCCGGTGCCCGGTTTGCCGTCGCCCATGAAGGTAAAGATGAACCCGCCAAGCTCGGCAAACGGGTTCAGGCGACGGTCGAAGTCATAGGCCATCACCATCTTGGCCAGCTTCATCGCCTGATATTTGGCGATATGGTTGCCGACCACCTCGTTCGGTTTCTTGAACGTCATGGTCAGGGTGGTGGATTTGGCTTTGGAGGCCGGCTCAAAACCCCGGATCGTCAGATCATCAGCCTCGATATGCCATGCGGCGTTCTGGAACGGGGCTAGATGACCTGCGGATTGGGCACGCAGAGTGGCCTTGTCCATAAGTTGTTCTGCATAGGCACTGGTGGCTGCGATCAGATGAGCATCGTCGGGGGCATGTTTGGCGAGGGTCTGGTCCAGCTCCCACAGCGCGCCATGCAGGGCGAGCTGGCCATTGTCGGTCAGAACCTCTTCGATTTCCCCAACATCAACCGTGGTTTCACCCAGATGCGACGACATCAGATAGGCCAGCGCATTGCCGAAGCTGTGCGAGGTGATCAGCGCCTCAGCCGTCAGCAGTTCCGAGAATTCAGTCTTGCGGGCGGCGGGCAGATCCCCGGCCAAATTCGCACGTTTTAGATCGGCCAGAGGGGTCTGTTCGGCATAGGCTTCAGACACCGCCAGAGCGATGGCGATGGCGCGACGAATGGCCTGTTGTGTGGTGGCCTGCGGGGGTGAAACTAGCGTATCGCCGTCATCTGACGCCTCGATTCGTTCCACCAGATGCACCCCGTCAGCCCGCACAGTCCGCCGTGTCACCAAACCTGGCGTGGTGGACCGAAACCGCCGACCTGTGGAGACGCCCGGCGACCTCTCAACCGCGGCCTCAACTGCTTTGGCAATCCGCGGCGCGTGCTCGAACCCGTTCAGCAAGGCGGTGGCCGCAGTGTAGTGCTTGCGAATATCGTCTTCGCGCAATTCCATCTGGTCTGACGTCAAACTCATCTCAAAATCGCCTTTACTGTCTTCAATATCTCAACACCTGCCCGGTCTTGCTGACGACGAACTTGCGCACGTCACCAAAACCCGGCGGGTTGCGCTCGGCCAGTACCTGGAACGGGCGTTGTGGCAGAATGATCGAGCGCTCGGTTTGCGTCGCCCCCGTCTCGGCCCCCTGCCCGCCGAATGGGTCCAGCGCAAAGACCTCGCGGTCTACGGTCCCGAACCAGCCTGAGCGTTCCTGAATCACATCCTCGCTTCGCAGCGCTTCAGTGGTCCAGGCCAAGGCCCAATCCTGACCCGCAGGGGATTTCGCATCCTCCAGCACCTGCCGCAGCGGGCCGGATTGCTCGGTAAAGGCCGAGGAATACATTGGCCCCACATGAATGCGGCGCAGGTGTTTGGGATGCAGGTCGTCGAAATCCTGATCAAAGCCTTTGGCAATGGTCACCAGTTTCAACCCACCCAAGGATTGCGCCATCAGATGCGCCTGCACTTCGGGCCAGCGGCGTTGATCTTTGGGCAGGGCCGTGCGCCCCGAATCCTCCAACTCCATCAGGTAGATGACCGGCAGGTTGATCTGGCTGTCGTACACGGCCCAGTGGATCAGGAACCTGCGCCGCTCGCCCTCATTGCCAATCCAGTGACATTCGGGATCGTTACGGGCCCAGAAAAGCTCACCCTTCAGCAATTCCTCGTAATAGAGCCTTTGGGACAGCGCGAATTGCAGCTTGGTCGGGATTTCCCGGTCGCTGATAATGGTGCGCACCATGTCGGTTTTCAGCTCATCCTCGGACGGCATATTCGCCAGATGCACCTGCGCCTGCTGCGCATCGTTGGCCATGGTCAGCAACTCAGCCGCCACTGGAAAGCCGCTGTCGCGCTTGTCCATGGCGAGGCTGCCAAAGAACCGCCCCGTATCGCGCCCGACCAGCAGGTATTTCATGGACAGCGCGCGGAATGTGTAGAGCAGCCCAGAGAGGTAGCGCGACACAATGCGCACCTCTTGTTTGGAAATCGCGCCCTCAGCCTCCATCGTCGCGGCCACGCGCAGGAGGTGAACGGTGATCACCTCAAATTTGCGGAAATAGCGGCGCGAGGCGAACGTGTCGGTCAGGCCGACATGGTCTTGGGTGAGGTTAGTCATTGGGCGCGCGTCTGATAGAGTTCTCTTCTGCAACTATCTACTTGAGCCACAAAATTTATTGCACCGAGCCCTACAACCACGATCAGAGGCACCCCCACTTCCAAGAACTTTGGGAACAAGTAAAGCATGCATGCGAAAGGCAGCGCCCATACCTTCGCATATTTTAGCCATAAATTTTTGGATCGAATGGATTCGCCAAAGCTGATTTCTTGGCTCATTTCTTTTTTCGAAGCGGATGTCAGCCGCGCAAATTGGTGGATCAAAAAGAACCCTGGCATCAAAGACCAAAATGCAACTAGCCCGAACATGTAAGCTTCGAAAACTAGACTGAATCCCATGACGACAAACCAGGCCGCCAGCCAAGCTGATATACAAATGTCTCGTGTCATCTTGAGCAATGGGCTCACCCACCATACAAATTCTTGTCATGCTTCTCGACAATCGAGGCAAACCGGCGGGCAAAGCGTTCATCTGCCTTGGCCTTTTTCTCCAGCACGTCGCGGGCAAAGACCATGTGGTCCTCATGCGCCTCAAGCATGTCGGCCATTTTCTGGTTGGTCGCGGTGCCGATTGAGGCCATGGCGGTTTGCGCCTCTTGGTCGGTCTGCACGCCGATCTCGTTGATGCGGTGGGCCACGTCCTGCTGCTGCGCGGTTTTCAGCGATTTGGTCAGGGCGTCATACAGCACCACGCGCTGTTGCGTGTCTGTCTGCAGCTTGTTGATCAGCACCATCTGCGTCGCCGCCTGGTTCTGCAGGGAATCGACCCAAGTCTTGCCCTTTTCGATATAGCGCTCAAGCGTTTGGCTTTTGGCCAGCTTGACCTGCTCTTCCTGAACCTTGGCGTTGTATTGCTTGTTCAGCTCGGCCAGCTCGGTCTCCAACTGGGTGCGCGCGGCGGCGTCTTGTTCGACGCTGATCTTGTTCTCCAGCGTGATAATTGTCGGGTCCATGCCCTGAATCTCAGCCCTCAGCGCTTCTAACTCGGCCACGGTGGCCTCACGGTCGTCCAGCGTGCCGGTCAGGTTGTTTTCAACCTTCACGCGCTGTTCTTCCAGCACCGACAGCTGCCCTTCCAGCAGTTTCACGATCACGTCGGATTTGGCGATCAGGTCCTGCAGCTTGTCGTCGATACTGGCGGTGCGCATCCGCTCCTGCCGCATCGATTCAGATTTACCCTTCGAGAAGATACCAATAAACGTCTCCCACCCGGATTTTGAGCGCATCTCGTCAAAATCCTTAGAGAATGCGCTGGTGACGTCATCCAGACCCATGATCAGCTCGGCGATATTGGCGTTCATGACTTCGGTATGGGCGTGCACATCTTCCAAAGTGGCGTTTTCGATATCGATATCCGCCTCGGCCGTACCGATCTTGGCCCGCGCCGCCTCAATCCGCGAGGTCAGCCCTTGGATCTGCGACTGGCTTTCGCGCACTTTCGTCTGTGTTTCTTCAATCAACGCTTCGAATTGCTGGTTCGACATCTCTGCTGTCCCCTGTTTTCTTTATTTACCCAATAAGATAGGGAATGTTATGTTCATTTACATCCCCTTGAGCCCTCAAATCACCGAGACTTTTACAATTTCGTATCGAAAAAGATAGGCCACGCAGGCGAGATATCTGCACTCTGCAACGATGAATTTGATCAAATCTGGATTGATCCTGTCCGCCGAGTGGACATAGACAAATGCGACGCCACCTGTTTGGGTGCGCGCAAACCCTTTTCTGCCGGAGTCCGACCCATGCTGGATACTACGACCGACCTGAAATCCATTCTGAAAAACCCCGATCTGCTGGTGACCAAGGCCTATATCGGCGGCCAGTGGGTCGATGGTGACAATGGGACGTTTTCCGTCACCAACCCTGCACGGGGCGATGTGATCGCCGAGGTCGCCGACCTGAGCCGCGCGCAGGTTGCAGGTGCCATCGCACAGGCCGAGGCCGCGCAAAAGGAATGGGCCAAGCTGACCGGCAAGGAACGCGCCGTGATCCTGCGCCGCTGGTACGATCTGATGATGGAAAACGCCGAGGATCTGGGCAAGATCCTGACCGCCGAACAGGGCAAGCCGCTGGCCGAAGCCGTGGGTGAGATCGGCTATGGTGCCTCGTTCATCGAGTTTTTCGGCGAAGAGGCCAAGCGCGTTTATGGCGAGACTATTCCAGGTCATCAGCGCGACAAACGCATCATGGTGCTGAAGCAGCCCATCGGCGTTGCGGCCTCGATCACGCCCTGGAACTTCCCCAATGCGATGATCACCCGTAAGGCCGGGCCGGCGCTTGCCGCCGGATGCGCCTTTGTCGCCCGGCCTGCCGCCGAGACACCCTTGTCGGCGCTGGTTCTGGGCGCATTGGCCCAGCAGGCAGGCATCCCCGCCGGTGTGTTCAACGTGGTGCCCTCGTCGCGCGCCAGCGAAATCGGCCAGGAATTCTGCGAAAATCCCGGCGTGCGCAAGCTCACCTTTACCGGCTCAACCGAAGTCGGGCGCATCCTGCTGCGACAGGCGGCGGAACAGGTGATGAAATGCTCGATGGAGCTGGGCGGCAATGCGCCGTTCATCGTGTTTGACGATGCCGATCTGGATGCCGCCGTCGAAGGCGCGATGATGTGCAAGTTCCGCAATAACGGCCAAACCTGTGTCTGCGCCAACCGCATCTATGTGCAGGCCGGTGTCTATGACGCGTTTGCTGCCAAGTTGAAGGCCGCGGTCGAGGCTCTGAACGTCGGCGACGGCCTGAACGAAGGCATCACCACCGGACCGCTGATCAATGATGACGCCGTTGCCAAGGTGCAAGAACACATCAAGGATGTAACCGACAAAGGCGGCCAAATCCTGACCGGTGGCCTGCCGCACGATCTGGGCGGCACCTTCTTTGAGCCTACCATTGTCACCGGTGTGACGCAGGACATGCTGGTGGCGCAGGACGAAACCTTTGGCCCGCTGGCACCGCTGTTCAAGTTCGAGGATGAAGACGACGTGATCGCCATGGCCAATGACACGATCTTTGGTCTGGCCTCGTATTTCTATGCCAAAGATCTCAGCCGCGTTTACAAAGTGGCCGAAGCACTGGAATACGGGATCGTTGGTGTGAACACCGGCATCATCTCAACCGAGTTAGGCCCGTTCGGCGGCGTCAAACAATCCGGCTTGGGCCGCGAAGGCAGCCATCATGGCATGGAAGACTATCTGGAGATGAAATACATCTGCCTGTCGGTCTGATCCGCCCAAACCTTCGCTGTACAGCTGGCCGTAAAGGCAACGCCCCGCGTCTGGAGGAACGCGGGGCGCATGGTGCGGTAATCCAGAGAGGAACGATTACCGCGGCGTGGTGACTGACTGCCTCAGTTTACGGCTTTGGCGTCAACCACATCCTTTTCGATGGCCTTGCTGGACGAAATCTCGATCCGGCGGGCTTTCAGCGCTTCGGGCACTTCGCGCTTGAGATCGATATTCAGCATGCCGTTCTCATGGCTGGCACCGGTGACACGAACGTGGTCGGCAAGGGCAAAACGGCGCTCGAACGCGCGGGTGGCGATGCCGCGGTGCAGATAGCTGCGATCTTTGTCTTCTGCAGTTTTCTTACCGGCGACGACCAACGAATTCTCTTTCACTTCGACCGAAAGATCGGCCTCGGAAAAACCGGCAACTGCAACCGAGATACGATAGGTGTCGACATCGGTTTTTTCGATGTTGTAGGGCGGATAGCTGGGTTGAGCCACATCATTGGTCAGAACGCGATCCATCATGTCAGCGATCTGGTCAAAACCTACGGTGGCGCGGTGCAGCGGTGCAAAGTCAAATGTACGCATATGTCGTATCCTCATGTTTGAGCGATGAACGTAATGCCCTCCGATCGGACGGGCGTTCGATTGTCTCAGGCCCCGTTTGCGGCGGCCCGATACATTTGACATGGGAAACGTTCTGGTCGAGTTCAACCCCCTCCCGAGCTGATGAATTTCGCACCGGTGTCCGACTTGCCTGATCCCACCTGCAATCGCTTTATTGTCGCCTTTGGTTTAGGGGCATCCCGGCGCAGAGTCGCCTTCAGATCGGCCACAATTTCCTGCAATTCCATGCCGAATCCCACTTTCTGCCGACCATCCGTACCAACTGCAGAGACTACTGAAAGTATTTGCCAGCGCGGACCGTTTCGCGCCAACAGGGCCGAACCCGAGGACCCAAAGGTAATGTCGCAGTTGAATGTGATCAGGCCCTGATAGCGCTGCAGGATTTTGCAGGACCGTTCCCGCGTAATCGCATTCGATCGGCCCCGACCATACGATGCAAGACTGACCTCATCTCCCGCCACGCGCCCGTTATGCAACGCAAAGGGATCGGCCACGGAATAGGGGATCGGTTGATCCAGCCGCATCAACGCGACATCAACGCGCACGGCATCGGGCGACAGTTGAGCGAAACGTGTGTAATCCGGATGTGCCGCGATCTGCACCACCTTGCGATCTGCCAACGCAGTTCCGTCGCTTAGCCCTGCCCGAAAGGTTACCTGCCCCGGCCCATAGGGTTGACCGGTTCTTTTGTCCAAGGCGCAATGGGCCGCGGTCAGTACCAGATCCTGTGCGATCAACGTACCCGTACAAAACCCCTCGGAGCCGATATCCAGGCGGCCGACGGCCTCCCAGCCATATAGGTCATCGCGGTCGGTGAGTTTGCGTTTTGCACTTTGCGCCTGGGACATCGTTGTCATCATAGACAGGCATAAAAACAGACTTGCCCAAAATCGCATCATGGCCGGACGAACCTGGCGCCAATATGACGGCTTGCCGAATCGCCGGTTTCCGAGCCGCTGAATCCGCGCCCGGCGGACAGTTCACTCCGCAGCAAAGGCAGCGAAACCTCGACTGCGGTACCTATGGCCACAGGCTCGCCATTGAATTCCGCCTTGGCCGCCACGACCGAGACGATCCGTGGTCTTTCGCCCTCGAACGCAAATACCGGGGCGCCGGAGGATCCAAACTCGACATCACAGGACAGGACAAGAACCTCGGAAACGCCGGTCACGACCGAGCAGACCTCTTGCAGTGATGGCGCCTCGGCGCGGTCCTTCGCATAGGACACAACCCCAACTTCCTGTCCGCGAACGGGCCGATCGCCGGTATCAAATGGAATGACCGAGGTACTGCGGATTGGCTGCCATAGCTCGATCAGCGCAATATCGCTACCGATCCGGTTGGTCGGGGTTTCGTCGTCGTAAAAGTAATCGGGGTGAATCACCGCCCTGCGCGCCGCACGATAGGCTGATGCCCGACCCAGACGCCAGGCGGCAAGAAATTCGACCTTAGACAGGTCAATACGTTGGCCTGTGGCCTTATCATAAAGACAATGCGCTGCCGTCAGCACCTGGTTCTGCGCAATCAGCGTCGCGGTGCAGAATGCTTCGCCGTCAATATTCAAGCGCCCGACAGCCATCCAGGCCCGCCCGGCATCGGTGGTGTCCAGACTTTTCAGCCCGCTATCCTGCGCCATTGCGGCCATCGGCATCAGTGCCAGCGCAAAAGCCTTGATCCAGTTTCTCAAGCGGTTCTCCGGCGTTTCTTTCGGCACATACTCCTAGCTGTGGGGTACGGCGAAAATAGGGCCGGCACGTTTCCCGTTCTATCTGATGCAGCCCTGCATCAGGTAGCTAACGCAGGATCGGAACGGCCGTTCCCACCTCATGACCCTGCTGCATCGCACGCGGCAATGGCCCACCGGTAGCCCAATCCAACAGCTCGACCGTATGCAAAATAGGTATCTGCGTGGCCGAACCGATCTGCATCATGCAACCAATATTGCCTGCAGCGATAACATCGGGGTTCTTAGCCTCAAGCGTCCGAACCTTGCGTTGCTTTAACTGACCCGAGATTTCGGGCTGCATCAGGTTATAGGTCCCGGCGCTGCCACAGCACAGATGGCTGTCTGAAGGCTCTAACACGGTGAAACCCGCGTTCTTCAGCAGGTCTTTGGGATGGTTTTTGATCTTTTGCCCATGCTGCAAAGAACAAGCGGCATGATAGGCGACGGTCATGCCCTTGTGCTGGCCTCCGGGCAGGTCCAACTGCACCAGCAATTCGCTGATATCCATGGCAATCTCCGAGACCCGCGCGGCATCTGCCGCCAAAGCCTCGTTTCGGAACATGTGCCCGTAATCCTTGACGGTCGTACCACAACCCGAGGTGTTGATGACGACGGCATCCAGCCCCTGGCCATCGATCTCATTGGTCCAGGCCTGTATATTGGCCGCCGCCGCTTTGTGGCTGTCAGCCACCTTGCCCATGTGATGGGTCAGCGCACCACAGCATCCCGCGCCTTTGGCCACAACGACTTCGCAGCCCAGTCGGGTCAGCAGGCGAATCGTGGCGTCGTTGATATCCGTGTTCAGCGCCTTTTGGGCGCAGCCTGTCATCAGTGCCACGCGCTTTTTCGGCGCTCCTTTAGGGGCAAAGCGTTGCGGGTCATCGTTGCGGCTGACCGGAGGGATATGTTTTGGTGCCATCTCCAGCATCGCCCGCAGCCGCGCATCCGGCATCAGAAACCGGAAGGGACGGCCCAGCTTGGCCCCGATCAGGGCCCAGCGAAACCGCATCGGATAGGGCAGAATCTGCGCCAGAACCCAACGCAGAAGGCGATCGGTCAGCGGGCGTTTGTAATTCTGCTCGATATACTCGCGCGCGTGATCGACCAGATGCATATAGTGAACGCCCGACGGACAGGTGGTCATGCAGGCCAGACAGGACAGGCAGCGGTCGATATGTTTGACGGTTTTCTCATCCGGGACACGCTCATTCTCAAGCATGTCCTTGATCAGGTAGATCCGTCCGCGCGGGCTGTCGAGCTCATCCCCCAGCACCTGATAAGTCGGGCAAGTGGCGGTACAAAAGCCGCAATGAACACAGCTGCGCAGGATCTGGTTCGAGCGTTGGATCGCCGGATCTTGCATCTGTTTTTCGGTGAAATCTGTCTGCATTGCCCTACCCCATCAGCCCCGGGTTAAACAGCCCTCGGGGGTCAAATTTCGCCCGAATACCTTTTGTTAGAGCCTCTACTGCTGCATTCTCAGGCTGGAACCGCCCCAGCCTCTCGACCGTTTCCGCATCGCCACGCACAAGGGTTGCATGGCCCGAGAAGGTGCCAAGACGCGCCCGCAAATCGGTTCCCGCAGGAAGGCGCAGCCAGATCAGACCGCCGCCCCAGTCGTAAAGCACCTGTTCAGCCTTGGCCCGCGCCGCGATCATCGGGGCGTCACCGGGCGTGACAGACAGACGCCACACGTCGCCAGTCTTGCCCCGGAACGCGTGAACATCGCGGATCGCCGTCCACAGCGTTGCCGGTTCATCGACATTTGCGATCTGGCCGAACCCAGTCAGTTCGGATGTCAGCCTCTCGGTTCTGTAAGCGACGGAATCGGCAAAACCTTCGACTCTAATTAAGGCCTTTTCGCCTTCCGGGTCATAAGCTGCGCCAGTGACCTCGAACGGAGATCTAAGCGCGGCGGACAGCGTTTTTGTCGCTGCATCTGCATCAGATACGGTCACTGACAGGGTTGCTGTGCGGTCTGGCTTGGGCAGGACTTTCAGCGATACTTCGGTCAGCACGCCCAAAGTCCCCCAGGACCCGCACATCAGCTTGACCAGATCATAGCCGGTGACATTCTTCATCACCCGACCGCCATTTTTGATCACCTGCCCGGTGCCGTCGACATATCGCACCCCCAGCAAGAAATCGCGACATGCGCCTGCCTGAATGCGGCGCGGCCCCGAGATGTTGGCGGCAACCACACCGCCGATTGTCGGCTCGCCTTCGGTGTCCAGCAAGCCGCGGTGGTCCATCGGTTCAAATGCCAGTTGCTGGCCCTCGGCGTCCAATGCGGCCTCAACCTCGGCCAGCGGTGTCCCGGCCTGCGCAACCAGCGTCAGGGCACCGGGTTCATATAGAGTGATGCCGGTCAGCCTGCCGGTCTCAATCACTTCGTCAGGCCCCGCGATACCACGGGTGCCGCCGCCGACGATACGCACGGCGCCTGTCAACCCGGCCACCATCTGGGCTAGTTCAGTTTCTGACGTGGGTTTCATCATATTTCTCTTTGTTAGAGCCTATTTTGGAGCCATTTTCGGGTCGCGACGGGATTCGGAGGCGTCCAGCGGGAACACTTTGGCGGGGTTCAGCAACCATCCTGGATCGAACACATCCTTAACCGCCATCTGCGCTTCAAGATCGGCAGGGGCATATTGATGATGCATCAGATCGCGCTTTTCAATTCCCACACCATGCTCGCCGGTCAGGCAACCGCCTTCATCCACACAAAGTTTCAGGATTTCCGCCCCGAACGCCTCACATTTTTCGAGGTCGCCGGGTTTGTTGGCATCAAACAGGATCAAAGGGTGCATGTTCCCGTCGCCGGCATGGAATACATTTCCAACCGGCAGGCCGAACTCATCGCTCAGCTCACCAATCCGGCGCAATACGGCGGGCAGCGCCGATACCGGGATGGTCCCATCCAGGCACATATAGTCGTTCATCTGCCCCATGGCGCCAAAGGCCGATTTGCGGCCCAACCAGATCCGGGCGCTTTCATCCGCCGACTGGCTCTCGCGCAGCTCGACCGGATTGTGGCGTTTTGCAATCTCGACAATCTTGGCCAGCTGGCTGTCGATCTCGGCCACCGAGCCTTCGACCTCGACAATCAACAATGCTTCGCATTCCGGATACCCGGCATGTGCAAAGTTTTCGCAGGCCTGAATGCACAGGCGATCCATGAACTCAATCGCAACAGGCAAGATACCGGACTTGATGATGTCCGAAACGCATTGGCCTGCGATTTCATTGTCATCAAACCCCATCAGGACGGGCCGTGCGCCTTCGGGCTTGCGCAGGATGCGCAGGGTCGCTTCGGTGACGACGCCCAGTTGCCCTTCGGACCCGCAGATCACCCCCAGCAGGTCAAGACCCGGCGCGTCCAGATGAGCGCCACCGATTTCGACTACGCAGCCATCCATCATCACCAGGGTCACACCCAGCAGGTTGTTCGTGGTCACCCCGTATTTCAGGCAATGCGCCCCGCCGGAATTCATCGCGATATTGCCCGCAATCGCGCAAGCCAGTTGCGACGACGGATCGGGGGCATAAAAGAAATCCTCTTCCTCGACCGCGCCGGTGACACTCAGGTTGGTGCGCCCAGTCTGGACCTTGATGAATCGGTTGTCATAATCAACCTCCAGCACGTCGTTCATCCGGGCCACGCCCAGTATGACGCAATCAGCTGTTGGCAGCGCGCCCCCGGCCAGCGACGTACCCGCACCACGCGGTACCACCGGCACGCCTTCGTCATGGCAAATGCGCAAGATATCCGAGACCTGCTGCGTGTTCGAAGGCAAAACCGCCAGCATCGGCGGGCATCTATAGGCGGTCAAAGCATCACATTCATAGGCGCGTGTCTCGGCCGGGTCATGAATGATCGCGTCGTCCGGCAGAACCCCCGACAGGCGCGCCACCACCGCATCTTTGCGACGCAGGACATCAGGGCTTGGCTTTGGCATTTCCATGGCAGGCTCCTTGGTTTGGTAAAATAATATTACCAATTTGTCAGTATGGCAAGTTCCGACTTCCGGAAGTACTGTCACGGCCATGACCTGGATTGACCGCGCCGCTCTGTTTGCCCCTTTGGATTTTGCCGCCATAACGCTGATGATGGGGGCCTGGCTGTGCCTTGGGTGGATGATCGAAAACCCGTCGCCAAAGAAGCGGTCAGTGGCCTTGATGATGGATGAGTATCGCCGCGACTGGATGCGCGAGATGGTCACACGCCAGCCAAGGATGTTTGACGCTCAGGTCGTGGCCACGATGCGGCAAGGCAGTACCTTCTTTGCCTCGACCACGATGATTGCCATCGGTGGTGGCCTGGCCCTGCTGGGCAATACCGAGCGTCTGGCCGGTGTCGCCAGTGATCTGGCCATCGGCAGCTTTCCAGCCCTGGTGTGGGAGATCAAGATACTCGCCGTCGTCCTGCTGCTGGCCAATGCCTTTCTGAAATATGTCTGGGCGCATCGTCTGTTCGGCTATTGCGCGGTACTGATGGCCGCGGTCCCGAATGAGCCCGAAGATCCCATCGCCTATCCCCGCGCCACGCAATCGGCCGAAATCTGCGTCACCGCCGCCCGCAGCTTTAACCGCGGGCTGCGCTCTACCTATTTCGCACTGGCCTTGCTTGCATGGTTTCTGGGGCCACTCGCGTTGATCGTCGGCACAGTTATCACTGCAGGCCTGCTTTACCGACGCGAATTCGCCTCGCAATCCCGCGCGATCCTACTGGCACAGGCAGACAATACGCCGTCGTGATCTAATGCCATGGCTGTGGCGTTACTGCGCCGCCTTTAGTTCTTCCTTGTTACGAGCTGGTTTTCGTGTGGGTCGAAACGAACTTTTTGATCAACGCACAATGAATTGCCGATTTGAGCCCAAAATGCCGATTGCTGCGCCTCAATCCAATGATTACTTATCGTTGGTAACGGCGCTCATTACTTTTTGGTCGCCCACCAAAACCAATCACGGCGCTGATTTCTGACGTAATCCTAGAATCCTAACGCTGTGAGCGCTGCACGTGTTGTGTTTCTTGCCTCACCCTTAGGAAGGGGGAAGGCCGCGAAAAAATGATCTAGTGACGCGTCCGGGCGACGCTTGCGGGCGCAATCAGCAAATCTACGGCCGTCTTCTATGTTTCCATTCGCCTGATGGGCCATAGCCGCTAACATATCGATGAGGAAATGCGCGCCGGGTGTGCGTGCAGACAGATCCCCCCAATGCGCGGCCTCTTCCCATTGGCAACTGTTGATCCGTGCCCATGCTTTCATGCCGTGCATTCCATAGAGCAACGGGTCTAGCGGGCTGAGACGCGTCGCCAGATCTGCACGTTGGTCAATGTTATCACTGACGCCGTTCAACGCTTGCACTAGACCGAGCGAGTAGTGACCCTGCGCATAATTTGGATTTAGCGAAACAGCCTGTTGCAAGTAATGCACCGCGGTATCCAAATCTTGCTGAATCCAATAGCTCCGCCCAAGCACAAAATTGGAAAACGGGTCATCGGGGGCCTGTTCCATTGCCCGTTCAGCAGCAGATAAGGCATCCTGAGCGGCAACACCGCGATCAGCGCCGAAACCGGTAAACGCCTTCTGGAAAGAAACGAAAGAAAGCCCGGCATGGGCACGTGCAAAATTGGGTGCCCGGGCAAGAGCTTCTTTGAAATATCTGGCAGACAAAGCGTTGTCTTCTTGGGTGAACCGGTAAATGTGGTTTAGTCCAAGGTGGAAAAAGCTCCAGGCGTCGAGGGATTCAATATCCTGCCGTCGGGCCTCGGCGGCCTGATGGCGCGGAACATGGAGTTCGACCGCCGCTACTACAGAATTGGTGACATCGGCCTTGATAGAAAAAATGTCATCAATCAGGCCAGTGTAGCGATCAGCCCAGATCACTTGTCCGGAATCCGCAGCAGCAAGCACCGGCGACACGGTCAGATTTGGTCCGTTAATCTCGACGCTACCCGACAGCACATATCTTACATCTAACTGCTCGCGCACACTTTGCGTGTTTGCAACGCTACCGAGTTGGAAACTTGAGGCGCGCGCAATGACCGTCACCCACTTTGTCAGCGACAACGACACAATCAATTCATGTGCAAGGGCCGGAGCGATCACCCTAGCCTGATCTGTTTCTCCAAAGGCCTGAAACGGCAACACGGCAATGGATGGAGCGACCCCTTCATTGATGATCAGCGTCTCTGCGAGGTTTGCGCCGACCTTTTTGGTCACCGGCAATTCGAACCGAAAGCCCTGTCCCCGGATCGTGCGGATGATGCTTTGCGTTTTCCCGTCATCCCCCAAAGCGGCACGGGCAGATCGGATACGGCTTGCAATAGCGGCGTCTGAAATTGGTGCGCCATTCCAGATTTTGGTGACAATTTCGTCCAATGTCGTCACGCGCGAGCCGTTTTGGACCAATAAGCTCAGCAACAGGAAAACTTGCCGTTCAAGATGAACGCCTTGACCGTCCGAATACCGCAATTCAGCGGCAGCGTGGTCCAGCTCGAAATTGCCAAAACAGAATTTCATGAAAGAAATCTATCAGAAGTCGCGGAATTCTACACCATTTCTACAAGCTGTCTGCAAGCTTGTGCGCGAACCATCGGGCAAAGTCAGTACATTAATGCAGAATATCATCCATTCAAAGAGGGGCCAGGAAAGTGATTTACGCAAATATCAACGAAACAATCGGACAAACGCCGGTAGTCCGGATCAACAATCTGGCACCAGATCACGTAGAGCTTTTTGTCAAAGCCGAATTTTTCAACCCCGCAGCATCTGTCAAAGACAGGCTAGCGCTTAGCATTATCGAAGAGGCCGAAAATAGCGGTGCACTAAAACCGGGCCAAACGGTTGTTGAGGCAACCAGCGGCAACACCGGGATTGGTCTGGCGATGGTGTGTGCTGCAAAGGGCTATCCATTGGTGATCGTAATGGCGGACAGTTTTTCCGTCGAACGGCGGCGCCTCATGCGGGTGTTGGGGGCGAAAGTGGTGCTGACACCGCGGGCCGAAAAGGCGATGGGAATGTACAACAAGGCGGTGGAGCTGGCCGAGGCCAACGGTTGGTTTCTGGCCCGTCAATTTGAAACGGACGCGAATGCAAAAGTTCATGAAATGACAACAGGTCCTGAAATTATCGCAGATTTCAAGGACAAGCCGCTGACACACTTTGTAACGGGATTTGGCACAGGAGGGACATTGACCGGAGTCGCGCGCGTGCTGCGTCGCGAGTCACCCGATACCCGGATTATTCTGACCGAACCCGAGAATGCCGGACTCGTAGGAAGTGGGATTGCGCAGGATCGCAATTCTGATGGCAGCCCTGTCGCCGGTCATTCGGCTTGGCAACCACACCCGTTTCAAGGTTGGTCACCTGACTTTATCCCGGCTGTGTTGCAAGAAGCTTTGGACAATGGATCATTTGACGAACTGATGCCTGTCGCCGGTCCTGGCGCGATCAAAATTGCACAGCAGCTTGCCCAGAAAGAGGGCATTCTGACGGGGGTGTCAGGTGGCGGCACGGTTCTGGCAGCACTGCAAGTTGCTAAGACCGCCCCTGAAGGATCCGTTATCTTGGCGATGTTGCCAGATACGGCTGAACGCTATCTTTCGACGCCTTTGTTTGACGACATCGAGGCCGAGATGACCGACGAGGAACGCGCGATTTCCCTGTCCACACCAAGTGCGCAAATGGCGGGCGAGTAATGGACAGAATGCTGCATCAGGAAGAAACACTCGACCCGGAAGACTGGGAGGCCATGCGTGCCACGGCGTACCGCATGGTGGATGAAGCTGTGTCTCGGCTTTCCAATGTGCGCGAATCTCCTGTTTGGCAAAACATGCCAGACAGCGTGCGCGCGACATACAAAGAAGCGCTACCGAGATCGGGAATGCCACTTGATACAGTCTTTGAAGAGATGAAAACCAACTTGCTGCCCTATCCAATGGGTAACATCCATCCCAGGTTTTGGATGTGGTATATGGGTGCCAGCAATTTCACCGGCGCTCTCGGCGACTTTTTAGCTGCCATTCTGGGGTCAAACCTCGGCGGTGGAAATCACGCCGCAGCTCTTATGGACCAGCAAGTAGTGGACTGGCTCAAGACCATGGTCGGGTTCCCGGCTGGTGCAAGTGGAACTTTGACCAGTGGTGGCTCCGTAGCCAACCTGATAGGCCTCACGGTTGCGCGCAACACAGCGCTCGGCCAGAAAACCATCAGGGAACATGGGGTCGGCGGTGCCAAGCTGGCGTTTTATGCGTCCGATCAAGTTCATGGCTGCCATCTGACTGCAATGGAAGTGCTGGGCCTTGGATCAAATTCCCTGCGGTGCCTGCCATCCCGATCAGACTATACGATGGACGTAACAGCCTTGCGTGCACAGATTGCCGAAGACCGCGCGCATGGCATCCAGCCAGTCGCCATTATCGCAACAGCTGGAACTATCAACACCGGCGCAATTGACGATTTGTCCGCACTCGCAGATGTGTCCCGGCGCGAAGGTCTCTGGCTTCACGTGGACGGTTGCATCGGAGCGCTAGCCGCTATCGCTCCTAAAAACGGAGATAAGCTAAAAGGTCTGGACAAAGCTGACTCTGTTGCGCTGGACCCACATAAATGGCTGCATGCACCGTTTGAGGTTGGCTGTTGTGTGGTCAAAGACAAATCGCAACATGTTGATACTTTCGCACTTAGCCAGTCATACCTGGAGAAGGAACCACGTGGCGTCGCCGCTGCCGATTGGCTACATGATTTTGGCATTCAGACATCGCGCGGGTTCCGGGCGCTTAAGGTTTGGATGAGCCTGAAGGAGCATGGTGTCGAAAAATTTGGTCGGCTGATCGACCAGAACATCAACCAAGCAGAGTATCTGGCGGATCGCATCCGAGTGGCACAGGATATCGAACTATTGGCCGATCCTATGTTGGACATCGTGTGCTTTCGCATTTGCCTGCCCAACATGACGGAATCCAATCTCGAAGCCCTCAACCGAGAAGTCATGCTGCGACTGCAGGAAGATGGGGTTGCGGCGCTCTCTGACACGAGAGTTGGTTCAACTTATGCGCTGCGCTGCGCCATTTCCAATCACCGAACGCAACTGAGTGATTTTGACATACTTATAGAGCAAATAGAGGAATTGATCCCGACATGCAGATCGACCTTGCCCGATAACGAACCATACTGAAGCTATTGGTTGTGCGAGCAAACTACGTTTCATGTGTTGCTCTGATACTATAGTGATTGCAACTGGTTGCATAGAAGTTGCCCACGTGCTGTTGGCGATCTGGCAGCACTAGGATGTCGGTTTGCTGCCGTGGACAATTCCCCAGCCCTCCGTTTGGAGTCGGATCTACCCGCGTAAAACGCTATGCAGCCAAAAAGAAAACCTTTGTGGGGCCCGCCAAGAGTTTAGGATCGAAACATGCGATATGTGATTCTCTGCACCTTTCTGGCCAGCCCCACCCTAGCCGATCCGCCAACGATCGAGCAGGTCAACGCCTCGTCCAGCGGTGGCAGTTGGCGTTTCGACGTGACGATCCGGCATCCGGACACCGGATGGGATCACTATGCCGATGGCTGGCGTGTGCTGGATATGGATGGGAATGAGCTGGGGATGCGTGTGTTGCATCACCCGCATGAGACGGAACAGCCCTTTACCCGCTCGCTGGGCGGGGTGGCAATTCCGGATGGTACATCGCAGGTCCAGATACAGGCCCGTTGCAGCGTGGATGGCTGGGCGGACGAAACCATTGTTGTGCCGCTGAACTGACCTCAGAACACGCCCAACGCCAGCCCTGCGGCCATCGCCTGCCCCAAGTCGCGGCATGCCTGCAGCGCCTCTTCGGGGATGCGTTTTTCGGCCAGGATCGCCTCGGGCGTTTGTGCATGGGTGCATATGATCAACGGCAACTGAACTTCTTTCAGCCGCCATCCGGTTGCAATTCGGGCCGTCTGTCGTGCCGCATTCTGCCCGTCTGACCCGGCACAGATCATCTGGGCATAGGGGCGACCTTCGATGCGACCAAGAACCGGATAATAACAGCGGTCGTAAAACTCTTTCATCACGCCCGAAATCGCCGCCAGGTTTTCGGGTGCGCAGAAGATATAACCATCTGCGGTCAGCAGATCTTGGGGTCCGGCCCGCTCTGCGGGCTTCAAAACGGTGTCGGCCTCATCGCGCGCGCCTTCGACTGCAGCTTCGGCCATTTGGTGGCTGCCGCCGGTGCGTGAATGGTAAACGATCAATAGCTGCGCCATGTCAGACCCGGTGATAGGGACCGCCCGACAGGATGGTTGCGGCCCGATAAAGTTGCTCGGCCAGCATCACACGGACCAGCATGTGGGGCCAGACCATGGACCCGAAAGAGATGGAGAAATCCGCCTCGGCGCGCAGATCAGGGTCTATTCCGTCGGCACCGCCAATGATCAGCGCCAGATCCTGCCGCCCCGCATCGCGCCAACTGCCCAGCTTTTGGGCAAAATCGGGCGAGGACATCACCCGCCCCCGTTCATCCAGCGTGCAGATTACGGTGCCTTTGGGCAGCGCCTTGCGCAGCAATGTGGCCTCGGCCCCCATCCCTGCGTTTTTCTTGTCTTCGACCTCGATCACCCGCGCAGGCCCAAGGCCCAGCGCGCGGCCGGTCCGATCAAATCGGGTCAGGTAATCATCAAGCAGGGACTTTTCGGGTCCGGCGCGCAATCGCCCGACCGCAACTATGCTGATCCGCATATCTCTCTCGCCGCCGACCCGTTAATGCAGGCCGGGATAGCGCCTCAGTTCGCCGAGGCGCTGCTGCCCGCAGGCTGCCACATCTTTTCCAGCTGATAGAATTCACGCACTTCGGGGCGGAAGATATGAACGACCACGTCGCCCGTATCGATCAGCACCCAATCGCCGGCATCCTTGCCTTCGACCTTCGAGGTGAATCCGAATTCCTGCTTGATGCGATCCGTCAGTTTTTCCGCCATGGCCGAGACCTGACGGGTCGACCGACCCGAGGCAATAACCATGTGATCCGCGACGGACGACTTGCCCTGCAGGTTGATCTGCACGACGTCTTCGGCCTTGTCATCGGAAAGTGAGGAAAGGATACGTTCAAGCAGCTTGTCGCTGATTGACTGAGACTGGGCCATCATATTGGCCCCATCTTCGGCGGGCAAACCCGCCTGAGTGTGTAGAGACAGGACATAGTCCTCCTTTGCTGCGCGCCATGATATCCCGGCGCCGGGGTACTAATAAGGTAGCAAGGAGATTGCAACATTTCAATGAACACGGGGCGAAAGGGCCGCAACGTTTGCTTAGTCGGTGGCAAGCTGTTGCGCATCGGTGTCGTCATTCAGCACGCGCACCTCTCGCTGCGGGAATGGGATCGAGATGCCTTCAGCCTTGAATGCGTCCCACAGCGCCAGATAGACATTGCCCCGTATATTGGTCAGCCCTTTGGTCGGATCGCTGATCCAGAATCGCAGCACGTAATCCACGCTGCTGTCGCCGAACCCCGTAATGTGGCAGACCGCGTCATGTCCGCTGCCACTGAGCACACGCTCGACAGATTTAACCGCATGGATGGCCGTTGCACGCACATTATGGGGGTCATCCGTGTAACTTGTGCCAAATGTCAGATCCAGCCGTACGAACCGGTCCGAATGCGACCAGTTCACCACCTGATTGGTGATCAAATCCTCGTTCGGGATCAGGTATTCGCGCCCATCCCGCGTTACCACCGAGACATAGCGCGCGCCCAGCGCGTTGATCCAGCCAAACGTGTCGCCCAGCGAAATCACATCGCCCGGTTTAATCGACCGATCCATCAGGATGATGATGCCCGAGATCAGATTCGACACCACTTTCTGCAAACCAAAGCCGATGCCGACACCAATGGCCCCCGACAACAGCGCAATACCAGTCAAATCAAAGCCCAGCGTCCGAATGGCGGCCATGAAGACGGCGCCATAGATGACGACCTGTAATCCCTTGGCCAACAAGACCTGCATTGACGGCGAGATATCGTCATTGCGTTTGAGGCCACGTTCAGCAGCACCGGTGCCAAGACGGGCCAGCGTCAACAACACGCCAATCAGCAAAAGCGCCTTGAGGATACCCAACGCCGAGAGGTGCAGATCCCCGATCGAGATCGCCACCCCATCCAGAAACCCAGCGACGTCATCGGTCAAGTTCAGCGCAATCAGCGTCGCATAAGCCCACATTGCCCATTTGAAAATTCGCCGCAGCGTCCGGTTTCGGACCAGACGGGCCACTAGCGCAATCGCCAGCCAGGCGGTCGCCAATGTTGCCACCACCCCGATGATATAGCTGCGCGATGGCCAGGTGATCTGCTGCATCACCAGATACAGCATCCAGGACAGCGTGACGAAATAGACAAGCGTCAGACGCTGCATCAGCTGGATCAGCGTGCGCAACCGCCATTTGGGCCAACCAGAGCGGGCACGGGCCCAGGCCTCCCATCGGCCCTGCGTAACCAGCTTCAACACATAGGCCAGCGCCCAGAGACCCAGGATGATGACCAGCTGATGTTGACGCCAGCCCGGTGTAATGACCAGATCGACCAGTCTATCGAATTGCAGGGAAAAGGCCTCGATCATGGTCTGATACAGATCAGACAGCGAACTGGGTATCAGGTCTGGGTTCATGCACGTCTCCTGCTTGCCAGCTTGGACAGCGTTGACGCATGATGCAAGCCCGCCGCAGGATTGCGCCTTGATTGACGGACTGACGCGATATATCTGATGCGCATGAGACTCAATCTGACCCCAGCACCTACGTTGCAAGACCGCACGCGCCTGCGTGAACGGTTCTTTGGGGCCGCCCGCACGGTTCTGGCCCGCCTATAAGCGGCGTCCAGCCACTCGCCAGCTAAATCTCAATACATACGGGAGAGGACCGATGTCCCCCAAAACACTCTATGACAAGATCTGGGATGCCCATGTCGCGCACGAAGCCGATGATGGCACCTGTTTGCTGTATATCGACCGCCATCTGGTTCACGAAGTAACCAGTCCGCAGGCGTTCGAAGGCCTGCGTATGGCAGGTCGCCCGGTACGCGCACCGGAAAAGACCATCGCGGTACCGGATCACAACGTGCCCACCACGCCGGATCGCGTGAACGGCATCGAAAACCCCGAATCGCGCATTCAGGTCGAGGCACTGGACAAGAACGCCAAGGATTTCGGCATTCACTATTACCCGGTGAATGACGTTCGCCAGGGCATCGTACATATCGTTGGCCCGGAACAGGGCTGGACCCTGCCCGGCATGACCGTTGTTTGCGGCGACAGCCACACCGCTACCCATGGCGCGTTTGGTGCTCTGGCCCATGGCATCGGCACCTCTGAGGTCGAGCATGTTCTGGCCACTCAGACCCTGATCCAGAAGAAATCCAAGAACATGAAGGTGGAAATCACCGGCACACTGCAGCCGGGCGTGACCGCCAAGGATATCACTCTGGCCGTGATCGGCGAGACCGGCACTGCTGGTGGCACCGGCTATGTCATCGAATATTGCGGCGAAGCGATCCGCAATCTGTCGATGGAAGGCCGCATGACCGTCTGCAACATGGCCATCGAAGGCGGTGCCCGCGCCGGCCTGATCGCCCCGGATGAGACCACGTTCGAATATGTCAAAGGCCGCCCACACGCACCGAAAGGGGCCCAGTGGGAAGCGGCGATGGACTGGTGGAAAACACTGTTCACCGACGAAGACGCGCATTTCGACAAGGTCATCACCCTGCGCGGCGAAGACATCGCGCCGGTCGTCACCTGGGGCACCAGCCCCGAGGACGTGCTGCCGATCACTGCATCCGTGCCTCACCCCGAGGATTTCGAAGGCGGCAAAGTCGATGCGGCCCGCCGGTCGATCGAATATATGGGTCTGGAAGCCGGTCAGAAGCTCAGCGACGTTGAAATCGACACCGTCTTTATCGGGTCCTGCACCAACGGCCGCATCGAGGACCTGCGCGCCGCTGCCGAGATTCTGAAGGGCAAAAAGATCAAGGACGGGATGCGGGCGATGGTTGTGCCCGGTTCAGGCCTTGTCCGCGCGCAGGCCGAGGAAGAAGGTCTGGCCGAGATCTTCAAAGAGGCCGGGTTCGAATGGCGTCTGGCGGGATGTTCCATGTGCCTTGCGATGAACCCCGACCAGTTGCAACCGGGCGAGCGCTGCGCCGCGACCTCGAACCGCAACTTCGAAGGCCGTCAGGGCCGCGGCGGGCGCACCCACCTGCTGAGCCCCGCAATGGCTGCCGCGGCGGCAATCACAGGACGGCTGACAGACGTCCGCGAGTTGATGTAAGCTGCCCTCATAACTGGATATTTGAGGGATTTAAGACATGAGTGACTGGATCAAATGGCTCCTGATGGGGCTTCTGTCCATAGTGTTCGGCCTTTTTGTGCTGGGCGCGCCTGCAGTGGCGTCGATTGCCGTAACGGTGGTGACCGGCGTACTGCTGCTGATTTCAGGGGCACTGCAGGTGGTCGGCGGGTTCACCGTCGAGGGCACCGGTAACAAGATCCTGTCGCTTATTATGGGTGCGGTGATGCTGTTTCTGGGCTGGTCCTTCCTGGATCACCCGCTGCAGGGCACCGTGACGCTGGCGACGGTCTGTCTGATCCTGTTCATGGCAGGCGGTATTGCGCGGGTCATTTTGTCGTTCCAGATGAAAGGTACGCAGTATTTCTGGGCGACTCTGATCTCGGGCGTGATGTCGATTGTTCTGGCGATGCTCATCTGGCGGTTCGCAGCAACCGATCCTGTCGTGCTGTTGCAACTGCTCGGCATCCTGCTGGGGATCGAGATGGTGTTCAACGGTCTGGGTCTGGTCTTCATGGCGCTCTTCATCAAAGACGCACCCAAAGGCGAAACAACTGAAGCGAAACAAGCTTAAACGCGGGGCATGGGCGCGGCCCTCCCCCGCAGGAGTGTAGACATGGAAAAGTTTGACAAAGTCCACGGGGTGGCCGCCCCGATGCCATTGATCAATATCGACACCGATATGATCATTCCGAAAGTGCACCTGAAAACGATCAAACGATCCGGCCTTGGCGTCGTACTGTTTGACGAGATGCGCTATCACGATCACGGCGGTGAGAATGAAGAGTTCATTCTGAACAAACCCGCCTATCGGCAAACCGAGATTCTGGTGGCCGGCGACAATTTCGGCTGCGGCTCATCGCGCGAACACGCGCCCTGGGCGATCAAGGATTTCGGCATCAAGGTTGTGATCTCGACCAGCTTTGCCGACATCTTCTTCAACAACTGCTTCAAGAACGGCATCCTGCCCATCGTGGTCGAGGAAGAACATCATGCGGTTCTGATGGAAGACGCGCATAGAGGCGAAAACGCCCGCATGACCGTGCATCTGGAAGATCAGCAGATCACCACATCCGATGGTGTCGTGATCGAATTCGAGGTGGATTCTCATCGTAAGCACTGCCTGCTGAACGGTCTGGACGATATTGGCCTGACGATGGAAAAAGACCATCACATCGAGAAATTCGAGGATCATGCGGGCCAGGCACGCCCCTGGGTGTGATTCTGGGAACGAATCTGTTGATACTCAACTTTATGGGGACGCCACGGCGTCCCCATTCGCCTTCTTGGGGTTCTGAACGGCGAAACCACTACATATAGGTCTCGACTTGAAACACACGTCGGATTTGCGTCAAAAATGATGCAATCCCGCACCAGTTGCGCCATCATTTTGCCCAAAATTGAGTGTTTTCTGCCACCTGGCTTGAGCGAAATGTCGCTTATCGCCAATGTCGGCGGGTACAGGCACCCACCATGGCAAAACATTGGTGAGAGATGGCATCTGCTGCAACGGTAACGTGGCAGGCACAAGTTGGAATGAAGTCGGCAAAGAATCGGCTAATCCAGTTTGAAAGGGTTCGGATAGTGATTGCGCGCACAACAGGGGCGGCAATTCGGGGAATATTGGTTGCACTTTTGGTGCTGACACCCGCGTTGTACTTGCCCGTATCATCAACGAATGGGACCGAGATTGTCGTCTTTCTCGCCATTCTCGCGTTTTTCCTGACCTTCGCCGAATATAATTCGGCCTTCCCAAGCTTTATTGAATTTCGCGACGCACCACCGGTGAACCGCCTGCGCTTTGTTGGACTGGTTTCGATGGTCGCTTTCCTGACGCTGATCTGCAAAAACGCCTATTCGCCGACAGAATTGACCTCAGGTTTTTATGTGATCGGGTTGGGCGTCGCCAATGTGGTCGATTTCCCCTATTCACCCGTGCGTCTGATCGTGTTGATGCTGCCTGTCAACGCAAGCGCGCCGCTGATCGAACTTGTTCGTATCGCTGCCAGTGTGGCCTATGTCGCAGCTATGGTCACAATCGCCAGTTTCTACTACGCGGTGAAAATGCGTGGTTGGCCCACCGGAAACGGAGCCTTCAACGTCTGGACCAATCTGCCGCTGTTCGATCCGACCAAGGGTGGCGATGTCGTGACCCGTCTGCAGCGTGATGGACGGTTGAACATCTCGATCGGCGTCCTGCTGCCGTTTGTAATCCCGGCTCTGATCAAGATCCTGACCGATTATGTGAGCCCGATCTCGCTGAACAGCCCCCAGACGCTGATCTGGACGTTGAGCGCTTGGGCCTTTCTGCCTGCTAGCATGATCATGCGAGGAATGGCGACACTGCGCATTGCAAACCTGATTGTCCAAAAACGCCGCGCCTATTCTACGACTGAATCAACACAAACCGCATGAATCGCGTTTTTCTGCTGCTTTTGCTGCCATTCGCGGCACAGGCAGAGACGATACGCATAGCTACTTTCAACACCGAACTCAGCCGTAAAGGACCGGGCATTCTGCTGCGCGATATCCGGCGCGAGGATGCGCAGGTTCGTGCTGTGATGCGGGTGTTGTTGGAAACCCAACCCGATATCGTTGCCTTGCAGGGCATCGACTGGGATCTCAATGGCGAAACGCTGACCGCATTCGGTGAGGCGCTGCGCGACGAGGGGCTGGACTATCCCTATCGCTTTACCGCCAAGCCTAATTCAGGAATGGAAACCAGTCTGGATCTGGACGGGGACGGGCAGGCCAATGGACCAAGAGATTCCCAAGGCTATGGCGAGTTCACCGGTCAGGGCGGGCTGGCCATTCTGTCCCGGTTTCCCATCGGCCATGACGTGCAGGATTTCTCGGGAATACTGTGGCGCGACCTGCCGGGGGCTGATCCGCCGACGGTCGATGGCACACCATTTCCCTCTGAAGCCGCCCAGCGCATTCAGCGACTGTCCTCGGTGGCACATTGGATCGTACCAATCGAGTCCCCGATCGGCCACCTGAACCTGATGACATTTCACGCGACCCCGCCCGTTTTCGACGGACCCGAGGACCGGAACGGGTTGCGCAATCGTGACGAAATTCGCTTGTGGAACGCTGTGCTGGACGGTGCTCTAGGCCCTGCCCCACTCGGGCCTTTCGTGATTGCTGGGGATGCAAATCTGGACCCCACGCGCGGGGAAGGCCGGAAAGAGGCTATCCAGGGCTTGCTGGCAGACCCGCGGTTGCAGGATGCAAGGCCTGCCACCCCCTCGGGGGCATTGGCCACGGTTGAGTGGAAAGCCGTCGGAGAAATGCGGGTAGATTACGTTCTGCCCTCGGCAGATCTACGCGTTGTGGATGCGGGCATCTTTTGGCCCGACACGGGCGCAGACCTGCGTGCAATCGCCGAACAGGCCAGCCGGCACCGGCTTGTTTGGGTGGACCTGGGACATCGCTAACGCTGGTCAGGCCCGGGCAGTTCTGACCAAAGTCGCTTTCTGCTTGGCTGTTTTCGGGATCGCAGAAGCCATCGCCGTGTCCAAGTCGGTCGTCTGAAATCCAGGGATAAGGTCGTCAAAGAATGCGCCGTCCAAACTATGCGGCAGATCCCATAGATAGCGCATCTCAACCAGATGTGGCGCCAACTTCCAGAAAGGCCGCAGTGCCTGAATCGGCCACCATTTCATGGGGCTGACAGCTATTTCGGCACCGGTCACCCGCGACAAGGATTGCGCAATATCCCGGCCGGTCAGGGTAACCCCGGCATAAGGAACCTCGCAGAACCGGGGAAGGTCCTGGCGGATATCAGCCAACGCAACGGCCGCTCGGGTCAGGTCGGGCAGATAGGCCCAGGCGTGTGGGATATCCGGGCGACCAGGATAAACCATCTTGCCGCGTGCCAAAGGCTTGATCATGACCTGATCGAACCAGTTCCCCGAGGCGCAGGTGTCAATGAAATCACCTGCCCTGAGAAGAATCGTTCTTACCGAGGATTTTCGATAGGCTTCTTCCATCTCAACCCGGATCCTGCCCAGGGGATTATGCGCCGCATGCGGTGTTGCACCCGACCATGGCCCCGGCGTTTGCGCGCCAAAAACATAGACATTGCCGGGAAGGATCACAGTTGCACCGTGATCCGCTGCCGCATTGATCACGTCACGATGCAGTTCGGGGACTTGTCGCGCCCAGTCCGGATAGGCCGGATTCCAGGCATTGACGACAACATCCACCCCTTCGACAGATCGCTTCAGGTCCTGCGTCTTGCGATCAAAGCAGTGTACGATCCAGCCCGCCTCGCGAAAAGCTATTGCGGCATTGCGTCCAAACCGACCCGTCGCACCCAGAATAAGGACTGTTCCCGTCATATAAGCCTCCTCTTGTCCATCTAATATGAGCCATTCAGTTCAATTCAGGAATTGCCGCCAAACGCAGAACGTGTATTCATTTTTGAATGGACAAATCTATCACCCACTCTGACTGGTCTCTGATCCAAAGCTTTCTGGCCGTGGCGGAAACCGGGTCTTTGTCTGCCGCTGCCCGGCAGTTGAACCGCAGCCAGCCCACCCTGGGTCGCCAGATCCACGCACTTGAGGATGAGCTTGGCGTCTCGCTGTTTGACAGGCATGCGCGGGGCTTGAAGCTAAGCGAAGTCGGGGCGCAGCTTTTCCCGATGGCGCAACAGATGCACGTAGCCATGAACGCGTTCAGCCTGACGGCCGCAGGCCAGTCTCAGGAATTGGAAGGGTCGGTGCGCATCACCGCGTCGGTCTTTGCCTCTCATCACCTGCTGCCGCCGATTCTGGCCCAAATACGGGCAGCAGAACCCGCGATACAACTGGAACTGGTCGCCACCGATGCCACCGAGAACCTGCTCTACCGCGAGGCCGATATCGCAGTGCGGATGTTTCGGCCGGAACAGATGGACATCATTACGAAACATTTGGGTGAAATCAGACTGTGCTTCTGCGCAAGCCGGTCCTATCTGGATCGTGCCGGCCGCCCCAATTCTCCCGACGATCTGTTGAGCCATGACCTTGTCGGGTTTGATGCGAACGAGCAGATCATTATCGGCATGCGCGAAATGGGCTGGCCGGTGAACCGGGACAGCTTTGCCACACGCTGCGACTTTCAGACTGCCTATTGGGAACTGGTCCGCGCGGGCTGCGGTATCGGTTTTAGCGCCGTGAGAGTTGCCGAGGCCGACCCAGAGGTAGAGGTTTTGGACATAAATGTCGAAATCCCTGCGCTGCCGGTTTGGCTTGCCGCACCGCAGGCGATGCGGCAAACGACACGAATCCGACGAGTCTGGGATATGTTGGCCGAAGGGATAAAGGCCGATCTCTGACCGATTCACACTATCCGTGACGTAGCAAGGGCACGGAAACCCGATTTCCCGTCCAGAACCTGCGTTTAGGCCGGTTCGTCTCATTGACCCGATGCGGCGCAGGCGCTAGGGCCTTTGCTGTCAAACGCAAGGAGATCCTTCATGTCCAACCCCTCGCTCCTCATCCTGCCCGGAGACGGAATTGGCCCCGAAGTCATGGCCGAAGTGCGCCGTATCATCGACTGGTTCGGTGCCAAGCGCGGCCTAGAATTCGACGTGAGCGAGGATCTGGTCGGCGGTGCCGCCTATGACGCCCATGGCAAACCGCTGTCGGACGAAACCATGGCCAAGGCGCAGGAGGCGGACGCAGTTCTGCTGGGTGCTGTTGGTGGACCCAAATACGACGATCTGGATTTTAGCCTCAAGCCCGAGCGCGGCTTGCTACGGCTGCGCAAAGAGATGGACCTGTATTCGAACCTGCGCCCGGCACAATGCTTTGACGCGCTGGCGGATTTCTCGTCGCTGAAGAAAGACATCGTTGCCGGTCTGGATATCATGATCGTGCGCGAGCTGACCTCGGGCGTCTATTTCGGTGAGCCGCGCGGCATCTTCGAGGAAGGCAATGAACGCGTCGGCATCAACACCCAGCGCTATACCGAATCCGAGATCGAACGCGCCGCACGCTCGGCTTTTGAGCTGGCGATGCGCCGGAACAAGAAACTGTGCTCGATGGAAAAGGCCAATGTCATGGAATCCGGCATTCTATGGCGCGAAGTCGTAAACCGGGTCGCTCAAGACTATCCCGAGGTCGAGCTGAGCCACATGTATGCCGACAATGGCGCGATGCAGCTGGTGCGTGCGCCCAAGCAGTTTGATGTGATCGTCACCGACAACTTGTTTGGCGACATCTTGTCCGACTGTGCCGCGATGCTGACCGGTTCACTGGGCATGCTGCCGTCCGCCTCCCTGGGCTCACCAATGGCCAATGGCCGCCCCAAGGCGATGTACGAGCCGGTCCACGGTTCCGCACCCGATATCGCCGGTCAGGGCAAGGCCAACCCCATCGCCTGTATCCTGAGCTTTGCCATGGCACTGCGCTACAGCTTCGATCAGGGGGCCGAGGCTGACCGACTGGAAGCCGCGATCGAAAAAGTCCTGGCCGATGGTGTCCGCACCGGCGACCTGCTGGCCGACGAAGGGGTCACGCCGGTATCCACCACGGAAATGGGCGACGCGATTCTGGCGGCGCTGGACGACAGCCTCTGATCAGAGGTCACAACCGAAAATAGAGGCGGCGCCAGATGCGCCGCCCATCTATAGCCGATGGCGTGGATCACTGGCACTTAGTCTGCTCGGGCTCTTGCCACGGACGACGTTAGTCTGCATTGAGCCCAAATTGACCAATGTTTTGCAATGCGGCGAACGGTAGTTATGGGCGCGCCTGGCGCTTCTTTCGGTCAGCCTTACGTTGTTCAATATGAATTGAAGATCTTCCATCAGCAATGAATGCGCTAAGACGCCGGTCAGTCCGTTCGTTGGCCGCTCCGGCTAGTCCCAGAACGGTGTGAACAGTTGCCGCTCCCGGCACCAGATCAAGTGCGACGTCCTGTGCCATGTCTACAATGGTCTCTTTGAGGCCGTCGGCTCCAACCGCCGCAGAAAGAGCCCCCGATGCAAATTCTGAAACTCGCTCATCTAACTCTTCAAGAATCTCCTCGACGGGTTGGTTATGTAGTTTGCTGGTTTCCTGGTTTGCCCAATTTCTAAAATCTGAAAGGAATTTACTTTCTCGCATAGGATCGATCACGGGATGATAAGGTCCTGACGCCCCTGTGATATCGTACATGCTTACTACATTCAGGGCATTTTCAGCGAGTTCAAATTTCTCGAATTGAGTTCTTGCTTGCAAGTATTCAAGCCCTTCCGGGAAAAGGAACTGATGTGTCAGATTATTCATCGCTAGGTCAAATTCTAGCTCATCGCATTGATCAATTAATTCAAGGTCTCTTAGCAGGTTTTCAGGTGTTGGATTTCCTGAGAAGCTGTGATTATCGACACCGCTATCTACGCCGTAGTATCCTTCAATGAACCCACCGTACCCTTCTGTATCCAAGTCGTTTATATTTGGAAATTCGATGCCCGTGCCCCAGTCAATTCGCGGCATATTTTCCACTAGCTTCGTTAGCTCAGGTTTTTCTTCGCTAAGAATCCGGCAGTAGGGTAGTTGGCGCATACTTGAGGGGCAAAGCCACTCTTCCGCGAACCAAATCTCGTCGTAGAGAAGCATTAAACCCATACTTCCCACGACCACCGGATTTGCTTGCTTTGGTCTCCCCTGTTCATCTTTTACGGCGGGAGACTGATAGTCATATCCAATCGGTGTGGAATATCCAACAAGTGCTCGACGCATAGCTTTTCCGAGTTCTAAGTTAACTTGAGCAGCGAGATTAGTTCATATCCAAGTAATTGATAACCCCACTCTTTCGTATTGGGATTATCGAAAGGTTGCGCTGGATAAAGCGATCCCACGACGCATTTCTAGCCGCTCCTGTTCGAAAGCAGGCATTAGCGCAGCTGCAACGAATTGGCGCTTTGTCCGCATATCGGAAGTTGCAATGTTGGCAGCGGCAGAGCAGTTCAGAGATGGAATTCACGTTGATACGGATGCGAATCGGGCATTCTGCACCATGTGCTGTCATTGGCTGACCCTGCGCGCCGACTTTTCCTTGCCTACATCAGTTGCCAAAGAGGTTGTTCAGCAGGTTGTTGATCGCATTTTCGAACCCATTGCCCTGATTGCGGCGCTGACGCCTGGGCTGCTCTTGCCGGACGGGCGGATCGGGGGCCAGCATTGGCAGCGGTGTGGGCGTCATCCCCTCGGTCACGCGCACCATCGTCTCTTTCCAAATCTCCGCAGGTAGCCCGCCGCCGGTCACGCCGGACAGGGGGGTGTTGTCGTCATAACCCATCCAGACTCCGGTCACATAATCGGCCGTGAACCCGATGAACCAGGCATCCCGCGCTGCCTGCGTGGTGCCGGTCTTACCTGCCACCTGCCAGCCGGGCAGTTTCGCGCGCCCGCCCGTGCCTTCGGACACGACACGTTCCATCATCCAGGTCAGTTGCTTGGCTGCCTTATCGTTGATCACCCGCTCACCGATGCCGGTGCTCGTCGCCATCAGAGGAGCGTCGTCTCCCAGCAGCTTCAGCTCGGTCAACCCATAGGGCTCAACCGCTGAGCCACCATTCAGGATACCGGCATAGGCCCCGGTCATCTCAATCAGAGTGCTTTCCGATGCGCCCAGCGCCAGCGCGGGTCCCTCGGCCAGATTGCTTTCAATGCCAAACTCACTGGCGACGGTACGGACATTTTCCAGACCGGCAACCTCGGCCACTTTCACGGCCGGGATGTTCAACGAGTTCTTGAGGGCATCAGCAAGCGTGACGCGACCATAATGCTTGTTGGTGTAGTTCTTGGGGCACCATTGCCCCGAACCGGCGATATTGATGCAATAGGGCTCGTCCATCACAGTATCCAGAGGCGAATAGCCCAGTTCCAACGCGGTGGCATAGACGAAGGGTTTGAAGGATGACCCTGTTTGCCTCAGCGCCTGTGTGGCCCGGTTGAAGGCGCCCGATACGCGGGTCTTGCGCCCGCCGACCATGGCGCGCACGGCCCCATCTGCGGACATCACCACAATCGCGGCCTGCGCCTTGGACCCTTCGCGGACCTTTTCCTTGAAGATATATTGCAATGCCTCTTCTGCGGATTTCTGCAGGCGCTGGTCCAGCGTGGTTCGGATCACCACATCATCGGTGGTGTCCGAGCCGAAAAAGCTGGGCAGTTCCGTGATGACCCAATCGGCAAAATACCCACCGGCGCGTGCAGCCGCAGCCGCAGACAGTTGCGCCGGGCTGCTGCGGGCACCGCTGGCCTGAGCAGTGGTCAGATAGCCCTGCGCCTCCATCAGCCCAATCACCAACTGCGCCCTATCCTGCGAGCGTTGCAGGTTATTTGTCGGCGCATACCGCGTCGGCGCCACCAGCAGACCTGCCAGCATCGCCGCCTGCGAGGGGCTGACCTCGGCGGCAGAAATCCCGAAATAGCGCTGGCTTGCCGCCTCAAAACCCCGCGCACCGGACCCGAGGAAGGCACGGTTCAGATAGATGGTCAGGATTTCATCCTTGGAGTATTTGACCTCCATCGCGATCGCATAGACAGCCTCTTTGCCCTTGCGCCACAGGGATCCCTGACGGCAATCAGCCTCATAGGCGGCCTCAGACTCCCACTCGCTAGGGACATATGGCACGCCCAGACACAACAGTTTGGCCGTCTGCTGGGTGATGGTCGATCCGCCATGACCAGACAAAGGCCCTCGGCCTTCGCGCAGGTTGATACGCACAGCGCTAGCGACACCCCGAGGACTGACGCCGAAATGGCGGTAGAATCGCTTGTCCTCGGTGGCGACCACTGCATTCTTCAGATACGGAGAAACCGTGTCCGCGGTGATTACCCCGCCGAACTGATCCCCACGCCAGGCAAAGACTTTGCCATCCCGATCCAACAACGTGACCGACCCGCGCGCGCGCCCGTCTAGCAAAGCATCGACATCAGGCAAAGAGGTATAGACAACCCCGACAGCCAGCGCCAGCAACAGAGCGGCCACAGCGCCCACGCGCCAGCTTACCCCCCAGATCAGGCGCCAGACCCAGCGAAACAACCGGCGAAAAAAGCCACCACCACCGCCGGATTTCCGGCGTGTCTTTCTCCGTGTGCTTTTGCGGGTTGTCGTTTTGCGCGCCGCAGCCTTTTTGCCTGCGGGTTTCGCAGTGCGTTTGGTCGCCGTGGGTTTTCGCCCCTTCGACGCGTATCTTTTGTCCGCCACAAGCGGTGCCTTGCGGCGCCTGGACTCAGTCATGCTCAAACTCTGCCCGGTTATCGTTTTGAGGCACCATACCCTGCTATACCGATGAAGTAGAGGTCTGAATTTCCGGAATACACCCTCTCTAACTCGCCTATAATTTAGTCGATATGCAGAATCTGTGCAAAAATTGTGCACTCACTCACCAATTCCTCCCGAATTTGACCACTGAACCGTTCCTTGCACAGCTTCGGCACGCTCTTTTTCTGCAGGTGCAAACACGCCGGACAGACCGGGGAAGCAGAGGGGAACAGCGTGAAACTGATTATTGCAACAATCAAACCGTTCAAGCTCGAGGAGGTGCGCGAGGCACTGACCGACGCGGGCATACGCGGCATGATGGTAACCGAGATCAAGGGCTTCGGCTCGCAATCGGGGCACACGGAAATCTATCGCGGCGCCGAATACGCGGTGAACTTTGTACCCAAGATCAAGCTTGAGATCGTGGTGCCCGCCACGATGGCCGACCAGATCGTAGAAACCATCACCAAATCCGCCAAGACCGGCAAGATCGGCGACGGCAAGATTTTCGTCCTCGACGTTGAGCAGGCCCTGCGCGTGCGGACCGGGGAAACGAACGAAGAGGCGCTTTAAGCGCCCCCACTCAACACTATTCGAGGACTGACAATGAACCTGATGAAATCTCTCATCCCTGCCGCCGCGATAGTCGCGCTGCCGCAGATTGGCCTAGCGCAGGAGGCCGCCACCGGCGAAGCCGCGCTGCACACACAATACATCTTCACAACGCTGCTGTTTCTGATGGCAGGGTTCCTGGTGTTCTTCATGGCCGCCGGCTTTGCCATGCTCGAAGGCGGGCTGGTGCGGTCGAAAAACGTGGCCATGCAGATGATCAAGAACGTGGCGCTGTTTTCCTTTGCCGCGATCATGTACTGGCTGATCGGCTTCAACCTGATGTACCCCGGCGACGGCTGGACCATCGCGGGGTGGGTTGGACCGTTCTTCAAAACCACAGTCCTGGATCCGGTGGGCGTGGGTGCTGACGCCGCGGCATTGGATTATGCTTCGGTTGGTTCGGACTTCTTCTTCCAGCTGGTGTTTGTGGCCGCAACTGCGTCGATCGTATCGGGTGCTGTAGCTGAACGTATCAAGCTGTGGCCCTTCCTGGTTTTCGTGATTGTTCTGACCGGCGTCATGTACCCGATCTCTGGCTCGTGGCAGTGGGGCGGTGGCTGGTTGTCCGAGGCTGGTTTCTCGGATTTTGCTGGCTCGACAATCGTGCATTCGGTTGGCGGCTGGGCGGCTCTGGCAGGTGCCCTGATCCTGGGTCCGCGGATTGGCAAGTACAAAGACGGCAAGGTTCATCCGATGCCCGGTTCGAACCTGGCGCTGGCCACTTTGGGGACATTCATCCTGTGGCTGGGATGGTTCGGCTTCAACGGCGGCTCGCAGCTGGCGATGGGAACCGTGGGTGACGTATCCGACGTGTCGCGCATCTTTGCTAACACCAACATGGCCGCAGCGGCAGGCGCAGTGGCAGCCCTGATCCTGACACAGCTGTTGTACAAAAAACCTGACCTGACCATGGTGCTGAACGGCGCGCTGGCCGGCCTGGTGTCGATCACTGCGGAACCGCTGGCCCCGACGCTGTTCGGCGCACTGTGGATCGGTGCCGTAGGCGGTATCATCGTGGTCTTTGCGGTTCCAATGCTGGACAAGTTCAAGATCGACGACGTTGTCGGTGCCATCCCGGTTCACCTGTTCGCCGGGATCTGGGGCACCATCGCCGTGATCTTTTACGGCGAAGCCAGCCTGGGTACGCAGCTGCTGGGTATCCTCGCCTACGGTCTGTTCACCTTTGTCGGCGCATTGATCCTGTGGTCGATCCTGAAGGCCACCGTCGGCATTCGAGTCAGCGAAGAGGATGAGATCAACGGCCTGGACATGGCGGAACTGGGCATGGAAGCGTACCCAGAGTTCTCCAAGGGCTGATATCCAACCCAATCCAACAAAAAACCCGGGCGGTGTCGCCCGGGTTTCTTTTTTTTCCGCAGATTTAAACTCCGACGTCGATAATCGCTTTGGCCAGAATCGGAACCGTGTTGGCATTCAGCCCGGCAATGTTCAGACGGCTGTCGCCGACCATGTAGATGCCGTGATCAGCGCGCAGTTGTTCCACCAGTTCCGGTGCCGCGCCCAAGCGCGAGAACATGCCGCGATGCTGGGCGACAAAGCCGAACCGGTCGGAGCCGCTGTGGCGTTGCAGCTCATCGGCCAGTTGCTGGCGCAGCCCCAGCATGGACAAGCGGATCTCCTCCAGCTCGGCCTCCCAGTCGGCCCGCAGGACGGGGTCGGTCAGGATCGTGGTGACCACGCGCGCGCCGTGGTCGGGCGGGAATGAATAGTTCTGGCGGTTCAGAAAGGCCAGCGTGCTCTGGTTCAACGCGGTCTGGCCCGCATCTGCACTGATTGCCATCAATAGGCCCGTGCGTTCACGGTAGACGCCGAAATTCTTGGAACACGACGCCGCGATCAGGCATTCCTTGACCGAAGAAGCAACAAGGCGGGTCGCCTGCGCATCCTCTTCCAGACCGTCGCCAAAACCCTGATAGGCAATGTCGATCATCGCCACGAGGCCAAGCTCGTTGATGATGTTCACCACTTCCTGCCACTGCACCAGGTTCAGGTTGGCCCCGGTCGGGTTGTGGCAACAGCCGTGCAACAACACCACGTCGCCCGACTTGGCGGTTTTCAGATCGGCAATCATGCCGTCGAAATCGACGCCACGAGTCTCGCCATCGAAATAGCGGTATGGAACCGCTTCCATCCCCAGATAATTCAGGATCGACAGATGGTTCGGCCAGGTCGGGTTCGAGACGAACACGCGGGCCGAAGGGTTGGCCATGCGGATCATCTCAAACGCTTGACGGCATGCGCCAGTGCCGCCAGGCGTAGCCACTGCGGCAATGTTGCCACGCGGCACCGATGTGCGCAGGATCAGGTCAATCATCGCATCCGCATAGGCCGGATCACCAGCCAGACCGGTATAGGCCTTGCTTTCCTGCTCTTCCAGAATGCGCTTTTCGGCGGCCTTGACCGCGCGCATCACTGGCGTGATGCCTTCGGCATTCTTGTAGACGCCAACACCCAGGTCGATCTTCTGATCGCGCGGGTCTTCGCGGTACATCTGCATCAGCGCTAGAATCTTGTCGGCAGGTTGCGGTTTGAGATGTTCAAACATCAGGTCTCTCCGGTTGCGACGGGCAGGGTCGGGAAGGCACCCCATTCAGCCCAGGAGCCGTCATAAAGCGAGTGGTCTTTCTTGCCCATGCGCTCGAGCGCAAGGCTGAGAATCGCGGCAGTCACACCCGACCCGCATGAGGTAATCGCCGGTTTCGACAGGTCGACGCCAGCGGCCTCGAAAATGGCGCGGCATTCCTCGGGCGATTTCATCGTGTGATTCTTGTTCAGCAAGGTGCCGAAGGGGACGTTTCGTGATCCGGGGATACGACCAGACCGCAGCCCTTCGCGCGGCTCGGGATCGGTACCTGCGAAGCGGCCGGCTGCGCGTGCGTCAATGATCTCGTGATCCCCCAGCTTGGCGGCGGCAGATACCTGCGTGACATCACGCACAAGATGGTTCTGAACCCGCACGGTCATGTGGCGGTCGCGGATAACAGGCGGCAGGTCTTCAACCTCTCGCCCCTCGGCCAGCCATTTCGGCAAGCCACCGTCCAGCACGGCAATGTTGTCCTGCCCCATCAGGCGGAACATCCACCAGACCCGCGCAGCCGAGGACAGCCCCGAGCCGTCATAGACCACCACCTGATGGCCATCCCCCACGCCCATCGCCCTCAGGCGCGACATGAATTTCTCGACCGGAGGCACCATATGCGGCAGGTCCGACCGATGATCGGCAATATCATCAATGTCAAAGAATCTCGCGCCGGGGATATGGGTCGCGTCATATTCCGCTTTGGCGTCGCGTCCGTGTTGCGGCAGATACCATGATCCGTCCAGAACCCGCAGGTCCGGATCCTTGAGATGGGCCGCAAGCCATTCGGTTGAAACGAGGGTTTTGGGATCGTCCTGCATCAATGCCTCCCCTATGCGCGCTTGGTTTGTCCCTATACGCGCGCGCATGTCTGTTCAAGGCTGGATGGCGGCCTGTACCGCTAACGGGCCCGCCTGAGGCGGAAAAACTGAGCGATCCCGATCAGACTGATCAAAATCCAGAAGGATTCGATCAGCATCGAGGCCAAATTGAAGTTCTCAAACAGCGAATAGACGATCAGAATCGACCCCAATAGGTTTACCACTGGAAAGGCCAGGTCGTCGGAATTCATCATCCGCATCTGCGTGGCGAAATACGCAGCGACCACGATCATCGCCCCGATTGAGCCGATTCCATCCGCGATGGTCAAAGTGTCAAGAAACGCAGTCATGATCAGCCCTTGCCGTTTTCAGGAAACTCGCTGTGTTGCCCATAATGGTGCATGTTCAAAAACGCAGCCCCCTGCGCGCCCGCACGATAGCCATGCGGTAGATCGGCGGCAAAACGCAGCCCCTGTCCAGCATTTAGCGGCACCCAGGCCTCACCACGCAGAATTTCAAGCGTACCGGAAAGGACAAAGACCTCTTCGGTCACGCCCGCCGCATGCGCGGGCGACTCGTGGCATTGGTTTGGGGTCAGACTGACGTGAAAGGTTTCGGCCCCTAGCGCGGAATCAAACGGAAAGACGATCTTGACCTCGATGCTGCCCGGAAAAGTCACGGTCTGAAAAACAGAGGGGTCCCCATTCGCGGTTTCAATCAGCGCGCTCAGCGGCAGTTGGAACCCCTTGGCGATCTTCCACAAAGTGGCGATGGTTGGGCTGGATTCGCCACGCTCGATCTGCCCCAGCATGGCTTTGCTGACGCCTGTCATCTCGGCGACTTTGGACAGGCTCAGCCCGGATGCCGCCCGCATGTCCCGTAATTTCAGCGTGATCTCGTCCGGTGCCATGATGCTGTCTTTCGAATCCTCTTGTGCGTTATAGCGCACATGTGGTACGTGCGCTATAACGCACAAATCCCAAGACATGCAACCCGAGGCAAAAGGGAAACAGCATATGCCATTGTACCGATCCAGAACCTCAACCCATGGCCGCAACATGGCCGGTGCCCGCGGCCTGTGGCGCGCGACTGGCATGGGCGACGACGATTTCGGCAAGCCGATCATCGCCATCGTCAACTCGTTCACCCAGTTCGTACCGGGCCACGTGCACCTGAAGGATCTGGGTCAGATGGTCGCCCGCGAGGTCGAGGCGGCGGGTGGTGTTGCCAAGGAATTCAACACCATCGCCGTGGATGACGGTATCGCCATGGGCCATGACGGGATGTTGTATTCGCTGCCCTCGCGTGAGGTAATCGCGGATTCTGTTGAATATATGGTCAACGCGCACTGTGCTGATGCGATGGTCTGCATCTCGAACTGTGACAAGATCACGCCCGGCATGCTGATGGCCGCGATGCGCCTGAACATCCCCGCCATTTTCGTCTCGGGTGGGCCAATGGAGGCGGGCAAGATCGACATCGCCGATCTGGACGCCAAAAAGATCGACCTCGTGGACGCTATGGTGGCCGCCGCTGACGACAAGTTCACCGATGAGCAGGTTCAGCATATCGAGGAAAACGCCTGCCCGACTTGCGGGTCGTGCTCGGGCATGTTCACCGCCAACTCGATGAACTGTCTGGCCGAGGCGCTGGGTCTGGCGCTGCCGGGCAACGGCTCGACTCTGGCCACACATGCGGACCGCAAAGAGCTGTTCCTTGAAGCCGGTCGCCGGATCGTCGAGATCACCAAACGGCACTATGATCTGGACGAGAAAGGCTTCCTCCCGCGCGAAATCGCCACGTTCGATGCGTTCGAAAACGCAATGAGCCTGGATATCGCCATGGGCGGATCGACCAACACGGTGCTGCATCTGCTGGCCATCGCGCATGAGGGCGAGGTGGATTTCACCATGACCGACATGGACCGTCTCAGCCGTCAGGTGCCCTGCCTATGCAAAGTCGCACCCAATACCGAAAATGTGCATATGGAAGACGTCCACCGCGCCGGTGGCATCTTCTCAATTCTCGGGGAACTCAGCCGCGCCGGGCTGCTGCACGAGGATTGCAGCACGGTCCATTCCGGCACGATGGGTGAGGCGATTGCCAATTGGGACATCAAGGTGGCCAACAACCCCAAGGCGCAAGACTTGTTCAAGGCCGCGCCGGGCGGTGTGCGCACCACGCAGGCCTTCAGCCAGTCAAACCGGTACAAAGAGCTGGACACCGACCGCGAAGGCGGCGTGATCCGGTCGAAAGAACATGCGTTCAGCCAGGATGGCGGTCTGGCGGTTCTGTTCGGCAATATTGCCCGCGACGGCTGTATCGTGAAAACAGCCGGTGTCGATCCGGCCAGCCTGACCTTCACCGGGTCGGCCTATGTCTGCGAAAGCCAGGATCAGGCGGTGAACGACATTCTGACCAGCAAGGTCAAAGAGGGCGACGTGGTGGTCATCCGCTATGAAGGCCCGCGCGGCGGTCCGGGGATGCAGGAAATGCTGTACCCGACGTCTTACCTGAAATCCAAAGGTCTGGGAAAAGCCTGTGCTTTGCTGACGGATGGACGGTTCTCGGGTGGAACCTCCGGCCTGTCGATCGGCCACGTCTCACCCGAAGCAGCCGAAGGCGGTGTGATCGGGTTGGTGCGTCAGGGTGACCGGATCGAAATCGACATCCCGAACCGCTCGATCCATCTGGCAGTCTCAGATGAAGTGCTTGCCGAACGACGCCAGGAGCAGGATGCAAAAGGCTGGATACCGGCAGCGCCCCGCAAGCGCAAAGTCTCAACCGCGCTCAAAGCCTATGCCAAACTGACAACAAGCGCGGCAAAAGGGGCCGTGCGGGAGGTCTAAGACATAAGGGCCGGACACCAAATCAAGTGATCCGGCCCAATCAATTCCCAAAGCGCTCCCGCGCCTTCTGGCGCTATCGGCTTCGGTCTTGGGCCTGGGGCGGCGCATAGCGCGGCGCCAGGCCCAACCAGAGGAGATGTTTCGCAAGATACATTGCCGATGGGCGGAGAAGGTGATTTCCAGCTCAATCCCCAAGCTTGGCGTGGACTTCATCCAGATCAATCTCGGCGATCGGCATCTTGTTGGCCGGATCTTCAAAATCGTATTTGAATAGATCGAAATCCTGTTTGTAGATCTCGTAGACAAGATGCATCGACAGGTCGTCGAAATAGTCCTCGACAGGATGCTTTCGTTTGGGTCCGTGGCCTTCGGATTCGTTGAACCGCGGGATTTCGGACAGGGCCACCTTGTGTGGCGTTTCCAAGTTGCTCAGAACACCTTGCATCCCATCGTTGAACTTCTCGGTCCAGAAGATGCGATCATATCGTCCGCCATTTGCAATAAAGGTCGACACATGGCCAGACATGGCGGACCAGTGGATATCCGGATCCATGGGCCGGCGCCACCTGATCGTGTCACGAGCAAATAACAGGAATCTGCGGAAACTGGCGACCTGGTCAAAATCACCCTGACCGTCCTCTCCGCCAACCTCGATGCCGTAATTGTAGATCAGCGTCGGCACCAGATTGCCGCGATACCGTTTGCCGTTGCGCTGAATTCCACAGATCTTATCAAAAAACGAACTGAGAATTCGCGTGTACGGGTTCCGCACGCAGGTGAAAGAAAAGGAGTTATGATTTCGGACATTTGTCGAAATCGGCTCCTGGCTGGGACCGAACGCCCATTTATGCATCCCGTCCTTGGCATCGTGGATATCGCCGTCAAAAAACCGGCCATGATCCGAAAAATACATGATTTGCCCGATGGTTGAGCATGCACATTTCGGGACAACACGGTAAACCATGCTCTCGCTCTCGGTCATCCATGTACCGGGAAAACCCATTTTCTGCGCCTCCTCAACAGGTCGTAACTCACTATTCGCGCCTGCTTTTGTATCTACAGAACCAAAAATAATCTGTTTATTCAATCGCTCATCATCAGTATCACAGAGGGAACCGGGCAGAAACGGATAACAAAGAACTGAAATGGCAAAAATTGCCTACATTTTGTTGTGCCACAAGGACCCTGACGCAATCATTGCGCAGGCCGAGCAGCTAACCGCCGCTGGCGATTGCATGGCCATACATTTTGACGCCCGCGCAAGTCGCGAGGCCTATGCACGCATTCAGGGCGCTCTTCAGGCCAATTCGAATGTCACTTTTGCAACCAAACGCATCAAATGCGGTTGGGGCGAGTGGTCTTTGGTACAGGCCACATTGAACGCAGTGCAAGCCGCCCTCGAGGCCTTTCCCCGCGCGACGCATTTCTACATGCTGTCAGGGGATTGTATGGCGATCAAAACAGCGGAATACGCGCATCAGTTCCTGAACGACAACGACAGGGATTTTGTCGAAAGCCACGACTTTTTTGCCAGTAACTGGATCAAGACCGGCATGAAAGAAGACCGGCTGATCTATCGCCATTTCTTCAATGAACGCACCCAGAGCAGACGATTCTATACATCCTATGACGTACAGAAAAAACTTGGTCTGACCCGCGAGGTTCCGGCTGACATCCAGGTCATGATCGGCAGTCAGTGGTGGTGTCTGCGCCGTCATACTGTTGAAATGATCTTTGAATTCCTGGCCCAGCGCCCGGACGTAATCCGCTTTTTCTCGACCACCTGGATACCGGATGAGACTTTCTTTCAAACGCTTGTCCGCCACCTTGTTCCCCGTGAAGAGATCGACAATCGAACGCTCACATTCCTGATGTTCTCGGACTACGGAATGCCCGTGACATTCTATAACGACCATTACGACATGCTGTTAGGGCAGGATTTTCTGTTCGCCCGCAAAATCAGCCCCGAGGCACATGAGCTGAAGGACCGGTTGGGCCAGCTCTATTCTGCGGATGGGGTGGATTTTCACATCTCGGATGAAGGCCGCAATCTCCATAGTTTCTTAACCGCAAGAGGGCGCGTCGGACGCCGCCACAAGCAAAGGTTCTGGGAGGCCGGAAATACGCTGGGACCGGACCGCGATGTTTTCCTGATCGTATGCAAGAAATGGCATGTGGCCAAGCGTCTGGTCGATCAGATTAAATCCGAAACCGATATCCCTTGTGTCGAGTATCTGTTCAACGAACAGGATACGGCTCTGCCCGATCTGGGTGGCATCGAAACGACCTTGCTCAAACGGTCCCGCCACCGGCGTGCTCTTGTGCGGATGCTGTTTGACAGTTTCGAAACCGACCGGCTGGTTCTATGCATCGATCCCTCAGATATCGAAATCATTCAGGACTTCTGTGCAGATCAGGTCAAAACCCATGTGCTTGAAGTCGAGTGTGAATATTCCGACGATTACCTGATCGGCCACGCCCGCCGTGTGGGGTTGGCCGGTCAGGACAGCCCGACCGAAACCGTGGCACGGCTTGTCCCAACTTTGCACAACGCGATGGAATACGAATCCGAGTTGATCCGGGGCACCGCGCAGGATCGACATGCACGCCTGCGGGAAACCAGCGACCGGACAGAAAACGAAGACGCCATTGTCCGGTTTCTGAATGTTTCACAGGAACAGGCGCAGGCCATCATGCGATTGGATTATTTGTTTGCAGATTGATGAGCCGGCGGCAGCATCAGGTACCGCCGACAGCACGATCAGATGTCGAACTTGACGCCTTGCGCCAGCGGCAGCTCGGCTGAGTAGTTCACGGTGTTGGTCTGACGGCGCATATAGGCCTTCCACGCATCCGAGCCGCTTTCACGCCCGCCACCGGTTTCCTTCTCGCCACCAAATGCGCCACCGATCTCGGCCCCCGATGGCCCGATATTGACATTGGCAATGCCACAATCCGATCCCGCTGCGGTCAGGAATTGCTCGGCCTCGCGCATGTTCAGAGTGAATACGCAAGACGACAGACCTTGCGGTACGTCATTTTGCAATTCGATGGCTTCGTCGAACGCGTCGTACCCCATGACATAGAGGATCGGCGCAAAGGTTTCGGTCTTTACGGTTGCTGTCTGGCCAGGCATCTCGACAATCGCGGGCTGCATATAGACACCGGCGGGGACGTTTTCGGTCACGCGGTCGCCACCAAAGACTGCGCCGCCTTCGGCCTTTGCAGCGTCCAGCGCAGCGGTCATGGCCGCGCCCGAGGCTTCGTCCACCAGCGGACCGATCAAAGTGCCTTCGATCAGCGGATTGCCGATGGGCAGACCGGCATAGGCTTTTTTCAACCGGCTCACCAGCTCCTCGCGGATCGAGTTGTGAACGATCAGACGGCGCAGCGTGGTGCAGCGTTGACCGGCTGTGCCGACAGCAGAAAAGACAATCGCACGCACGGCCATTTCCAGATCGGCCGAAGGGCCCACGATCATCGCGTTATTGCCGCCAAGCTCGAGAATGCATTTCCCGAACCGCTGCGCCACGATGGGGGCTACGGCACGGCCCATCCGTGTGGACCCGGTCGCCGAAATGACCGGCACGTCCTCGCTGGCCACCAGCGCCTCGCCCAGCGCGGCACCTCCGATCAGGGTCTGCAGCAGGTGGTCGGGCGCATCGCCAAATCGGGCCAGTGCACGTTCAAAGATCTTCTGGCAGGCCATCGCGGTCAAAGGCGTCTTTTCAGACGGCTTCCAGATCACCGGATCACCGCAGACCAGCGCCAGCGCGGCATTCCACGACCAGACCGCCACCGGGAAGTTGAAGGCCGAGATCACGCCCACCGGCCCTGCCGGGTGCCACGTTTCCATCATCCGGTGGCCCGGGCGCTCAGATGCGATGGTCAAACCATAAAGCTGGCGCGACAGGCCGACGGCGAAATCGCAGATGTCGATCATCTCCTGCACTTCACCCAGACCTTCCGAGGTGATCTTACCAGCTTCCCAGCTGACCAGCGCACCCAGATCGTCTTTGGCGGCGCGCAATTCCTCGCCCAGCAGGCGGATCAGTTCGCCCCGGCGTGGGGCTGGAACCGTGCGCCACGCCTTGAATGCCGTCTTGGCATTGGCAAACACCGTGCCCATCCCTGACGCAGGCGTTTCATGTACCTCGGCCAGAATGCCGCCATCAATGGGCGAGCGTACAGCCAGCGTGCCGCCCATCAGCTCAGCGGCTGTCAGGTCCAGATTTGCAAGGGTTGTTTGGGCTGTCATAGCGATGTCTTTCATATCTCAGGCCGCCTTGTTCTGTTTGGTTATGTCCCCGGTGCGATAAAGCTGACCGAATTCGGTGTTCAGGAAATCAGACAGGTTCACCTGCTCTTGCCGCACGAACCCTTTGCCGGGCAAAGCACCCGTTCGCATCAGATCAACCACACCCAGAACACCGGCAGCAGTGGTGACCTGAATGGCGCTCCAGACCTGACCATTGAGGGTACGGGCATAAGATTTGTTGATCAGGGATTTCTCGCGCAGAGCCCCATCGATCTTGCCTTTTGCAGTGCAAAAAACCAGAACCACATCCTGATCGGTTCGCGGTAGCGCGGTCTCGAAGATTTCCTTCATCAGGTCGCGACGACGTTCCAATCCAAGATCATTCAGCAGCAAACGCAGAATATCACGGTGTCCCGGGTAGCGGATCGATCGGTACGACACGTCCCGCGCCTTTCCGTCCAGGGTTTCTGGCAACGTGCCCAACCCGCCCGAGGTATTGAAGCATTCATATTCCACCCCGTCATGACCCAAACGCTCGTAATCCTCCAGCGGTGCGGTCTTGACTCGTTCGCCATTCACGATGGCATCGCACGGGTTGCAATATTCGTTGATCAGCCCGTCGGTGGACCATGTCAGATTGTATTTCAGCGCGTTGGTCGGATAGAGCGGCAACGCCCCGACCCGCATATGCAGGCTGTCCAGCGTATCGAACTCGGCAGCCAAGGCCGCGCCGGCGATGCCGACAAAACCCGGTGCCAACCCGCATTGCGGCATAAACGCCGTCTCGCTGTCGGCGGCCAACTCGCGCACTGCGTTGGTGGCGGCAACATCTTCGGTCAGGTCAAAATAATGCGCGCCGGCCGATTTGGCGGCTTTGGCAATCCGTGGGGTCAGGAAAAACGGAGCCGCCGAGATAACCGCATCGAAACCGTTCAGACCCTCAGCCAGCTGCGTTTCATCGCTGACATCAATCTGGCGGGTCGAAACTCCCTGCCGATTCAGCACGGACAACGCCGCCAGATCGCGGTCGGCAACCGTGACAGAATAGTTGGATGAAGATTGCAGCAAAGTCGCGATCATCTGACCGATCTTGCCTGCTCCGATGACACAGATATTCCAGCTCAAAACGCGCCTCCTCTTTCGTTTCAGAAAGTATGAAGGCACAGTTGTTCAATCTGCAGAGGCAATCTTGACGAAAACGTCAAAACTATCGCCATATTGACGGACCTTCCGTCATACCGCCAATACTGGAATCGTCACTGCCTCAGGATTCGGCGTCCAACCCCTCGGTCGACAGGTCATCAAGCCTGGGCATCAGGCGCAACAATTCGCGGGCATAATCCGTCTGGGGGTTGGCGAATAAGTTATTGGTTTCCTGCAACTCGACAATTTGGCCCTGTTTCATCACTGCCACTCGGTCGCACATCTGACGTACCACCGGCAGGTCATGACTGATGAACAGCAGGGTCAGGCCCAGATGTTCCTGCAGGTCCTTCAAGATGTTCAGAATCTGCGCCTGAATGGACACGTCCAGCGCGCTGGTTGGCTCGTCACAAATCAGGAATCGCGGTTGCGTGGCCAGCGCACGTGCAATCGAGATACGTTGCCGCTGTCCGCCCGAGAATTCATGCGGGTATTTCTGCCCGGCCTCATGGCCGAGTCCCACCTGATCCAACAACTCATCGACGCGGCGTTTGATATCTGCACCTTCCATCAACCTGTGATGGCGGATCGGCTCGGCCACGATCTCATCCACCCGCATACGGGGATTGAGCGAGGAATACGGGTCCTGAAAGATCATCTGGATGTTCTTGCGATAGGCATCCAGCGCGGTCCGATTGGTCAGATCGCTCACCACCTGCCCGTCGAATGTAATCGTGCCGCCATCCACAGGGTACAACCCTGCAATCATCCGTGCGACAGTCGACTTGCCCGAGCCGGATTCACCCACAACGCCAAACACCTCGCCTGCGCGGATGTCGAAACTTACCTCGTCAACGGCGGTGAAATAGGTGCGGTCCCAGGGCAACAGGCCTTTGCGTTGCAGGAACTTCTTGGTCAGGTTGCGGATTTCGAACACCGGTTTGCTGGTGTCATTATCCACCTTGGGCCAGTGGCGGGCCATGTCTTCGATGGCAAAGCGTGTCTCGCGTCCACCATAGCTGATCTGGGGAAAGCGATGCAGTTTCAGGGTCGGGCGCGGCACGGCAGCGATCAGCGATTTGGTGTATTCATGGGTGGGCTGCCCCATCACCTGCGCGGTCGGGCCGGTTTCGACAACCTTGCCCGCATACATCACCGTCACCTTGTCCGTCGTGTCCGCGATCACACCCATGTCGTGGGTGATCAGGATGACGCCCACCTGACGTTCCCGCGCCAGTTCTTTGATCAGGTCCAGAATCTGCGCCTGAACCGAGACGTCCAGCGCCGTGGTCGGCTCATCCGCGATGATCACATCCGGTTCGGTACACAAGGCAAGCGCGATGACCACACGCTGCCGCATCCCGCCCGAGAACTGGTGCGGATACTGGTCCAGCCGCGTGTCCGGATCAGGAATGCCAACCCGGTCAATCAGATCGCGCGCGCGTTGGTTCGCCTCGGCATCCGTGCCGCCCAGATGGGCCTGAATGGTCTCGGTCAGTTGTTCGCGCACGGTGAACAGCGGGTTCAGCGAGGTCAGCGGGTCCTGAAAGATCATCGAGATCTTTTTGCCGCGCAACCCCCGCATCGCCTCGGCATCCAGGCCACTGATCTGGTCACCGCTCAGCTGGATCGTGCCGCTGGCAATACGGCCGGGGCGATCCAACAATCCCATGATGGCCGCGCCAATGGTGGATTTACCGGCCCCGGATTCGCCAACCAAGCCGTGGATTTCTCCGGGTTCAACCGACAGGTCCACATGGTCCACGGCTGTGAACAATTTGCGGCGGGTGGGGAATTCGACCGTCAGGTCATTGATCGTCAGAAGGCTCATGAAATCACCGCAGCTTGGGGTTCAGCGCATCGCGCAGCCAGTCGCCCAGCAGGTTCACAGACAGGGCCAGCGCCAACAGGGTGCAGGCCGGGAAGAACAAGATCCACCACTCACCCGAGAACAGGAAGCCCTGCCCGATGCGGATCAGCGTGCCCAATGACGGCTGGGTTGGTGGTGCCCCTACGCCGAGGAAGCTCAGCGTGGCTTCGGCAATGATCGCCAGCGCCAGTGAGATCGTGGCGATGACCAGAACCGGGCTGAGTACATTGGGCAGGATGTGGCGGAACATAATCGGGAAAGAACCGCGCCCGATCAGGCGGGCGGCCTGCACATATTCCTTGTTCTTTTCCACCAACGCAGCACCGCGGACGACCCGGGCAAACTGCACCCAGTCGGACAGGGCAATGGCGATGATCAGTACATAGATCGCCATCTCGTCACGATATTCGGGTGGGGTCACGCCTTTGGCGATGCCAAAGATCAGCATAGCGACCAGAATGGCCGGAAAGGTCAGCTGCACATCTGCGACCCGCATGATCAGCGTCTCGACCCAGCCGCCGAAATAGGCCGCGACCAGCCCCAGAACAACTCCGATGATCAGCGCCAGCAGCACCGCCGCAGCGCCGACAAACAGGGATATGCGCATCCCATAGAGGATGGTCGAGAACACATCGCGCCCCTGATCGTCGGTGCCCAGCAGGAACGTGTCCTGCGTAAAGGCATTCGGCGTGCCCGGCGGTGTAAATCCGTTCATCAGGTTCAGCGTTGCCGGATCAAACGGGTTATGTGGCGCAATCAGCGGGGCCAGTATTGCCGCCAGCACCAGCAGGACCACAACAAATGAGGCAACCATCGCCACGGGTGAATGCCGGAAGGACCATGCGAAATCGCTGTCCCAGAATTGGGCCAGCCGTGATTTGGGCACTTGTCTCGAGGTTTCAGAAGTATCGGTCATGTGGCCCTCGCGTCGACACGCAGGCGCGGGTCAATGGCATAGTACAAAAGATCGACGATCAGATTGATCGACACGAACATGACCGAGATCAGCATCAGATAGGCGGCCATAACAGGGATATCGACAAACTGGATCGCATTTATGAACAGCAGGCCCACACCGGGCCACTGAAACACCGTCTCGGTGATGATGGCAAAGGCGATGATCGAGCCCAGCTGCAACCCGGTGATGGTGATCACCGGCACCAGCGTATTTTTCAGCGCGTGGCGAAAATTGATCACCCGGTCCGACAGCCCACGCGCACGTGCAAAACGGACATAGTCGGCACGCAGGACCTCAAGCATTTCCGACCGCACCAGCCGCATGATCAGCGTCATCTGATACAGGCCCAGCGTGATCGCCGGCAGGATCAGCGCCTTGAGCCCCGAGGTCGTCAGGAACCCCGTGGACCAGCCGCCAATCATAACGGTCTCGCCCCTCCCAAAGCTGGGTAAAAGATCCAACTCGACCGAGAATATATAGATCAGCAATATCCCGATCAGGAAGGTCGGCAAGGAAACCCCAATCAGCGACACGGTCATGATGATATTCGCCGCCACCCCCTGTCGTCGGATCGCTGTGAAAACGCCCAGCGCGATGCCAAGGGTGATGGCCAGAAAGCCCGACACAAAGGCCAGCTCCAATGTCGCGGGGGCGCGTTCGGCTATGATGGTCGAAACCGGTCGGCCTTGCCGGTAGGACACGCCAAAATTGCCCTGCACCGCGCCTTGCAGGAACTTGAAATATTGCACCGGAAACGGCTGATCCAGACCAAGATCGGACCGCAGCCGGTCGATATCGGCCTGCGTACGTTCCTGCCCCAGCATGTTGTCGATCGGATCACCGACAAAGCGGAACATCGAAAAGGCAACCAGACCCACGATCAGCAGCACGATCACGGATTGGAACATCCTTTGGACAATATAAGCGAACATTCGTTTTCCTCGTTGATCGGACTGTCTATGCAGGCCCGGGCGGGGTGGTCAAGATACCGCTAACGCAAGCTAGCGTTTTCTGGCCCCGCCCCGGTTTCAGTTCACCGTTACCCAGCGCAGCAGAAAGAAGTTGTCCGGGCGCTGCGTCAGTTCGACATTGCTGCGTGTGCCCCAGACCAGAGGTTGCACATACATCGGCACATAGACCTGTTCGTCCTGAATGATCTGCGTGACCTCATCCAGCATCGCCTGCCGTTTGCCCGCATCCAACTCGGACTGGATCATCGGCAGCAGCTCATCCACCCGCGCGTTCGAAAATCCGCCGAAATTCCAGCTGCCCAGCTTTTTCTCTTCGTTTGGAGTGGCCACAAGGAAGCGCACGGGGTGTTCGGCATCAAATGTACCGGGGCTCCAGCCCAGCAGGTACATATCGTATTTGCCTTCCCGGAGTTCCGGCCAGTAGTTACGGACCGGCATGGCATCCAGTTCCGCAGTGATCCCGATCTGGGCCAGCATGCTGACAACCGCCTGGCAAACGGCCTCATCATTCAGATAGCGGTCATTGGGGCATTTCAGCCCGAACGAAAACCCATCTGCATATCCGGCCTCGGTCAGCAGGGCCCTGGCGGCATCGACATCAAAGGCGGGACGGTCTGCATTCGCCTCGGAATAACCACTCATCGCCGGGCTGACCAGTTGCGAGGCCGCTTCGGCATTCCCCCGCATGATAGTCGCAAGAATGGCATCCACATTGACCGCCTGTGCCACTGCCTTGCGGACGCGCGGGTCACGGAACGGGTTCGGTTTGCCCGCATCGTCGGTGTATTTAAGCACCTCGGCCTGATGATCGAACCCCAACATGATGACCCGTGCCTCGATCCCCTGAATGACGTCGACATCCCCGTTTTCCTTCAGGCGCGCCACGTCCTGAATCGGCACCGGGTTGATCATGTCCACATCGCCTGACAACAAGGCTGCAACCGCTGTCGCCGGGTTTTGGATCGGAGTGAACTCAGCACTTGTGATGTTGTGGTCGGCCTGATCCCACCAGCCGTCAAAGGGCTCAAGAACCGTGCGCAGGCCGGGCTCTCGTGCCGCAAGTTTGAAGGCGCCTGTGCCGTTGGCGTTCAGGGTGGCGTAATTCCCGACCTCTTTGTCGGGCACCGCTGCGTCATTGGCCTCGGCCCAGCCCTGATCCATGATCATCCAGTTGGCGATTGAGGATGGGAATAACGGGTTCGGCGCAGTCGTCATGAAATCGACCGTATAGTCGTCGACCACGATCACCTCGCTGATGGGCGCGAACCAGCTGCGGGTGTCTGACGCCTCGCCCGAGGCGCGCTGATAGCTGAATAGAACGTCCTGCGCATCAAAGCTGCTGCCGTCATGGAAGGTCACACCCTCACGCAGGTTAAAGCGCCAACCTTCACCGTCGCCAATCGTCTCCCAGCTGACGGCCAGCGCGGGTTGAACGCTCATGTCCTTGTCGCGACGCACGAGGCCCTCATAGACATTGTTCAGAAACCCCAGAACCGGGGCCGAGTTGACCGCGTGCGGGTCCATCGTCTGCGGGTCAGTGGTCGAGGCCCATTTGAATTCGGCGGCCTGAACGCTGGTGGTGGCCAGCAAGGCCAATGCAATGGCGCTGTTCCTGAGGGTCATGGCGAAATCTCCCTTTGTTGCCCCGCAATGCGGTGTTGCGCTTAACAATAGCGCAAAAGGCAGGGCGCGATACCGCGCCCTGCCAAATCACTGATCTGAATGGCTTAGTTCAGAGTGAAGTATTTGACCTTGGGTTGATCTTCGGCATCCACTTCGATGCCCACACCGTCGGCCATGCCCCAGTTCAGAACCTGGTGATGAATGGGGATGTAAAGCGCTTCGTCCTGCACAACCCGCCAGATGTCGGCGATGTCGGCATTCCGAGCGTCAAGATCGGTATTCGAGGCAAGCGACTTGATCTTCCCGTCCAGCGCATCGTCCTGATAACCGGTGCCGTTCCACGTGCCGATGTCATCTTCGCGTCCATGAACAAGGAAGTTGAAGATGTATTCCGAGTCATATGTCGGCACACCCCAACCCAGCATGTAGAAATCTGTCTTGCCATCGGTGATCAGCGGGAAATGCTGTGCCTTTGGCTTGGCGTCCAGATTCACGGTCACGCCGATCTGGCCCAGCATCCCAACAGCCGCCTGACAGATAGCTTCATCGTTGATGTACCGATCATTCGGGCAGTCCAGCCGAAGCGAGAAGCCATCGCCATAACCTGCCTCTGCCATCAGTTCCTTGGCCTTGGCCAGATCGGTGGAGGATTCGCCGTCCATGTCAGCGGTCCAGCCATTCACGAAGGGAGGTGCGATCATGCCTGCAGGCTGCGACTGGCCGCGCATCACGACCTGCTTGATCGCATCACGGTTAATCGCCATCGACATCGCTTGACGCACCCGCACATCGGCCAGAGGGTTCTTGCCGTCCACGTTATCCGCCTCGATGTCGTCGGCACCCTGGTTCATACCAAAGAAGATCACCCGGTTCTGCGGGGCTTGCTTGACCATCAGACCGTCGACACTATTGACGCGTTCAATGTCCTGCACCGGCATATCCTGGAGGAAGTTCACCTCACCCGACAGCATCGCCGCAACGCGAGTCGCAGCGTTCTGGATCGGGGTATAGATGATCTCGGTCACTTCCATCGGGAACTGGTCGATGCCCCAATAGTTGTCGTTGCGCACCATCACCGTCTTGATGTCAGGCTCGCGGCTTTGAAGAACATAGGGACCCGTTCCGTTGGCATTGGTGGTGGCATAGGTGATTTCGCCACCTTCGAAATCCTGAACATTGACGGTGTCATTCGACTCGGCCCAGCCCTTGTCCAGAATGAACAGGTTTGTCAGGTTCGACGGCAGGATCGGGTTCGGACCATCTGTGACAATCTCGACGGTGAAATCGTCAACTGCACGCACTTCGACGATCGAGCCGATCAGCTCTTTCATGTCGGAATTAGGTTGCTTGGCACGGGTAAAGCTGAACACCACATCTTCGGCGTTGAAGTCCGCACCGTCATGGAATTTCACGCCTTCGCGCAGCTTGAAGACCCAAACATTCGGGTCATCGGCCTTGGGGCCCCACTCGGTCGCCAGCGCGGGCTCGAATGCACCGGTCACGTCGCGGATGATCAGAGGCTCGTAAATCTGGTGTCGCACGGTGTGCGTCGGACCCTCATTCTGCGAATGCGGATCCAGCGTCAGCGCATCACCGGCCCGCGCCCAGCGCAGCGTTTCCGCCGAAGCGCCCGCCGCCATCAGCGCCGTCGCACTTGCAGCGATCATCAGGTTTCTTAGAATCATTTGTAACTCCCCTTTTTGTTAACATCGCCCTTTGGACGACAGACCATTTTTACGGCCTTGGTGGTCCTGATCATCCAGATCATCGTTACAGTTGCAACACCTGATTGAGCATAAAAACGGCAGTTTGGCGGATGCCCCGACGCAAATCTGCCGTGCGCGCATGAACTTACGTGGCGGAAAGCTTACGCCAAGCTGTGACCGCTGACCGTCTTACAAGTACGGATTTCCGCAGTTTGCAAAACATGCCTTCCGGTTGAACATTCCGAGAATGAAGCCAAGTTTCGAGCCACTTGCGGTCAAAAAACTGGTCCTTGGACCTTGCCCGAATCTGCTGACCACGGCGGATCGCCATGCTGCAGGTACCCGTCGGCCTGATCTGGGGCAACTAGGACACCTTTGCGCCGGTACAGCAGGCCATGGACTTGCACATTCTTTGACCCGATGCCCAAATGGACACCTTGGCAGGGGTCAGGCACATACCCCGGATTGAGGCCCGCAGAAATTTCAAACTGCGCTTAAAATCATTCTTGATCAGATGTCCCAGTTAACTTCGGGAGAAATCGAAAGATGAAAACATTTACCAGAAGGGCGGCCTTGTTTGCCGGCGGAGGGTTGGCAGGATGGGTTGCGTCACGGTGGCTGGGACCGGACCTACCTGTCTATGAAGGCACAAGAAGGACATTTGCGGAAACCGGCGACAAAGTGATGAATGACGCCAGCGGACTGTCACCGACACCGATCCACAAACATCTGGTGCTCAGCGATGACCCCGGAGACACGCTGATCGCCGCCATCCGGCAAGAGCTTTCGGAGGCCAGATCAGAAGGACGCCCGGTCAACATTGGGGCCGCGCGGCATTCCATGGGTGGGCAAGCCATTCCCCGCAACGGCACAGCGATTACCTTTGACAATGGATCGGTTCAGATCGACGGTTCTGCCGGGACCTATCTGACCCATGCCGGAGCCCGCTGGTCACAGGTCATCTCAGCGCTTGATCCCGCAGGCTGGTCCCCCAAAGTCATGCAGTCAAATAATGATTTCGGTGTCGCCGCCACTTATTCGGTCAATGCACATGGCTGGCCGGTTCCCTTTGGGCCGATGGGGGCGACGGTCCGGTCGTTGCGCATGATCTTGCCCTCGGGTGAGTTGTTGACCTGTTCGCCCACCGAGAACGCCGAGCTGTTCAATCTGGCGATGGGCGGGTACGGGTTGATCGGCGTGATCGTGGACCTTGAGGTCGAGATGGTTCCAAATTCACGCCTGACGCCGGGTTTCGACATTCTGGAAGCAGGAGCGTTTGCCTCGGCCTTTCGTGCGGCGATTGACGACCCGGCGGTCACAATGGCCTATGGCCGCCTGAATGTTGAACGCGATGCGTTTTTCGAGAAAGCGCTATTGGTGACATATCGCGAAGGCTCGGACCAGTCGGACCTGCCACCAGCGTCCGGGTCGGGGTGGATGTCGCATGCGGCCAGCCGTCTGTACCGGGCTCAACTGGGCAGCGAGCCCTTCAAATCCTTCCGTTGGTGGAATGAAACACGGCTGGGCCCAGCGCTGAGTTCGGGTGAGGCGACGCGGAACACTTTGATCAACGAACCGGTTGTGACTCTGGACGACCGCGATCCGGACCGGACCGACATCCTGCACGAGTATTTCGTGGGGTTCGATGCATTCGACGATTTCTTATCAGTGTGTCGCGCGGTAATTCCGGCCTCGTATCAAGAGTTTCTGAACGTAACGCTGCGCTATGTCGCACAGGACGATCAGGCCGTTCTGTCCTATGCAAGCGAACCGCGGATCGCCGCTGTCATGTCGTTCAGCCAGGAGCTAACCGAACGCGGCGAAGCCGACATGGCGCGGATGACCCGGGCGCTGATCGACGGGATCGTGGCGATTGGCGGAACCTATTACCTGCCGTACAGGCCACATGCGACACTGGATCAACTGACTGCAGCCTACCCCAATGCGGAAGGGTTTGCGCAGGCAAAACGAGAGCTTGATCCGCAACTGGTTCTGCGGAACAACCTTTGGGACAGCTATCTGGGGCGTCTATGAGCAACCTTCAAAAACTCTGTCTGGTTTACTTTGTCGCGCTGATGATTGCGGCATCGCTGAACTATGTTCCTGGTCTGACGGATCAGGATGGTCTGGCCTTCGGCATTTTCGCACTGGATATCTATGACGATGCGCTGCACGTGGCCTCGGCCCTTTGGGCGCTGATTGCCGGGCTGTTGTCACACCGCGCGGCTCGCAGCTTTCTGATCCTGTTCGGGCTGGCTTATCTGGGGGACGGAGTGTTCGGGTTTTTCACCGGTTATGGCTATCTTGATCTGGGTATCTTTACAAACCCATCGGCCGGGCCGGAATTGTCCCTGCCCCGCCTGTTTGCCAACCTGCCGCATCTGGCGCTTGGCGGCGTTGCCGCCTGGGCCGGGCTGCGGGACCGGAGACACACCGCATGAGGTTCCTGCTGCGGTGGACCAAACGGCTGATTCTGGTGTTGATCCTTGTCGGGATCGCGCTGGCTGCTCCGATCCTTTATGTGGAAACAAGCTGTCGTGGCGCGGATCAGCCGCTGGCCTATGCCTCGCTGATCGACCCGGCACATCACCGGGCCGAAACCCGCACGCTGATGACCTATCCCGAATGGCACATTGTCCACGCCTACGAGGATTACGCCGAGGTTCTGCGCACTCAGGACCCCCATGATTACGGGTTCTGGAGCAGTATCACCGGGTTTTGGGGGTCGCTCTGCGATCTGAACCGGAACGCCTCGGCCTTGGGAGAGGTTGATGGGGCCACCAAACAGATGGTCTATGTGATCGGTGCCAGCTTTTCCGCCGAGCTGGCGCTGAAGGCTGCCTATGAGGAAACCCTCGGTCGGCTGGCCTCTGCCTTGCGGGGCCCACAGCGGGCACCTCTGGATGATTTGTCGGCACAGCAGGCCGCCGCATATGCCGCGTTCCTGCAACAGGTTCCCTGGTATAAATGGCCCTTCGCCGACGACGCCCAGAGCCTAAGCGACCAAAACAGCGGCACCCTGCGCGACAAGGAAAGAGAGATTGCGCTGGGTCTGGAATACGGTGCCAAACAGGCCTATGCGGGCGTGATCGAACAGGCGGTCGCGCAGGTCGGCGCGGATGAACTGACGCTGCGGATGATCGTCACCGGAGTCAGCGCGGACAGCCTGTCGGCCTATCCCGGTGTGAATGTTATCGCGGAAGGTCCGAACGGGACTGAGGTCGAAACACCGCGCTACCGGACCTTGACCAACCTTTTGGCCGATATGGCCGGCGCTGGGGTCGAGATTGTCGAGATCGCCGGCAATGACGACATTCTGTTCACCGCCCTGTCGGATCAACCAACCGCGCCGGATGCGATCTTTAGTGCCCAACGACAAGGGTTCGGGGACTATCGTCATCTGATACTGGTCAAGGTTCCGGACCTCTCTCAGCGTCTGCGCCAGATCCAGGGGGACAGCCTGACGCTTGAGCATATCCATGACTATTAGATCACTCCTGACAGCCATCCCCCTTATGGTGCTTGGATGGCTGTCGGTTCTGGTGGTCGTCGCGTTCATAACGGATGAGGCCCCGGCCTATGTCGTGGTCTTTCCCTCGCAAAGTCTGATGCAGAACCTGCCCGATGACGCGGCGGTCATCGGGTCATCCGGGATCAGCGTGACGGTCACATCAGAGAGCAGCGGGTTTGCCCAATCGCTTTACCGTCAAGGGGCACGGCTGGTCCTACCAGCGGGGCTGCCCGGATGCCTTCCGCTTCCGGCGCAGTAACGCCTATCTGCGCAGGTCAGAGCCTATGAAAACTCAGATCAAACCGCGCGCCCTGTGGGACGGGGTGGTTTGCGATGTCTCCGCGATGGGCCGACAGGATGTTGCGGACAATAGCCAGCCCCATCCCGGTGCCGCCGCTTTCCCGGCGGGTTGTAAAGAACGGATCGAACACGCGGTCGGCGTTACCGGGCGATATCCCCGCCCCATTGTCGGACACGGTCAGGATAACCGTGTTTCCAGCCTCTGAGGCGCGCAGATCAACCGCGCTGGCCCCGTGATCTTTGGCATTTTGCAGAATATGGCCCAGAACGATCCGCAACCCCTCGGCCGAGATCGGGAATGCGACCTCATCCGCCCCGGACAGGTTTAGCTCAATCGGAAGCGCCCCTGGCAACGCATCGCGCAGGGTGCTTGCCCCGACATATCGGGCCTCGCGCGCGCGGGCGGCATCCCGAAGTGCTGCAAGCTGGGTTTCGATCTGCTGACGCGCCCCGTCGATCTGCGCGATTAGGGCTTTGGAGTCATCGCTGCCATCCGGGGTGTCCTGTAGCATCTCAACCGCCGCGCGGATTGCGGTTACCGGCGATTTCAACTCATGCGTGACGTGATCGGTATAAGACCGGATGGTCGCCTCACGGTCACGCAGCGCCTCGGCCATGGTGACGACCTGAGTTGCGGTCTGGTGAAGCTCTTTGGTGCCGAAATGCCGGATTGGCACGGCGCGGGCTCCGGCCTCTTGCGCCCCGGCATAGGCCTGCAAGGCTTTGATTGGACGCAGCAGCAACCGTACCAGCAACCAGCCCAGCCCCGATGTTGCAAGAAAGATCACTCCGCCCAGAACCAGGGCAGAGTTCCGAAAGCCGAATTCAGGACCCAAATAACGCAGGGCCACCAGCCCCGCGAATGACAGACCCAATGTCCCGACCAGCGCACCGCCCAGCACAAATGCCAATGAAGGCCGCCAGCGCCGGGTCACCCCAGCCTCCTCATCCGGATACCCTGACCATGTACGGTTTCCACCGAGTCCGATAAACCAACCTGCGCAAATTTGTTCCGCAGGTTCCGAAGGTGGCTGTCCAAGGTCCTGTCCGAGACCTGGCTGCGCGCGCCCCAAATCTCGGCAATCAGGGCCGTGCGGGGAACAAGACGACCCGGTGTTTCCATCAACATCACCATGATCTGAAACTCAGTACCGGTCAGGGCAATTTCCGTGTCGTGGCAAGCACAGAGTCTTGCGGTCCGGTCCAAGGTCAAGGGGCCGTGCCGCAGATTTCCCGGCGCCGCCACAATGCGATTGGTGCGCCTTAGGATCACCTTGACCCGCGTCACCAGTTCGCGCGGGCTGAAAGGCTTGGTCACGTAGTCATCGGCCCCAAGTTCCAGCCCCAGAATCCGGTCGACCTCATCATCGCGGGCGGTCAGGAACAGGATCGGGACGTCCGAACGGGTTCGAATTTTCTGACATACGGCAAAGCCATCCAGTTCGGGCAGGCCAACATCCAGAACGATCAGGTCCGGTTCGTCGCGAAACGTGCTGATTACGGCTTCCTGACCGTTGGCGGCGGTCGAAACGCTGTAGCCAGCGCGTTCCAGCCCCAGACGCACAACTTCACGCAACCGCGGATCATCATCGACAACTAAGATATTCATATACCCGGACCGATACTGCTCAGATCGGCACCATAGCGGGACAGGCGCCACTTTCGAAAGCCCCATTCCTGCCAGCTGTTGATCGGGTCAGCTTCAAAATAGCACAGCGAATTCGGATACCCGTAGCTAATATGCATCCCGGTCATGGGCCCCAAAGAACACAGATAGGCATAATCCGGTTCGGACAGTTTCAGGTTTCGGGTCGCGATCACATGGGCAAAATTCACAAAACTGGCGCAATAGAGGACCAGAACGCTCAGAATGCCGGTTCGCGCGATCAACCAACTATTGGATTTCCTGAACGCTATTTGCCACCCAACCAGCGCCAGACCTGCCGCAACAAGACCCATCCAGATCTGCGCATAGATACGCAGGTAGGTCAGGCCATAGGTGCCGACATATAAATCCAGACGCATCAATGCCGCACCGCACAGAGCCACATTTTGTGCCAGCCACAACACCATCAGCGGTTTCAGCACCCGATTTTCATCCAGAAACGGCCGCGCTGCCAGGGCGAATGCACTGGCTAGCAGCGCCGTTACCAGCAACGGATATGCGCCGCGATGGGCGTAGGTTGCATAGCTCATCCCCTCGGGCAATGAGGCCCCGCCCAGCAGAATCGACAGGTCCAGCACAGTCTGAACACCAATCAGTGCATTGAACACCCAGAGCGCCCGCAGGACCGAACCACCGTTGAGGCCGGGGATCGTCTGAGGGCCTGCGAATGGTCGCGGGTTCAGTCCGCGAAGCGGGTGGTTATCGACAAAAGGCCAGATGATCAGCGCAATCCCTCCCCAGAACAGGGCGCGCTGCAGCAGGTGGCCAAAGGCGATATCCGGGGTGACAAGGGATTGGAATACCGGGTTCGCCTCGGCCAGCAAGGTAACAAAAACCATCGTCCCGCCAATCGGCAGACCCCAGTTGCGCAGGAACTGCCGAACCCGCGTCCAGCCGCCTCCGGCATCGCTGACAATCGTGGTTTTCAGGCCGGGTATCGCGCGGACCGGGCCAAGCCAGTTCTTTGGAAGATCAGTCAGAAACCCCAGCGCCAGCAAAAGCAGTTCCAGAACCTGGCCTTTCGGGTGCCTGACCCAGACAATCGCAACGACGAGCCCTGACAAAAGAAACGCGACCGATAATGGTTGAACGAAATCCACGACCGGCAAAACACTCAGCACCAAAACCGTTGCGGGCATAAGCACCCCTTTGCCAGACCGATCCGCGGGCAGGCCGCACAAAAAGACCGCCACAGTAAAGACCGCCAGAGACACACCCGCCTGATGTCCCCAGAACAGGTAATCCGCCAGCGCGACCAGCAAGATAAACCCGATCACGCGCCACGCGCGACCATCGGTGGCAAACGCCGGGGTTGAACCCGGCGGGCCCTTGGTGCCTGAAATCACTGTCTCTTCCGACAGCCACCAAGCGTCCAGCGCCACAGAATTCGGAACTCCAGAAATTATAAGTTGCTGCGCCATTTCTTCCCTCTTGTGTTTTAAGGGACTGGTTTGACCCAAAGGTCGGGAAGCTCGGGTGCAGAAGATCTGCAGAAACTGTGCAGATCGGTGAAATGAGTGTCGGATTTGCAAAGGCTCGCGCGTCCTAGCAGGATGAAACCAACATCGCGGAGGTAAAAATGATCTATGCAATCTCGATCTATGGTCAGGCGGGTGTGTTCGAAGCGTTGCCACAGGACCGTCAGGACGATGTCATGGCAGGACATACGGTGCTACAGAATGCCCTCAGGCAACGCGGGGATTTCCTGTCCGTCAAACTGATGCCCCCGACAACGGCTGTCACAGTCGAACCCGCGGCTGCCGAGACTCTGCAACCTATGATCGTCGACGGCCCGTTCGCTGAGACGAAAGAAAGTTTTCTGGGCTTGTATCTGGCCGAGTTCAACGATCTGGATGAGGCGCTTGAACATGCGCGAATGATCTCGTCACCTGTCGCCCGGCTTGAGGTCCGCCCCGCCGCCTGGGCAGGCGGGTCGATGACCTTGGATTGACCGCGTGTCGGATTGGCTAGAGGCCACGTTCTTGCAGCAACGCCCGCAGGCCATCGCGGCCCTGACGCGATATTTCCGGGACATCGACCTTGCCGAAGATGCATTTGCCGAAGCCTGTCTAAAGGCCTTGACCGTATGGCGCAAACAAGGCGCGCCGCGCGATCCGCTAGCTTGGCTTTTGACCACCGCCCGTAATGCCGGGCTGGATGGTTTGCGCAAATCCCAGCGCCGCAGCGCAATCCTGACCCGCCACAGGGAAGAATTTCATTCCATGGCTGATGACCCACCAGATCCGGACGAGCTGCGCGACGATGTTCTGCGCCTGCTGTTCATCTGTTGTCACCCGGACCTAAGCCGGCAAGACCAGATTGCGCTGGCCCTAAAAATTGTTGCCGGGTTGCGTGTGGAAGAAATCGCCCGTGGTTTCCTTGTCAGTACAAAGGCAATGGAACAGCGAATTACCCGCGCCAAGAAAAGGATCGCAGGAAGTTCTGTCGCTTTTGAAACACCCACGCCACAGGAGCGGGCTGCGCGTTTGGGCGAAGTGTCTTTGATGATCTACCTGATGTTCAACGAAGGCTGGTCAACCTCGGGTGGCCCGGTGCAAATCCGGCTCAAACTATGCGATGAGGCGATACGTCTGGCCCGGCTGCTGGTTGCCTTGTTCCCGACGATGGCCGAGCGGATTTCACTGCTGGCCCTGTTGCTTCTGCAACATGCCCGTCGTGAAGCACGGCTAGACGATCAAGGTGATCTTGTAGCCTTGGAAGATCAGGACAGGGCCCTTTGGGACAAGGCCAACATCGCCGAAGCGACAGCCCTGATGCAAAAGGCCGAACGGCTGAACCAAGTGGGTGTTTACGGTATTCAGGCCGCAATCGCCGCCGTTCATGCGCATGCCCAATCGACAGAAGATACCGACTGGTCTCTGATCGAGGCGCATTATGCCGCGCTCTATCGCCTCCAGCCCTCACCGGTTATCCGCCTGAACCAGATCGCCGCCGGGTCCAGGGTTCATGGCCCACGCTGCACGCTTGTTGCGTTGGATGCCGTGGCGAATGATCTGGCGTCTTATCGCTGGTTCCATGCCTTGCGCGCGGCAATGTTGCGAGAGATCGGCGATCTTCCCGCCGCGATCCAGTCCCTTAACCGTGTTCTGAACCTCGGCCCGACGGGACCGGAACGTGTGGCGGTACTGAAAGAAATCGCCGCCTGTGAAAAAGATTTGAACCAGTTGTAGGAAAGGCCGATCCTCACGCGTCCTTTGTTCAGTCCCGCATGCAGCGGGCAATCAAAGGGAGATAAAGATGAGCATTCTGGACATGACCACCGTTGGAAACTCGGGCTGGATCGGGCATTCCGGGCCAGACCAGACCAAGGCCAAGCAATTCTACAAAAATGTGCTGGGCTGGAACATTAACGAGATGCCGATGCAGGACGGGTCAAGCTATGCCGCCGCTGTGGTTGGTGAAACGCCAATCGGAGGGTTCTCGCCCATGCCCGAGACGGATGGAAACTGGACGATCTATTTTACGGTTGCTGATGTCGATAACAGCCTAGCAGCCGCAGTTGCACAGGGAGCCTCAGTCTTGCAACCCGCCATAGATATGCCCGGGGTCGGCCGGATGGCCACTCTGAACGACCCACAGGGCGCACGGTTTGCGTTGATTACTTATGAAAGCATGGCGTCTTAATCTTGGGCAGACAGGAGAATTCCCATGGAACACACACCGCAAATCGCTCTGCTTGTGACAGCAATCTTTGTGCTTATGAGTATTCCGATGGGAATTCTTGTAGGCATCAGACGATCCCAGACCGGAGTTTTACTGCTGCACGGGGATGACGACGAACTGCTGCGGCGGATTCGGGCACATGGGAACTTTACTGAATATGTTCCACTTGCCCTGCTGGCTTTGGCGGGGGCGGAGATTGCCGGTGCCTCAGACTGGCTGGTCGGCGGATGCGGTCTTGTGCTGTTGGTGGCCCGCGCCGTGCATTATGTCAGCCTGCGTTCCACCCCCGACGGCAAAGGTCGGGTGATCGGTGCCGCGCTGACAACATTGGTGATGCTGGTCTTGTCCCTGTCAATTCTTTGGCAGTTGGCGGGATCAGTCTGATGCCAAATGATGAACACCTGAATCAACGTATGCGCCTCGCCCTCGAGGCGCATATTGGAATTTCCGAAATGCGGATGATGGGTGGCACCTGCTTTTTTCTGAACGGCAATATGTTATGCGGCGCGCGCCGCGACAAAGACGGGTTTGGACGGTTCATGTTCCGTGTCGGCAAGGCCAAAGAGACCGAGGCGCTTTCTAATCCGTTTGCAAACCCGATTGTCCACGGAAAGCGAAAACTCGGTGGGTTTGTCGTTGTAGACGAGGCCAACTGCGATCCGGCTGCGCTGGGTGACTGGCTGAGCCTGTGCCTGGCGCACGCCGCCAGCCTGCCGCCGAAAAGTTGAATATAAGGAGAAGATGATGGATCAGTTCCGCTGCTTTTCGCCCGAGGCCCTTCAGTTTCTTTCTGATCTGCGAGCCAATAACCGACGCGAGTGGTTTCACGCCAACAAACAGATCTATGAGGCCGCGATCAAACAGCCCGCAGAACAATTTGCGGCCCAGATGTCACAGGCGCTGGCCGAGATGACGCACATGCCCCATTCGGCCAAGATCTATCGTATTCATCGAGACGTGCGGTTCTCAAACGACAAGACACCCTATAGTCCTCATCTGCGCATGTCTTTCATACCCGGCGATTGCGGAGATCAGCCCCCGCTTTGGCATTTCGGGCTGTCCCCGGATTGCCTGTCCCTTGGGTGCGGCGTCTTCCAATATGAAAAAGCAACCCTAGAGAGGTATCGGACCGGCGTAGCCGGACCAGCGGGCGATGATCTCATGGCAATCATCAATGATCTTACGGCCAGGAATGTCAGGATCAGCGAGCCCGAGTTGAAGCGCGGACCGTCAGGCTATGCGAGTGATCACCCCCATCTGGACCTTCTACGCCGCAAGGGGCTTACCGTTTGGACGGATCTTAGCGCCCAACCCACCGTAACCCAGGCAGGTCTTAGGGAAGAATGTCTAAATCAATTTCAGCTCTTCCACCCGGTGTTTCGGGCCTTGCAGTCCCTTGGCACCTAGCCGACCTAACACAGGATCATGGTACCCCTTCGCCTTCTTCAACGCCAAGGGTCTCACGTTGAGCGGGTCAGGCAGCGAGGGTGCGTCACCAACATTGCCGCCGGTATCCTACGGGTTGGCATTATCTATTACGGATCCGTCACAGTGTTTTTCTCGTACTGCTTGCTTCCACGGTGCTTCCAGTTGTGATGGCGCAACGCAAAAGCCCGCTCGGGCACGGCGTGTAAGTAATTGTAATTTTCGTTCTAAAGTTGCTTTTTTGGAGTAGGGTTTGAACCTTTGGCCTTCAGGTTA
>NZ_JBXWPK010000011.1:0-118891 GCF_059611825.1 Ruegeria sp. CDSA221
TATACCCCTGAAACTCACGGGTATGAATCACGCAGGCGGGATGACGGCAACCAAATTAATAGGTCCAGAACCTAAGCATCACCAGGAATTTGGCGACGGGCGCATTCTCTGCGTCAAATCAGATTACACGATCGAGTCGATTACCCCAGAGGGTCTCGAAGCAGCTCAGGCCCTGGACGCGAAATCCAAAACCTGATCGGTCACGTTCGAGAACTCGGCACATCAAAATACTGGGGCAGGGCACATGAAACGGCTCTTGTTTCTCAGTGCTCCACTCGCGTCTTTGTTCATTGCTGCTTGGATTGAACCGTCAAAACAAACAAAGACCCTTAGGGCGTCCGAAGTGACTGCCGTTGACGGTGACACTCTCGATCATGGCGAAGATCGATACCGGCTCGTTGGCTTCGATACGCCGGAGACCTACCGGCCGCAGTGCCGTGCGGAAAAGACTCTGGGATTGGAAGCGAAAGCAAGGCTGACAGAGCTCATCCAGTCGGCGGACCAGATAGAGCTGGTCATCCAACCAGATCTGGACGTGCATGACCGCTTCCTGGCAGTTGGGCGTGTGGCTGGGCAGGACGTCGGGGCCATCCTGATTTCCGAGGGTCTCGCGCGCCCATACTCCGGCGGCAAACGCCGGTCCTGGTGCGGCTGAAGGAAAGGACCAAGCAACGATTTAATGACAACAGAACGAAACCACTGAGAAATAAGCAGTCCTGTCGATTGCGCCAACAATCGACAGGACAAGAAACGCCCCAAATCCATCCGGGCATTCCTCAAACATCAAGAGAGAACTGTACTATGGTAAAAACAGTAGTCCTAGATGCCGATCCTAGATTGGTCAGCACCGCGCCAGAGTCAATGGGTGCGAACTCAGACAACGCGTCTGAGCTTTCGGCCGCACAGCACTGACCGGCGACAGCGGCGAACAGGACATCCCCGACACTTTGGTCATACCTTCAGGCTGATTGATCCAAGCTGACGCTGGCTGTCTACGAAGCCCGCGAAGGGCTCAGTGCTGTGTCCCGGCATCGAATTTCCTGCTGCTCAGATGATCTGACTCCGAGCCCCATAATAGTAATTATGTAAAAACTACTGACCTATTTTTTGAAAGGCGGAAAGGTGATCACAGTGGCCTTCGACACTATCGAAAGCAAGATTGATCGGCGCTGGGTGCCAGCCGCCCAGAGCTTCGAGCAAGCCCGCAAGGACATTCTCACCGTAATCCGCCACCTTGCCGGAGAACGGTCAACCATCAAGCGCGCAATGCGCGAATACTGGCTGGAAAGCGATGCCCGCGCCACGGCTTTCGGGATCGCGCTCGAAATGTTCCATGTCCTCAATGATCTTGGGTATGTCCGTGCAAATCGGCTCTACAAAGCCTTGAAGCTGCACGCAGACGTTAACAAGGCGTTGGGTCCGAATGAGCTGTTCCGCTTTGCTTCACCGGAAAAGGCCGCTGCGCTCATCCAAAGCAGCAGCCGAGCGGACTATGCCAGCTCATACGCAACCCAGAAATTCGGTTGCGACCTGTCAGGCACAATCGACGCCAACACCGCGCGCGACGTTCTGAACCGGCATGAAGCCCTTTGGTTCGTCTACCCAAATGCCACCTATCACGTTCACCTGATCCGTGAGGGTATCTGGCTGGACATCGTTATGCCGCTTGAAGTGGTCGATGAGCTGCGACTTGACGTGGATTTCGCAATGCAGATCCGACAAGCGGAACTTGATGCGCAGGGAGCTTTGTCATGAACAAGCCTGCGCGCAAGGTTCTTCCTGATCGTCGGCTGGCTGAAACACGCCGCGTTGAAACTCCGCAAGGGCACACTGCCTTTGTCACCATCGGATATGATCCGGCGTCACCAATCAAACCCCGTGAAGTGTTCTATAGCGGTGGTTTTCGCTCCGGCAGTGACCTCGAATATCATCTGCATGATCTGTGCGTTCTGATTTCGCTGTTGCTGCAGCATGGCGTTGCTGCCTCGTTTCTGTCGCGCTCTATCGCTCGCAAGACTTCGGCCCTGGGTGGTGAAGAATACGCCAGTCTCGCAGGCTGGCTGGTGGATGCTGTCAGCATTCCGCCGTCCTGGACCGATGAGTACGTGGCCGCGACCGGCGACGACCAGAACGCCTCCCCTTTCCCGACAACGCAAGCAAAGGAGAAATCCAAATGATTGCAGCAATGCGGCCCTTCCTTGTCGTCTCCACTGCCGTTGTGGCGACCAGCGCAAGCGCCCAGGTCATCGAGTACGAACCCGATGGCAGCGTGTTCCTGAACGGTGCGCGGGCAGAAATCGTTGATGGCGTGGTGAAACCAATCCAGATGCGGGTATACGAGCTAGACGAGCAACCGCAATCGCCCAAAGCGAAGCGCACGGCAAAGATCGAGATTGCAGGAAAAGCACCGCGGCCTCGCAAAGCCTCTGGTGGTTGGTCGCAGGAACGGATCGTCAAAGAAATTCACGCAGCGGCGGAACGGCATGACGTTCCGACCGAGTTGTTCATGGCACTCGTCTGGCAGGAAAGCCGGTATCGGGCTGATGCCCTGTCACCCAAGGGTGCCATCGGTTTCGCGCAGCTCATGCCGGGAACGGCAAAAGACCTGGGCGTGAACCCAAAGAACCCCGCTGAAAATCTCGACGGTGGCGCTCGCTATTTGGCAGCGCAGTACCGTGAGTTTGGAGACTGGAAACTGGCGCTCGCCGCCTACAACGCCGGTCCCCATCGCGTCGTCCAGTATGGCGGCATCCCCCCCTTCACCGAAACCCGCGACTACGTGCGGATCATCCTAAGCAAAGTGAGTAAGGAACTATGAAAAGACCCCCCATGAAACGGCACCACTTCATCCAACAAGTGGCATTCTTTGCGCTAACAATGACCATCGTCAGCGCAGCACCGGCCTCCGCTGGCTGGCTGCAGGATGCCATTGGCGATTTCATCGACGAGACACTGGCCGACTCGAAGGTCGTTGGCGTCAGCCTTGCCGCTGTCGGCTTCATCTGGGGCTGTCTCGCCTACGTGTTCGGCTGGGGTTCGCTGAAAGGCCCCGTGATCGCAATCGTTGTCGGTGCAGTTATCGGCCTTGCTGACACCTTCATCGGAGCCTGATTGATGGCTCGCCGCAATACGGTCTTTCGCGGCCTGAGCCGCCCCGCAGAATGGGGCGGCCTGCCCGTGATCTATCTGCTGGTGATCGCGGGTATGACCATGCTTGCGTTCTTCTCGTTCGGAGTAGCGCCAGCAATCATTGCGGGCTTTGTTTTCTATACCGGGCTGCGCCTCTTTTACGAATGGGAACCGGCATTCTTCCGCATCCTGTCCGTGACGCTCTCCAAGACACCACGCACCAAAAACCGTCAGCACCACGGGGGAGATTTCTATAGTGCCTAAGCCTGCTTCAAAGGATCTGTTTACCCTGGCCCGCTCGTTGCTTGAGCCGAGCTGGCGTAAGGACGAAATGCACCTCTTTCAGATGTTGCCATATGGCTATGTCGTGGACGATGAGGTCATTTCCACGCGCAACGGCGGACTGATCGCCGCTGCCGAAATTACCGGAATCAACGCAAACACTCTGGACGAAAACGAGTTCGAGTTTTTGGCTGAGCGTTTCGAACGTGTATTGCGGACCACTCCTAATGAGGTCGCATTCTACGTTCATCGAGTGACCGTTCCCGCTGAGACAGGGCATGTCATCACGGACACAACCGGCTTTGCTGGTGCAGTGGCAGAAGCCATGCGGTCAGCCTCGCTCGATGCAGAGTTGAAAGAGCGCAAAATCATCATCAGCGCCATTCTACAGAAGCGTCAGGATGAACGCGCCAAGCAAATATTCGGCATGTCGTCAGGAACGATCGACGAGGAACGCCGCGAAATGATGGAACAGCTCGACGGTGTGTTCACCACACTGGCGGGCACGCTGGGCGAAAGCCGAGTTAGCCGGCTGAAGCTCAGCGATGGGCGTTGGCTGGGTTACTATGGAATGCTGCTGAACGGGCGCTATCAGCCAATCGTTCATACAAACATTGCAGAGCCGATTGCCTTCAACATGCCGCAAGAGGACGTGCTGTTTCAGGGCAAGACTGCCAAGCTCATGTCTGGCGATGACCAGGAGCGGTCAATTCGCGTCTATTCCCTGAAGAACTATCCGATGGCGTCATTCCCCGGCATTTTCGACGGACTGGACCTGCCGGTTGATGTTGTGATTTCGCAATCCTTCCTGCCGATCAGTCGCTCGCAGGCGCAAGAAATGGAACGCCGCAAATCGGGTCAGATGCGTTCGGCTGGTGACAAAGCGAAGTCGCTGGAAGAAGACTTGTCCATTCTGGCCGATGGCATTGCTTCGGGCACCATGTCTCTGGGAAAGCACCACCTTTCGATCTGCGTGTTCGGGACTGAGGAAGATCTGAAAACAGCCGAACAGCATATCATCGGTGAAATTCAGATTTCGGGCGGCACAGTGAAGCGCGAAGCGATGTCGGCGCGGGCGGTGTATTTCGCGCAGCACCCCGGCAATTTCGCGTTCCGTGCGCGTGAAGAACTGATCACAGACCAGAACTTTGCTGACATGGTAGCGTTTCACATGCGGCCAAAGGGTCTGCCTGAGAACAAGCTGCCGTGGCCTGGACCACTGGCGACGTTCCCGACCACACATGGCGACAGCTACGATGTTTCGTTGCACCTGCCCAAGACCAGCTCAGACGCTGAAAACCTACCATCCGGCCATACCATCGTTCTCGGCCCAAACGGCTCAGGTAAGACCGTGATTGCAATGCTGCTGGCGACGATGGCGGTTGCGCAGGGCGCGCGTATCATCGCGTTTGACAAAGACCGGGCGATGGAAGCCCCCATGCGGGCACTTGGGGCGCAATACACTCGCGTTCGGGTTGGCGAACCCACCGGCATGAACCCTTTCCAAACGGAAACGGATGAGGCTGGGCAAAGCTGGCTGGCAAATTGGGTCACAGCCTTGATGAGCTATGACGAAAAGCTGACCGCCGAACAGAAAGATGAGATCACGCAGGCGTGCCAAGCCAACGCCACCCTGCCCCCACAGCTTCAGAACTTCGATTCACTGGTGGATCGGTTCAGAGCCTTTGACGACAACAAGAACCTGTTCAAGCGGGCTAGCGAATGGGCAGGTGACGGGCGGTTGTCGTGGATGTTTGGCGAAGGTGGCAAAGATCCGTTTGCCTCTGGCGACCGGCATCTTGTGTTCGACATTTCCGAGGTTCTGGATGACGAGTTGGTCCGGTTGGCGTGGATAAGCTACGTCATGCGCCAAATCGAGCGCCGGTGTGCCTCTAAGGTGCCGACTGTCTTTGTCATTGATGAAGCCTGGGTGATCGCTGGCAATCCTTACGGCGCGAAAATCCTCAAGAACGCTTACACCACGTATCGGAAGCTGAACGTCATGATGATGATGATGACGCAGATCCCCGATCACATCCTGTCGTCAGCGGCCAGTAAGTCGATCCTGGAAAACACCAGCACGCAGCTCTTGTTCCCGTCCCGATCCGGCAATGAAGCGGATTACCGGGCAATCGGTTTGAACGATGCAGAGCTGGGCGCATTGCGGGCGCATTTTGGCGACCGCGTGATGCTCATGAAAAAGGGTGATGAGAGTGTCTGGCTCGATGTCGATGTCGGCGCACTCGGCCCCCTGCTTCGTGTTCTGAGCGGATCAGACGGCAAGTCGTTCCCTGATCCGGAATGGCGTCAAAACCCCAACTTCTGGAAGGAAATCACATGAAATCTCGCCTTATCCTCGCCCTCGTTGTTCTGGCCGCTGTTGCCGCCTGCACCAACACCTATTCGGGCTATCGCAGCAAATGCGCCTGCGACTTTGAGCGCATGACCCCCCCTGAAAACATGGAGCTTGTCTGATGAACACCCTGAAGAAATTCCGCACCACTGTGGCTGTCGCCGTTTGGGCCGCCCTGCCCGTCGCGGCGTTGGCCCAGGGTGTGCCGGTCGTGGATGCTACCGCCATTACACAGGACGCTGCCAACTCCGCTCGGGAAGTTGCTGAAATGGTTCGCCAGTATGAGCAATTGTTGCAACAGTATGAAAAGCTGGAACAACAGCGCGCCATGCTGGAAAACTCCTTCAAGGCCATTTCTGGCCTTACGGACCTGGACGAGTTTAACAGCCGTAGCTTTCTGAAACTGGCTTCCGCGGCGGACACGCTCGGATACGCTTTGAACGCGACCGAAGACACGATCGGTGATCTTCCGGGCGTGGCAGGGTTGGCGATGGAACGCCGGTCAATCAGCCTGGGGCTGAACAATGGCATTCTGAAAGAGTTCAGCGCTTCAGACGTACCGGCACGGCGCATTCTGTCTGAGCGTGGCGGAGCAGGTTTGATGGTGTCCGCTCTGGGTGAACAGGGCTACGACATGGCGGGAAAACTCTCTGAAGACGCCGAAAAGCTGCGCGGTGAAATCGGTCAGCAACAAGATTTGAAGGATGCAATCGACTACAACACGGCGGTTCTTCTGAAACTCCTCCAAGTTGAAATTGAAATCTTGCGCGCAACCTCGGCTAATGCTCTGGCGTCGGGCACGGATCTGGCTGCAACCGCAGCAGATCTTTCGACGCTGAGCAATTACGTAAGAGGAACCTCACAATGAAACTTCGCACCACTTTCGCCCTGACCATTGCAGCCGCTGCCATTATGTTGGGGGCTGCATCGGCTCAGGTAAAACTGCGTCCCACGCCAAATGTTGATTGGCCCTTTGGCGAGTATCGGGTGTGTTTCGGGAATACAGGCGTCAACAACGTCGCCAAACAGTTTGTCGATGAAGATCAAGCCCGTATGGCTGATGCGGGCCAACCAGCAGACAAACAATATCTGGTGAACAATTGGTCAGTCGCGATCCTCAATGAACAGATAATCGCTGCACATGAGTATACGGCAGAACAATGCCGGTTGCGAAAAGCCGGTGAAAAGTTTGATACGGAATGCCCGCTCGGAAACATGAGCCGTACCGCCGCAATGAATGTTGTTGGTGCGGATAAACCCGAATTCTGGAGTCAACCTTCATCGCAAAATGCGGACCTAAAGAAGGAGCAAAAGGCTAGGCTGAACAATCTCGGTCCCGTGTTACAGGAGGCATGTGGGCCGTGATCCAAGATTTTGTCAGCTCGATTGAAACTGCGATCAACAACTTTTCGCAGCAAGCTTATAACAGCCTGGCGGCGGATCTTGCATCCGCCCTCTGGGCAATTGCCGCGCTGATCTTCGTTGCGATGTTGATCAACGGCGTACTTCAAATCAGAGAAATCGGGTTCGGTGGTTACATTGGCTGGATCATTCGAGCGACAATCATCATTGGTATGGCATCAAGTTGGTCGTACTTCCAACCGGTCTACAATGGCATTCAAAGCCTGCCAGACAGTATTGCCGGAGCCCTGACCGGGACCACGAACGTATGGCAGGCGCTTGATGATATAGCCGACCAATGCTTCACGATGGGGCAAACCGCCATTGAAAATGCCACGTGGGGCCTAAGCATAACCGGCGCTGTTCTCTGGGTGGTCGGAGCAATCATTGTCGCCTTCGGTACAGGGATCGCCTTGATTGCCAAAGGAGGCATGGCGGTACTCCTTGGTTTAGCGCCGATCTTCATTGCAACACTGCTCAGCTCGGCAACGGCTAATATCTTTGCCGCCTGGGCGAAAACGACTGTGGGCCTCGTCATGGTCATAGTTGTGCTGACAGGGATCGTATCCCTGATTCAAACGCTGTTTGTTGCTGAACTAAGCACGGTAGAAGACGTGAACAACATGACGGCGAGTGGTCGTTTTCTGGCTGTGTGCATTATCTCAATAGTGATGCTCACACAGATACCTTCAGTAGCTGGGGGTATATCGGGAGCAATCGTATCTGCTTCATCAGGACTTGCCGTGGCCTCCGGGATGGCGGCGGCTGCTAGAAACGCGATGGGCACGACTGTTGATGCCGGACGCAGCACAGTTGCAGGGGGCAAGACTGCAGCCGCGATCGCCTCCGCAGCACGCGACGGCACCGGGGTTCGTGACAGCGCATCCCGAGCAATGCAGGCGCGTCGGGACATTGCACACAGATCCCGCAATCAGGATAGCGCCGCGCGCCAGAGCTATGCCGCTGACCGTTACCGGCAGAGCATTCAAGCCGCTCGCGCAAACCCCAAGAAATCTTCGTAAACTGAGGTACAGAGCAAATGTCACATGTGACAGATCACGAGAAAGAACTTTTTCTGGGCGCTCGGCGCGATGCCTTCAAATGGCAGGTGTTCGGAGCAGTTGGTATGGCAATGGGCGTCGCGTCCATTATTGGCTGGGCATTGATCCTGCCCTTGAAGGAAATCCGCGCGGTGCCCTTTTCAATCGACCCGGATTCCAAACTGCCGGTCCTGCTGACGGAGAAAGTCCAGGAACTCGAACCCTCCGAGGCAATGGCTTTCCGCGAAGCCGCAAACTACGTGCAGGATCGTGAAACCTATGACGTTCAGGACAACAACGAGCGCCTGAAGTCAGTTTTGCGCCGCTCTGATGAGCTGGCCGAAACGTCTTATCGCGATCTTTGGGACGGTTCGAACGACAACCATCCGGACGAAATCTATACGCCTAAGACAAAGGTGCAGACCGAAATTCTGGGCGTGTCACCAGTCAACGACGAAACGGTCCAGGTGGAGATCCGCAAGTCGCTGGTCATTCCAAACCAACCAATCGCCTCCGCTCGGTACGTGGTCACAGTGACCTACGGGTTTGAGGAAAAAATCGTGACGTCGATGGATGAGCTTCTGGAAAATCCATTTGGCTTCACTGTCACCAACTACCGCGTAGACGCAATGGGAGACATCTGATGCAGCGTACCATTAAGACACTTACAACCGCCACTGCCGCAGTCCTGGCTCTCTCGATCTCCGTTCTGGCGGAAATCACACCGACACCAGACGGAAAGAACGCGGATCACCGCATTACGCATTTCCATTACGTCGAGAACCAAGTGTACCGCATTCCTGTGGGTGAACGCCTGATCACCTATGTTCACTTTCCGCAGGGCGAAACCGTGCGCAGCATCGGCGCGGGCGACACTGAAAGTTTTCAGATCACCCGCCTGCAGGAAGGCCGCGTGATCGCGTTCAAACCGGAAATCCTCAACTCGGATTCGAACCTTACGGTCTTGACCAATCGCGGCTCGTACAACTTCTATCTGGTTCCTGCTGAAACTACCGCTGAACGCAAAAGGGTGCCGTTCCGAGTCACCTTCTATAACAACAATAAAGGTGGAACCACGACGACCCGTGGCAAGGTGGCTCGAAGCGAACCCAAGCCAACCGGGCGGTTCGTGAACCAAAACTATTCGCGGTCGGGCAAAGCAGATTTCGCACCCACGGCGGTTTGGGACGATGGTGTTCATACGTACATGCAAATCCCGCAGGACGAGGAACTACCGGGTATTTTCCGTGTATTGCCTGACGGTCGGGAGCTGATGGTAAACACCACAGTGAAAGAGCGCGGCATTATCCAAGTGCAGGGTCTTTCCGATCTTTGGACGCTGCGCATCGAGGATGACTCGATTTGTGTTCGCAACGATGGCGACAATTACCAACAGGCAAGCGCACGCGGCCAGACTGGTAGACCTATCACCTCGCAAACAGTCAAACCGGGGGGCACCAAGTAATGAACCGCGAAAACACAATTGCGGCACGTGCGGCGGCTGAACAGCCGCCCCAACGTGTCCGAAAGAAGTTTGAGCCAAAGAAGCTCATTGGCGTTGCTCTCGCCGGTGCCGTGTTCTTAGGTTTCGTGTGGTTTGTGATGGGCGATGACGCCAAGAACAGCCGCGCAGGTGTCCGCGTCGATGCTCTGCAACAAAGCGGTGGGGAACGCTATGGCCTGCTTACTGCACGGGGGCCGGACGTGGACGAGCCAGAACCAGACGCATTGCCCGAGGCCATAGCTGTGGCGACACCCGAAACAGCGCCAGTGCAGGTCGATGCCGAAGGGTTGAAACAAGCCCTGAACAGTATCGACCAGCTCAATGGTCGGATCTCCAACCTGCAAGGCGAACTGACCGACGCCAAGATTGCCCTGTCTGAGAAGGACAGTGAAATCGCGACGGTCACTCTGAATTATGAGCGGCTGCAGGTCAGCTTTGATGAGCGGGAAAAGAAGTTTCAGACGCAGCTTGCCCAGGCTGTAGCTGACGCTGAAGCCCGCGCACTTGCCAGTATGAGCCACCTGCAAACGCAAGGTCTGACTGAGGACGAACGGCGCAGGCTCGAAGAACTCAAGCGGATGCGCGAGCGCCAAAACCAGTCGGACGGCATTGTGTTCGATGAAAACCCATATGGCAGAAACTAAAGGAGCTGATGATGAACAGTTTTGTCGCACAAGTTCTAGGGCCGCTGGACAGGCGGTGGCTGTTCCGGGCTTACCTCATCGGGGTTTTGTTTCTGTGCATGGCGGTGGTTGTCACCTTCACCCGAGAACCAAACCTTTCTCTGGATGCGAACCAACGCATCATCGCCATCATAGGTGCCCTGACAGTCTTTGTTCTGAACACGGCTTTGTTCCCGTTTGCGAAAATCGTTTGGGACAGCATTCGCAGCTTCATTCTTGGCGACACCTTTCTTGTCACCAGCACCATGTTCCTGTTCGTGGGCAAATTCTTGGTGAATTTCATGCTGTGGACCATGGCCATTTTCATTGCGCCACTCGGCATCGGCTACCTCTGGTTCAAACAACGCGCCTGAACGGGGCAACCTCTCAAAATCAAAAGGAATAAAGCCCATGAACAGAACAGCACTCATCCTTGCCCTGGTCACGCTGGCCTCAAGTGCAGCGGCTCAGGAACAGAATTACCAACCCATCAACAGTGGGTCGCAGCCGATCATTTTCCAGCCCGTGCAACCGGCCCAACAGCCTGTGCAGGTCCAGCCGGAAAATACACGCCTGCCTGAAGAACAGCGCGGCTATCAGGAAAACCCGAACACGACATGGCAAAACAATCTGGTCGAAGAATATCCGCCCATCGTGGGGGCCTCGATCATTGACGATCCGTCGCGCACGCTGACCCAGGGCACGGTTTTGACCGCTGTGTTTGGTGGGGCCGTAAGCTCGGAGCTGCCGGGTAGTGTTGTGGCGACGATCACGCGTGGCGTCTATTCAATGGACGGGACAAGGCTGCTTTTGCCGCGCGGATCTAAACTCTATGGCGAATACCGCGCTGATACAAAGCTGGCGCAAACAAGGATCGCTGTCGTTTGGAGCCGGGTTATCACGCCAGATGGCTTGTCTGCGCAAATTGGCTCAGCCGGGACAGATGGTCAGGGCCGGTCTGGCGCAACTGGACGTGTCGATACGCATTTCGGTGAACGGTTTGGGACTGCCGCGTTGCTCTCGATCATCGGGATCGCGCCGGTCGCGCTGGTAGCCGACAACGACAGCAGCAATTCGGTACAAACGGATCTGGCAACACAGGTCGGATCAAACTTGCAGAATGCCACAGCAGCGGCACTGGAAGATTACTTGCGGATTACGCCAACTATCTACGTGGATCAGGGAAGCCGTATCAACGCCATCCTGCAGCGTGACGTGGTGTTCGATAGCTTCTGATGAGCGGGCGAAACGGCAATGGCCTTCTGGAATACTACACCGAACAGATCGAGCATCTGTTACATGACAAAAACCTGAGCGAGATTTCCGTGAACCCGGACGGCACAGTCTGGGTTGAGGAAATGGGCACAACCCACATGACCAGAACAGACATCACTCTGACCAAGGATGATGTTGAGAATATCGGGCGGTGTGTGGCTGGGTTCAGTGACGTTACTTTCGGAGAAAAAAAGCCAATTGTGACGGCAAATGTGCCGACAAAGGAAGGCAAAGCACGGGTGCAGGTTGTCATTCCGCCCGCGACAACCGGCGTCGGGTCCGTGGCGGTCCGCCTGCTCCGCGTGAAAAGCGTTGACCTGGGCGCGTTCAGCTTTGCCAGTCAAAAGGCCGCATTGGCTGAAAACAACGACCACAGCGCACTTGAGAATGCACGGCAGGCTCTCGCAGCGGGCACGATGAGCTTTGACGAGCTGGCCGACCTCGCGATGCAAAGCAAATGGAACGTAATTATTGCTGGTGGTACATCTTCCGGAAAAACCACCGTACTGAATGCGATGCTGAAGCGCGTCGATCCAGGCGAACGGATCGTGACAATTGAGGAAGTGGCAGAGCTGGACATCGAGCAACCAAACTTCGTTGGCTTGCTTGCTGATCGTTCCGAAGAAAACGGCCCTCGATCCCCGACAAAACTACTAGAATCGGCGCTACGCCTCCGGCCTGACCGGCTCGTTTGCGGGGAAATCAGGGGTGACGACGCGAATATGTTCTTGGAACTGGTGAACACCGGCCATGACGGATCTGTCTGCACCATGCACGCCAACTCGCCCGTCGATGCCATCGGGCGGATGAGCAAAATGGTGCGGCGCGGATCTCCGACCGTTCAAAAGTCAGAAGTGGTCGATGATATCAGGGCCACCATTCACATGATCGTTCACATGAAAAAAATCGGAGACGAACGGAAGGTCAACGGCGTGATCTTTCCACCCCTGATGACTGCTGACCAACTTAACTGAAGGAGAATCGAGGTGAAGAAATTCGAGTATCGGGTCGTATTGATGATGACCATCGGGGGAAATTCAGGTGATCAATTTGCGCAGTTAGGGGAAGACGGCTGGGAAATGGTTGGTGTCGTCGGCGTGGATTCGGGCGTCCGGTGCTTTTTCAAGCGGGAGCGGGCCGATGGCTGATGAAGACGTAGCCTATAGGCTTGCTCTATTCGCCAAGTCGCTGCGCATTCTTTCATTCTGCGCGTTAGGTGTCGGCGCAATTGTTGGGATTGGGGCCGCATCTTTCGGTGGCCCTCAATTGGCAGGGTTTGGCTTAATGCTTGCAATCTCAATAGCGACTATCTGCGAAGGCACATCCATAGGAGTGCGGCGCATCCTACGGAAACACGGCTTTGAACCAGATGATCTTATTGAAAAGGGTGAAGACGAATGAGTGAGTTTCAGGATCTTCCAAAAGGCAAGAAGGTAGCGATAGCCGGCACAATGGGCTTTGTCGCTACTTCGGCTTGCGCAGTGTTGGTGGTCGGCCTGGTCATCGAATACCTCAACACGAAAGGCTTCCGGGGGCTGGACATCTGGGCGATACCGGAAAAGTTCATGGCACGACCTGCAGAAGAACAACAGGTCATCGGGCTTGTGGCCGTTGTGACCGTCTGCGTTCTGACATTTGCATTTGTGGCCGCTACACTGCGCGGCCCGTCGACTAAATACGGCGATGCGGTTTTTGCGAAAGCGCCTCAGCTCGTCACAGAAGGATACGCGGCACCTCTGAAGTTGAAATCACAATTGGACAGCGAAATCGTCTTTGCCAAATTCGGGCCACCAAAAGAGAAAAACGCGATCTTCTATAAGCCCGGTCCAAGCGTACAGAAACCACATGCGATGTTCATTGCACCGTCTGGCTCGGGTAAAACCAGCGGTTTTGTGATCCCCAATATTCTGCGGTTCAACGGCTCCTGCGTTGTTCTCGACATCAAGGGCGAAATATTTCAAGCGACCGGCGCACGGCGGGCGGCAATGGGCGATGAGGTCTTTGTGTTCGACCCAGAGAACCCCGAAAAAAGCCACAGCTATAACCCGCTGCGCCGCGCAGCTCGCGCAGACAACCTGGACCGGCGTTGGGAAGAAGTGATTCAGGTTGCAACACAGATGTTCGACACGCCCAGCTCATCCGCCCAGGGCTTCTTGGGTGGCGTCGAAGGCATGTTCTGCGCCATGGCGATGTTGGCGATCAAGCGGGACCGTCCGTACATTTCCGAGATCCTGCGCCTGGTCAAAACGACCAAGCAAAAGGATTACGAGAAAATGGCTGAAGAAGTAGGTTATGCCCGGGCAGCAGATGAGTTCCTGAATCTTGCAGCCGAAGAATCCAAAATCCTCCGGTCAACGATTTCGGTTATGAACAACTCCGGCCTTCAGCTCTGGCGCAACCCGTCTGTGGCAAGAGCGACGCAAGGCAATGACATCAACTTTGAGGATCTGCGTCGGCGCCCCACCTCGATCTACTTTTCTGTGCCGGGGAAAAAGGTCAAAGAGTTCCGGACACTCATTCGCCTGTTCTTCCTCGATCTGGTGAACACAATCGAAACCGTTGAGCCGGGCGACGATGAACCGTTCAAGGTTCTGATCCTGCTCGATGAGTTTCAGCGCCTCGGCCACCTTGAGCGCGTCGTGGAGGCTTACGACACGATGCGATCGTTCGGGGGCCGTATCATCGTGATTTCGCAAACGCTGTCACGCCTGCAGGATATCTATGGGCATGAAGGTGTACGGGCGATGCTGGCAAACGCCGGGACGCAAATGTTTGCGGCGTCCGAAGATTCAGAGGTACGCGAACACGTGTCCAGATCCATCGGTGACAAAACAGTAATGAGCAAATCGAAGTCTCGGGCGCTCGGCAAAATGGAAATGGGCAGCATATCGGAACGCGAGGAAGGCATTCGCCTGCTCCGGCCTGAACACGTTGGCCGATTGCCTGAAAATGAAGTTGTGCTGATCCGCGAGGGTAAGATGCCGGTGATTGCAAACAAGATCAGGTACTTTGAAGATCCCTATTTCATGCAGTTCTTGGGCGGCGAAAGTCCGAAGATCAAAGGCACACACCTCGATCTGGCTGTAGAGCAAGCCAGGGACACGGCAAAGGCGCTGGCTGATGCGAAACCGGCCCCTGCCCCGGTGAAAGAGGTTTCGGAAAAAGATCAGGAACTTCAGGCTGCTTTTGATGCGCAGCGCACCGTTGCAAAACGAAAAAGCCGGTCCGCAAAAGACATGGCGGTGGAGAAAATGAGAGCCAAACAGCCTGAAAGTAGCGCCTCCGCTTGACGGGGGTGCTGTTTAAGTAAATCTGCGTTTAACCATGTTTGTGAGAACATAGCGGTCTAACTATCAGAAGGTTTTTTCAGATGAGATTGATACTCGCGATTTTGCTGCCGTTTGTGGTGTTCTTCACGATCAATCGCCCATTTCAGGGCTTTTTCTGCCTGCTCCTGCAATTGACGCTCATTGGCTGGATTCCAGCCGCTATTTGGGCTGTGTACTCGCTGAGCCAGTACAACACAGACAAGAAGATCAAGGCTGCGGCGAACAGGCTGGGCGATTGATGTTCGGAGTGAACAGCAAACCGGATTGGTTTGAGAAAATAGAAGAAAACCCAAAGCACGAGATTGCGCACTACACCAGTTTTGAGTGCGCCCGCAGTATCCTTGAAGATCGAATTATTCGAGGCACCGATACTATCAAAACAAGCCATGATGCATTTCCGCACTTTATTTATGATGGCTGGGGCATTGCGAAAGGCACGATCAGCACGCAGATCCGCTTGAATTTTGAGACGACGCTGCCTGTTCGGCTACGAACTGATGGTGGGCACCAGAGCCAAACTACCTTGAGGTCTATCAAACGAGTGAACGTGGGCGGTGGCAGTGTTCCGTGCATCCGGACAGCCCAAGCCTGACTTATGTTGGGTCCTATCAAGATTGGCGTGAACTGGAAAGAAAATTGCCGTCTATGTGGTCCCTGGGAGCATGGACAGAGGCCGGACGAGAGTGGAGGCGGCTTATCAAGCAGCTTGAGCTATCGGAGCTGGAAGGCCGCAAAATCAGTTCAAGTTTGGGCTAAACAGAAAAAGGGCCACCCGAAGGTGGCCTTTTTGAATCGTGGCTCGATGCCTTCAGTTCTTACCAGATGCTCGGCGCATTCTACGGATACACCTGCTCATGATCTTGGTGCGCTCGGCTCGCAGATCCTTCAGAGCTTGCTCTTTCCGCTCGATCCGAACGTGCAGCTTAGCAAGACGAACTAACTCCCTCTTTTCCGCGAACCGAAGCCATGCAGCCCGAAGCCCGAAAACACTGTCGGGCGACGGCTTGATGACCTTCTCAGGGGGCGGGTTGTTATGCCCCATCATCGACGCAAGCTGTGCAGTTGAAGGCACTGCACAATGGTTTTGATTTGTTGCCAACATCATTCGCCTCCGTGGTTAAAGGCTGTGACCATCATCTTCATGAACGTGGGCGGCCTGTTCGCGGGTATGAGCAATCTCATGCACAACAGCGGCAATCTTGCTGGATGAAACTTGGTGCAGCTCACCGACAACGGCCTCGGCGCGCTCGTAGCTGTCCGGAACGCCTTGGCTGTTGAAGTGGGCAGCAGCGGTGGAAATATCCGCGTCTTTCCAAGTCGCCGTTGTGCCGACTGAAACGCTGTCATGATCGTTGTAGCGGGCCAGGAACTTGTTTCCGTCGAGACCGAAGCTGTTGGCGGTCGCCACAATGTCATCACGCACAGCCAGCCATTTTTCGGCCTCGGACGGGTCCAGGTTATCCAACTCGGCCGCATTCATGGATGTGGTGTAACTGTCATCAGTAACAGCGTATGCCTGCAGGTCAGTATCGTATGGGCGCAATTCTGCAACATCGCCCTTTAACTCGCCGATCTGCACGTCCATGGCGGCACGTAAGTGCGGATCTTCGACCTCGCGGGCAAGAGCCTCCATGTTGTCGATGGAGTTTACGATGTCCTTGGTCTGTTGTTCGTAGTTCTCAAAACCGGCGAGCCCCAAAGCTGATTGCATGTATTGCACATAGCGATCACCCGGTGACTGGTAGTCGTCGGAATCCTGAAAACCTTTGTCACCACTCAGATCCGCGAGCGACGAATAATATGGATGGTACAGATCGTATTCCTGCGCGTCGGTCATATGACGGGAAACCAAAGCCTGCATGTCGCCCTGGTCAACTGATTCCCCTGACCTCTCGGCGGCTTCCAGTTCGATTTTCAATTCCTCGACCAGATCAGCTTGGGCGGTGTGTTCGTCAACACGGCGGTTGGCCTGGTCCTCGATGTCATCCAGTCGGCCACCGATGGCGGCATTGTCATACCCCATACTCCGTTGCTCTTTCGTGATGATGTCGATCTGCTCAGAAACGCGATCTTCTCGGGGCGCGGATTGGTCGAACTTGGCATAGGGTGCGAAGTGTTCGACTTCGTTCAAAAGATAGTCTGTACGCGAAACCATAGTTTTTCCTTTTCGAGTTGATGGATAACTCTGTGATGGTCCTGCAGATGGCGTTGGCGCGCGCATCAGGCAGACCGGGTGTAATCCTTATAAGCTGTGTCCGTCATCGTCCTCCAAGCCATGACCGGTATCGTCGCCGCGCCCTTGCAAGAGCGGGTGCGTTGCATGGGCGTGAACGTCCGAAAGTTCCTCAGAAATTGCGATGATCTTGGTAGAGGCTATTTGGTGCAGCTCATCGACAACGGCCTCGGCACGGTCCTGGCTGTCCGGCAAACCTTGAGCCTGGAAGTGGGCCGCTGCGGTCGAAATATCGTCGCTACGCCATTCCATAGTTGTTCCTAATGTGACGTTGTGATGGTTGCCAAAACGAGCAACAAACGCCTCGCCATCTAGGCCGTAGCTGCTGGCCGTGTCAGTGACTTCCCTGCGGATCTCAACCCATTGCTCGGCTTGCGGATAATCCAAGGTATCCATTTCAGCGGTGTCCATCAGCGTTGAGTAACGCCTGTCCTCCATGATGAAGGCTTGAAGGTCAGGATCGTTGGGCCGCATATTCGCAACGTCGCCTTTCAGCTCACCTATCTGAATATCCATTGAAACGCGCAAGTTTGGATCTTCGACCTCGCGCGCCAGTCCTTCCATTTTTTCGATGGACTGCAGAATATCGGCAGACTTCTTAGACCAATTGTCACTGGCATCCTCGCCCAGCGTATCGCGCATGTAGGCGTCATAGCGAACTGCTGGCGGCGAGTAGTCTTCGGACGATTGATAGTCTTTATGATCGACAATATCAGCCATCGCCGAGAGGGTTCCACCGCTCTCCGCGATATGTTGGTGATCGTCAATATGCTGGATTACACGGGCCTTCAGATCGGGGCTGATTGTTTCCTCATTGCCGCCTAATGCGATGTGCTGACGCAGCTCGTGCATCAGCTCAGGCGACTTGTATTCGGGGCCTCCCGGCTCACCGTAGTCATCAAAATGATGGGCCTGATCCAGTAGATGTTCCATTCTCGATACCATAGGTTCTTCTCCTTCAATGAGCTTGATGGCAAACTCTTCGATCTTTTCGCTGATGGCGTTGGCGCGCTCATCAAACAGATCGGACATTCTTGCGATGGATAAAGTCATTACATCCGCAGCCCTGTCACGGGCCGTAACTTCGACTTCCGGGGTGCTTTCAACAACCGACATACCGGCCTGAACTTTCCAAGTGTCTGTCTCGACTTCCTGCCGCAAACCGCGCTCAAGGCGCGTGGTCGCAGTCAGCTCGATTCCGTATTCCTCGGCGACCTCGGCCTGGATAGACCGCTGCACGTCGATATTCATTTCGCTACTCATTCCCATGGCGAGCAACTGCCCATGCTCGACGCCACGGTTGTTGACAACGATGTGGACATGGGGGTTATCTGTGTCGTTGTGGAACACCGTCAGATAGTCCCACTTATCGCCAAAATCACCACTTCCAAACATGCGGTCAGCGAACTCCAAACCGGCCTGATGTGCGGCGTCCGGATAGGTGCCTTCAGGAAAGGATACGATCATATGACGAGTGTAACCAAAGTTCGTTTTGCCCGTGAAACCCGTGTCCCATTCTTCGATCAAATCCGAGATTTCCTCGGCATTCATCGGGGTCACGCCGTTCTCTCGAATGTCCAAAACCCCCTCTGCCCTAACGGTCAGATAATTGATCTGGCGGCGAAGTTCCTGAGCGTTTTTCACCCCACCCTTGCGGACGTTCTTCACAACTGCCTCGGGCTTTCCAACCACAGCGCCAAGCCGCGCTTTGACGGATGAACCCCGCGAAACCATGAACTTCATCCGCTTGGCAGTCTGCAACTGGTGATTGATTTGCTTAGATCGATCAGCACCTTTTTGAGCATCACGGAATGCGAGTTCCATCAGGTCCCCGGCAGTCAAATCTCTCGCCGCCATGGTCATTGATCAGTCTCCCAACTGTCATCCTTTAGCAGACGTCGAATAGCCGAGTCAGGCTGACGGTTCGCACGGGCCGCAACGATCAGTGCTTTCAGATCGCGCCGGTGCTCGATGATTGCGCGGTGCAGGTTTTCCACATCTTGACGGTCATCGTCGGTCCAGATCACGGTGCCGCGTTTCGCGGACTTAGCGAGCTGGTTGAGGTTGGTATATCCGCCTTGGATCTGGCGCAGATGCTTCTGCCACAGATCCACTAATGCAGGGTCCGGATCGAGGTAGCCGATCAGTCGATAGATGAGACGATGGACGACCTGGTTACGGCTTCGCAATCCCAGAGACCTCCAAGCAACGTCGAGTTTCGCTAAGGCATCAGACCTTAGCCGAACGGAAAAGACGGTGGTGTCGCTGGTCTTGCTCATGTCTCAGAAAATAGCAAAAGGCATTTTGTATTACAACCACCTTATCCTGTCATAATCTCCTAGAGTAAACCGATGGGATTTTAGAAATACGTATTTTCTCAAATCGTGATCGGAGCAACTTTGCTCTAGGAGTCAATTTCCACGCCGGGAAAAGGGTTCCGCCCCTTTTCCTTAAACAGGCGTGGGTGCCGGTGGACTTGCGCAGGGCAATCACGCAACGCGTGGGCTGCCCGAACAGCGCCCGTCACTTTCCGGCACGTTAAATGCGATCTGCATTTTCCGCGCGCCTGGGCGCGCTCAACTTCCCGACGCTTTGGCGGCGGGTGCCGATGGGTTGGCATCAGCTCTGCCGGTAAGGTCAGTGCGCCAACACTTCGGCAGGGCTGCAGCCGTGCGGCCCGTCGAGCTGACCGGCTATCGCAGCACAGGTCAGGGTGTCGCGGTCGGGATCTCGGCAGAGTGACAGACGCACGGCTTCGCGTTGGGTGGCGCGAGCGAGAACCGAGCGACCAACCTTAACGCTGGCTCTGAACGGACCCGTGGGATAGATGCTGAGAATGGAAGAGTTGAAGTTTTTCAGACCGCGTGAAAACTGCACTACCGGGGGTTGTACGTTGTGAGGGCTTGGGATTATCCGTTTGAAGTGGTCCGGATCAACTGCAAGACCTGCGGGCGGTATGGGCAGTACCCGAAAAAGCGGTTCATTGAGCTGGTCGGCGCTGACACGCCGCTGCCCTCCGCGCTCAAGATCATCGCCAAAACCTGCGACCGAGAAAAGGACGGGCTGGCCCTGCACAACCGATGTGGCGCAGGCTATCCAGGCCTCGCTAGGATGGCCGATGATAGAAAAAGCAGAAGGCCCTGACGGGACGTGATCAGTCCCGCGCGACGGTCAGTCGGGCGGCGCGGTCAGACTTCCAAACCTCGATAGTGGCGCGCTGTTCGGCGTGCTAGTAAAACGCTGATACGGCGGCCATCAAAAGGGCACCGGCAACAGCAACGTCGATGGTGTGATGAACACATTTCTCAAGCATCGGAATCCTCCTTTTGGTGGTTGCAGACCGGGCACGGAATGCCCCGCCGGATTTCAGTATCGGTCATGTCAAAACACCATCCGGCGTCATGGCCGCATTGACCGCATTTGAAATGCCCCCCTTGGCGGTTCGCCATCCGGGCATCATACCGGGGGCCTGACCTACATCAGCCGCGTGCATCAAAACGCGTCGCGTTCGGCGGGTCTGATCGAGACCCGGCAAGGTGAACTGGCGGCGCACCTACCCGGCCTCTGGCAGCGCTTCGACCATCCGAGACTTGAACAGAATGGTGGCATCGAGCGCCTCATCCCCGGTTTCAGCCGCCGGCACTCCGGGGACTAACCATGTGTCATTCCATGACATGCGGGCGCGTCCATCCAGCTTGCGGGTCAGCTCGTCCTCGGTCCCCTCGCCAATACAAATCCCTCCCTCGATGTCGGGATGCTCAGAAAGCTCAATGTGTCCAGAACGGAAACAATGGGCAAACATTTGGCAGTCCTTTCGGTTTCAGTTTTCGGGCTTCGCCCGGCTTAGTGTTGCCAGTTATCCCGGCCATATTTCCGGCCAAGAATGGTGATGCGGTCCTGCCCGTCGATTTGCACGCGTTGGTGGATCAGTTCGCCAAACGGGTTGACGCCGTAGACAGAAACATCGTCGGCACCAAATCCGTAGATCACGAATTTCCACGGTCCCCGCCCCTGCTCTCGGGTTTGAAAAAATCCGTCATGATTTCGGCATTCCCAGGCACCGGCCCACCAGCTTGCGCCTGGTGTTCCTTTCTCGGTCGGTGCCATCGGTATCAAATCAAGCTGCTGCATTTCTGCTCTCCATCGGGCAAAGGGCGGGGGCCGCTTTAGCGGCCTCCCGGCTTTATAAGGTTTCAGTGGGTGGTGGCTTCGGGCTGATAAGGGTCGAGTTGATCAGAACCCGAATAGTCGGAGTAATCGACAAACGCCTCGCGCAAATCGGCCAGCGGATGATTGTCAAAATCATCGACGCGCTGGTCCTCGTCTGGGATCTCGCCTTCGTTGGCTTCGTGGATGGCGAATGTCAGATCCTCGGCAATCTCAGTGAATTCGACCACTGGCACGAGCTGGCCGTTCTGCCGGGGAAACTGTCCAAAGGCGATGTCACCGGCCAGAAAGCCCTTTCCGGTTTCCATGGCGATCTGGCGCGCGATCTTAACAATCGCATTTACATCCCATGCGTCATGAACAGCGGTTGCCAGAAACTCAGGCTCGTCCTCGGTGCCTTCGTTCTTCCGGCCGTGAATGCTCCAAAACTCGACTTCTCCGGCTTTGCACTGGACGGCGCAGCCTTCGCTTTCATCATTGCGGCAGGGCATAATTTCGAACCATTCGAATTGGTCCAGCTTGTCGCCTATCGGCAAGTTGTTGAAACGCTCGTGTGCGGGTGTGTTGACGATTTCAGTTTGCATGGTCTCTGCTCCGATTCAGGGGGTAGCCGGGACATAGATACGCTTCTCCGCAAGATTTCGACGCGCGCCGCATGAATGTCCGCGCGGCCCAGATCCTGTAATGAGTTGGATGACAAGCGAACCCACACTCTTCCCGCATCACCTGCCATACATCACCTGGTCCTGAACGCCCGGTAAGTGCGGTTAGCGATGTGCCGCACTTGCAAAGGGCTGAAGTGTGATCAATGACAGCTCAGGGCTCAATGCACCAGCTCGGGCGCGTCGCAGAGAATGTCGGCAAGGAGCCCAACCTGTGAATTGGATATTCTCGCTGCGTGCGCTCGCAGCACCGAGTATTCTGCGCAAGCGTAAATTTCCACGATGCGGCGCAGCGTCGTTTCCGGCCATTCGCCCGCCGCGCGGCAATTTTGAAGCAACAGATTCACAGGTTGCGGATAAATTGAACTTTCGCTGCGTTTTCACTTATGTCCGGTGTTGGCGGTTTGCGGCTCACTACAAGTTTGTGCCTCAATCGCTCCATTATGGGTCTCTGCAATCGGCACTTGCCATCAGCAGATGCTCTTCGATCCGCTGAAATCCATACCCAATGTGAATGCGTTGCACGAAGCCAACCGCAGATGGATCACCTTGTTGAATAGCGTCTTTCAAGTCGTATAGTTCTAGCACAAGGCCGGATGCAGCATCTGTCTCGGCCAGGGTGGCTATACGGTACCAGGTACTGGCAGCTTGGTAATAAGCTTGCTGCCAGAAGGTTCTCAGTAGCGAGTTTCCGATCAGATCGGTAACAAGATTGTGCAACTTATGATTCAATTCCACATATCGCCTCGGTGAAAAGTTCTCCCTCAACGCAATGGCCTCGGCCAACAACTCTGCAACCTGGGCTCTGTCCTCGTTGGCTATCGGTTTCGGGGACATTGCTCCGATCAAAGTCGCCAAGTGAAGACGCATTTCATAGACATGTCGGATTTGTTCATCTGAGAGTTCAATAACCACGGTGCCAACACCGTTACGGGTCTCCACCAATCCCAAATGATTGATCCGGCTGATGGCGTCACGCACCGGTGTGCGACTAACCCCGAATTCCTTCGCCAGTTTTGCTTCTTTTAACTGGCTTCCAGGTGGGTAGTCTCGAAAGCAGATGCGCCGGATGATTTCAGACTGCATAGCCTCTACCGACGACCTTGGCTCATTCACGTCTGCCGGGTCCTGATCAATTTCCAGCGCTTCCATTTCTACCCCCAACAAAATCATCGGTATCATTAGTAAATTTCAGCTGCAATTAGAAGGCCCTCGGTGAAGTGCCTCATCAATGGTCTCGCAACAGTATGCCGAATCCTTCAATCCTATCATTGATTCCAGCGCGGCGCAGAACATCCCACATCATGGCCTGGTTTGAGCATATGACAGGTTTCCCGACCTTCCGCTCCAGCTGGTCTACGATTTCCAACGACCGCAGCGCTCCGCAGCTGATGAACAATGCATCGGCGTCCGGTGTATCAACTGCGGCTGCAAACTCTGACAGAATCTCCGGCCGCACCCGGATCATATCGCTGTCTTTTTCCAGGTTCAGACCCCGAATGTTGGTAATTTCAAATCCGGCAGCGGCCATGTAATCGGCTTCCTGTCGGTTGATCTCATCAAGGTAGGGGGTTGCAACCGCTACGCGTTTTGCACCAACGGCACGCAATGCATTGAGAACAGCAGTAATAAGTGACGTAGTCTTGGCATTTGGCGCCCCTTTGCGCAGTTCGGCAAACACTTTCTCCTCACCGATTACAAGACTTCCAGATGTGCAGGCATAGCAAATCACATCCAAGCTTCCATCAGGAAGGATCGTCTCAGCAGCGCGTGCCAGGTCATCTGCGTGGCATGTAAGGGATTCAACTGTAATGGAGTCGGGTATCGCTGCCCTCGCGAAATGCACCCCTATGCCATCAGGGCGCAAGGTAAACATATCGTCTTCGATGGTTTGTTCTGTGGCGAGGAGAACAAAGCCGATTTTAGCGCGCGCATGGCGGCCCTCATCGAAAAGTTCTTCTTCGAGTAAATTTTCCCCAAGCTGCATACACATAAGCGCTAAACATCCTTTGTTCGAATCTATTGTTGCCGTTTGACTCTTTAGGTGTATACAGCTTATGAGTTACGTGGTGCAATCCGAATCGAGTCACGAAACGGAAAATGCCCGAAAATGCGTCACCATGGGAGGAGCCTTCATGCATTTGAATACCCTATTAAAGACCAGCGCAGTCGTGCTGGGACTATCACTTTCGACAGCGCCAGCAGTTCAGGCAGAAGAGATCATTCTTGGCCACGTAATGGACACGCAACATATTTTTCATTCAGTGTCGGAGCAGTTTTCGGCCCGTCTCGACGAACTATCCGGCGGCTCGATGACGGTTGACTACCATCCTGGTGGTGACCTTGGAGATTGGACCTCCATCGTCGAGCAGGTCGCGCAAGGCGCTGTTCAAATGACCATGTCGTGGAACCACTCTGAGCTTGATCCACGTTGGGATGTATCCGTACTCGGATACGTTGCGAATGATTGGGAATCCGGCCGAGAAATCTATGGCCCGGGTTCGGTGATGATGGATGTCTATAACGGTATCATGAGTGATCTGAATATGGTGCTGCTCGGTACAATCCCAACTGACTTTACCGGCTTTGTCGTTCGCAACGGCGTTGATACGCCAGTGAATTTCCCAGAAGATGCAGAAGGCTTCAAAATGCGCGTTCCGGGTATGCCGATGGCAATCGAACGCTATCAGGCCACCGGGTTTTCAGCCGTCCCAATGGCATTCTCCGAAGTGCACACAGCTCTGCAAACCGGGGCGATCGATGGCCGTGCATATTCCCCACCCTCTGAAGTGTTGCTCTTCAAAGACGTTCTCAGTGCTTATGTGTTCACGCGCGAGAACTTCGAACACACGTTCTGGACAGCCAACAAACAATGGTTTGAAGGCTTGAGCGAAGAACAGCAGGGCTGGGTTCGCACTGCGGCTGACGAAGCAACAACATGGGCCTGGGAGAACGCTGAATCTGAAAGCCCAAAATGGTTTGCACAAATTGAGGAAGCTGGGATCGAGGTCATCGAACTGACGCCAGAACAACTTGCGGCATACCGCGAGAAAGTCGTTGCCGTTGAATATCCGTACATGGAAGGCATCCTTGGTGCTGAGGTGATGGGTCAAATCAAGGCAGCTGCCGGGATCGAGTAGGCATTCGCATTGTGCGCGCAGGAGCCATCCTGCGCGCACTTTTGTTCTCTGGGAGGGGAAGATATGTCAAAAGAGATTTTGCACACTGACAGCTTGAGTGACATCACTGTACCTGAACCGATAATCCCGGTTCCGATTCACAATAATAGCGGTGCGCCCGTTTATCGCTCATTGGGGTGGTTATACAATTTCGAGGCCAAACTGGCCTGGCTGATGCGTGTCATCATGTTTGTAGCGATGATTGCCCTTGGCTTGTTGATGGCTGCTCAGGTTTTCATGCGATACGTGATTTCGCTACCTTTTCTGGGAATGGAAGAAATGGCACCCATGCTGGCTGTCTGGATCTATTTCATCGGGATGGCTTATAGCTCACGTGAACGCGATCACATTGAAGGCGGCGTAATGACGCTGCTAACGCAAAACCGACAGGTGTTGTTGAGTTTGCGCCTTTTGGGTTCAGTTATCTGCTTGATCGCTTTGGTGTTTTTTTTGAAGTACGGCATCGACTTTGCGTCTTTCAACATTCAGGTGAACCGCAAGAGCTCTTACATGCGCCTGCCCAAATACCTTTGGGATCTAAGCATGATCTTCGGCTTGTGTTTGATGGTCTTCTATCTGACGCTTCAAATCTTCTTGGAAGCGCGGGCGCTTTTCACCGGAAAAGGGGGCGAATGACATGACATTCTTCTTTGTTGCAATTCTCCTTGTCGTCCTCCTGTTGTTGATCGAAGTTCCGGTTGGATTTGCCTTCGGCGTGGGTGCCTTGGCATATGGGTATCTGCTTGGTACGGACGTCTCTTTCCACACTGGCTTTGGCTATACACAAGTCAGCGCGTTCTCTCTCCTCGCAATTCCACTGTTCATCTTGTCGGGCACGCTGATGGGCGCTTCCGGCATATCTGAGCGACTTCTGGATTTCGTGAACTCGTTTGTCGGGCGGTTCAAAGGCGGCCTGGGTGCCGTAACTGTACTGACCTGCGCGATGTTTGGCGCAATTTCTGGCTCAGCCTCCGCTGCGATTGCGGCCATCGGCAAGATTATGGTCCCGCGTATGATCAAGGAAGGCTACCCGCCTGGTCACGCAACCGCGCTTGTAGCTGTGTCTTCGGTTTTGGCCCTTATGATCCCACCCAGTATTCCAATGATTGTTTTCGCGATTGCGATCCGCGAATCGGTGGCAAAGTGCTTTCTGGCGACGATGGGCCCGGGGATCATGTTGGCGCTGATATACTGTGTGTTGAACTTCTGGTTTTTGCGCAAGAATAACAACATCACTGTGGAGGAGCCTATGTCGCCTCGTGATACCTTGTGCGACATCGCCAAAACCGGCAAACGCGCCAGTCTTGCGATTATCATGCCGGTCATCGTTCTTGGCGGCATCTACAGCGGTATCGCAACCCCAACTGAAGCGGGCGCTGTTGCGTTGGTCTATACGCTGATCGTCGGGGTTCTGATCTTCCGTACTTTGCCCTTTGACAATCTGTTCAATTCGACAGTTGAGGCTGCACGTCTGACTGGTGCAATCATCATGGTTCTGTTTTTTCTGTTCATCATGAGCCGTGGGATGGTTTTGGCAAAGGTTCCAACCCAATTCGCTGACATCCTGCTATCCATATCGGAAAACAAGATTGTCATTTTGTTGCTGATCAACCTGCTGCTTCTGATCATGGGAATGATTATTGACGATGTGTCTGGTGGTGTCCTGGCTGCAATCATCCTGTTGCCTGTTACACAAAAAATTGGGCTGGATCCGATTCACTTTGCAGCAATCGTTGGCACCAACCTCGGTCTCGGGAATATCTCGCCACCTTGCGCACCGCTGCTTTACATGGCGGGTGGGGTGACCAAGCAACCGCTGTCGACCTACGTCGGGCCAACAATGAAATTCTTGGTGTTCGGCCATCTACCGATGGTGTTCATTGTGACCTTCGTTCCACCGGTCGCTTTGTTCCTACCAAGCCTGCTTGGGTAATTATCCTTCCTGAACTGTCCCCGCCTTTGGGCGGGGGCTCTTTTCCAGGCAGTTTGGTGCTGACAGCTTTACAGAGCTAGCTTCCATACCTGCCAACGTACCTTCGTTAACAAGAAAATCCGTTCTGCATTCACAAACAAAACTCTCACAAAAGGAGACCTCTCATGCTCGCAGAAGCAAAAGTGCGCACCCAAAACCTTCAGGCCCGAATGAAAGAAAAGGGCATTCAGAAAGCTGTCTTTACGGACGAAAGCTCGATGGCCTATCTGGCCGGGTTCTGGGGTTATCTCGGCATTGAATTTGGCCGCCCCAGCATGCTGGTAGTCGATGCGGATGATGCACCGATTGTTATCACCCCATTGATGGAATCGGAAATGGTCGGCGAAATGACCTGGGTAGAAGATGTTCGGGTCTGGGAAGATATCGGCCAACGCACCTGGGGTCGTGCCCTTGCCGGAGCCTTGGGCGACAATCCGTCCGAAATCTGGATCGAAAAAGGTTCTGTTCCGGCCATTGTCCGCAATCATCTGGATGAAACCTATCCCGATGTTGCATTGAATGACATTTCGCCGGTTCTCGGCGCAATGCGCACGATCAAAACGCCGTTTGAAATCGGAGTGATGAAAGAGGCCGGCCAGATCGCCGGGGCCATGATGGCAGCGGCGCATGGCAGCCTGCGTGAAGGTGGGCGCGAATTTGAATCTGCTCTGGCCGTGATCGATGCCGGATCGCGCAAGGCCGCAGACTTTTTGACCGCTAAAGGTTGGGACCGATTTGTTTCACCGATGATCCACAATCTGCAAATCATGCAAAGCGGCAAGGATGCCTCGATGGTGCACCGTCGGGCAAGTGTAAAGACCTTGGAAAAATTCGATCCGGTCTATTTCTGTTTCTGCAACATGGCCCAGTTCAAACAGTATAAACTTGGCTTTGACCGGATGTTCCACATCGGTGACGTCAAAGACGAAGACCGCAAGGTGCAACTGGCTGCGATCGAAGCCCAGCAAGCGGCCATTGCTGCAATACGCCCGGGTGTTTTAGCCGAGGATGTCGCCGCTGCAGCCAACGAGGTTTATCGTGAGCGTGGCTATGAGACAGGCTACAGAACGGGACGCTCCATCGGTGTGGCCTATCTGGAAGCTCCGGAGCTTAAAGAGGGCGACAAGACCATTTTGCAGCCGGGTATGACCTTTGCCGTCGATGGCGGGATTTCAGTTGACGGTGTGACAGCCGGTCGGATCGGCGACTCTATTGTTGTCACCGAAACGGGTGCCGATTACATCACTCAGTACCCTCGCGAAATCTTGCTCAGCAAAGGGTAATTGATGTCCGGAACGCTCAATGTTGCAGTGGTTCAAAGCCCTGCGGACCTGAATGGTCCGCAGGCGCGTCTGACATGGTTGACGCAAACTTTGGAGGAACATGCTAATCAGCCATGCGACCTGGTTGTTTTACCCGAGCTTTTCCAGAGTGGCTATCATATCGGAAACAAGGTGGCCGAACATGCGGAACCTTCTGACGGCCCCTTCGCCATAGCCGTAGCCGACCTGGCCAAGAGACATAGCACGGCGATTTTGTATGGATATTCCGAGCGTCAGGTTGACGCATTATATAACAGCGCCCAGTGCATCGCCAAAAATGGGCGAGTCATCGGGCATCACCGGAAACTTCTGCTTCCCCCCGGCTTTGAGGGTGACCACTTTGCCCCCGGTTATGGTTGCGACTTGTTCACCCTCGGAGAATTCAAAATAGGAATTCTGGTTTGTTACGATGTCGAATTCCCCGAGAATCTACGCCATGTCGCCTTGCAAGGCGCAGATCTGGTGGCTGTCCCCACCGCACTGGGCGCGCAATGGGGCGTAGTGTCTGAAAAAGTCGTACCAACGCGCGCTTTTGAGAATGGCGTATATGTTTGCTATGCAAATTCCTCTGGGCATGAGAATGGCATGGACTTCTTCGGAGGCAGCTGTGTCATTTCTCCAAACGGCTCTGATCTGGCACGCGCGGGTAGTGGATCTGAGTTTTTGTATTCGCCTATTGATAAGTCTGCTGTTGCCGCAGCCCAAGACCGGTTGCCGTACCACAAGGACAGGCAAAAATTACCCTGGGTTTGACTGGAACACTATGCACATTAAGTTTTGCGGCCCACGACAACAGTCTCATTACCAATGTCCGAATAACGCGCTTTGCCGCAGTTTACGAGTAGTGCAGCATTCGTTAATAATGGGATGTACCGGCTGCTTCACCCAGCAGGTTAGGCTTGGCCTATTTCTGCAACATGGAGAAGTAGCCGGTACATCCCATTATAGACCAATCTTCAGGACAATGAGATATTAAATACCCGGCTCCCACAAACTATTTATCGCCACATATGTACAAGTTGCCATTGCTTCCACCTGATGTACATTCACTCCGATTACGCCACACATAATGGCCTTGAATAGAATTGGTGGAACCATGCCCAAACCCTATATTCACTTCACCCGAGAGGAATTCTCTCAGCGCCAGCAAAGAACCCGGACAAGATTGCAAGAGCTTGGTCTAGACGGTCTTTTGCTTTTCAAAATAGAAGATATGTATTGGTTGAGCGGCTATGAGACCGACGGGTTTTGTATTTTTGGATGCATGTATATTGGCACAGACGGGTCTTTGACCCATCTGGCCAGGCCCGCTGATTTGGGAAATCTCTCTTATTCTTCAATTTGCGAAGATGTGCGAATTTCACCCGATGGAGACGGATTATCCCGTGCCGATCACATCCGCGACATGTTGGGCGCACTGGGTATGGAGGGCAAAAGGATCGGCATCCAAGTGGATACCATGGGACTGACACCGCGGTTGTTTCTTGAAACCCAGGAAAAGCTGGAGGGTTGGTGTGAGCTTTCGGTGGCACCCGATTTCATCAGAGAACTACGATTGGTCAAAAGCCCGAAAGAACTAAGCTATTTCCGTAAAGCGGGCGAAGTAATGGACACGGTCATGAAAAAAGTGATCGATGCAACATACCCAGGCGCGTTCGAAGGCGATATCTATGCCACGTTTTATGACACACTTTTTCGACATGATGCAGACTTACCAGCCCACATCCCACCCTTTGGAAGCGGAGATTCAGCGCTGAACCTGCGCTATACAAGCGGACGCAAACATGTGGGCAAGAACGATCAGGTTACACTCGAACTTGGGCTCGCGTACCGACATTACCATGTCGCATGCATGGGGGTCGTGTTAACTGGCCCCGAAATACGGGACCGGCACCTTAAGATGCACGAGACATCCGTGGTGGCGTTGGACGCCGTTCAAGCGATCCTGCGCCCCGGCAGAACTGTTGGAGAGTTATTCGATACCTACAAAACCGTTCTTGAAGACCGCGGAGAACATGATTCTGTGCTTACCGTTGCTGGATACACGATGGGTGCAATGTGGCCACCAACATGGATGGAACAACCCTTGATCTTTAAGGGCAATCCCCTTGTGCTCGAAGAGAACATGACATTCTTCACACACATGATCCTGAATGACCGTGAAACCGGTCTATCTATGGCGGTTGGGGAAACCGCGATCGTTACTTCAAACGCACCAGAAATTATCACCCATGCGCCCCGCGAACCGATAATTAGAAATTAGCGTAAGAAAAAGCAAAGAACTGGGATCCGGTCAGCAGATCGCTATCTGAGCAAATTCCCAAAGGCAGCTTTGTCCGGAGGCTGTGTGAAAACTCCCTGATTTAAGTGATTTCTGGTATAATTGCGTTGAGCAGTTCGGAGTTGTTTGATGGGTCACTTCATTGAGGGTGTTGATCGGCAGCAGGCGGCACTATTGCCCGCGTGCTTGGATTATTATGTCGCCGATGAGAGCGCGGTTCGGGCGATTGATGCACTCGTCGACATGCTCAGTTTGTCAGATTTAGGTTTCCAAACTTCGCCCTCTGCGACTGGCCGCCCAGGGTATCATCCCGGTTTGATGCTGCGGATTTATGTCTATGGGTATCTGAACCAGATCCAGTCGTCGCGGCGCTTGGAACGGGAATGCGGCCGCAATCCGGAGTTAATTTGGTTAACGGGTCGCCTTCAACCAGACTTCAAAACGATTGCTGATTTCCGCAAGGAGTTTGAGGGATCAGAAATTGATCTGGGAGATCAATTTCCCTGAAAACGGCCCTGCAATCCGCAAGGTTTGCCAGCAGTTCGTTGCTCTATGTCGCGGCATGAACTTGCTGGACAGCAAGCTCGTTGCCATCGACGGCAGTCGGTTTAAGGCGATGAATGCGAAGGCCAAGAACTATACGCGCGGCAAGCTGCGCCAGAAGCTGAGCGAGATTGATGCTGCTATTGAACGCTATATCGGTGAGTTGGATCGTGCGGATGAGGTGTTTGAACAAACCGGCGGCGTGATACCGGAAGCCCGCATGGAGCGTGCGTTGCGCAAGGTGGAACATCTCAAGAAAGAAGCCGCGCGATATCGGTCCATTGAAAAACGGATGGATAAGAGTGGGGAAACACTGGTCTCTTTAAGCGACCCGGACGCGCGGTCCATGGCGACGACACCCCGCATGCCGCGCGTCGTTGGCTATAACGTGCAAACGGCAGTGGATGCCGAGAACCACCTGATTGTCGCCCATAAAGTGACCATGCACGGTTACGACCGTGACGCTCTGTCGATGATGGCAACCGCCGCACGTGATGCGATGGCCTCTGACCAGATTGAGGCCGTCGCCGACAAGGGCTATTACAAGAGCGAGGAAATCCTGGCTTGCGAAAAGGCGGGCATCTCGGTCGTGGTGCCCAAGCCTCAGACCTCAAATGCGCGGGCACGCGGCCACTTCGATAAGGCGGACTTCGCGTATGACGCGGAGACAGACACTTACATCTGTCCGGCTCAGCAGCGGCTCACGTATCGCTTCACTGGGCCGCAAGACGGCAAGGCCATCAGGGTCTATTGGGCAAACAACTGTGAGAGCTGCATTATCAAAGACAAATGCACCAAAAGCCAGCAGCGACGTATCCGAAGATGGGAACACGAAGACGTGCTGGAGCGCGCCCAGGAACGGCTGGCCAAAGATCCAACCCAACTCGCAGTGCGCAGCATGACGGTCGAGCATCCCTACGGCACGATCAAATCATGGATGGGGGCGACACACTTCAAAATGCGCAGGTTGAAGAACGTCGCAACGGAAATGGCGCTGCACGTCCTTGCTTACAATATGACCCGCGTCATGAACCTGATCGGAACGCCTGCCTTGATCGCCGCGATGAAGGCATAGGCGGTCTCTACGATCAAAAACTGGCCGAAATACCGGTACAATCGACTTGGACGAGCCAAAACATCCTCCAAGGTTGTTCAGAGACCGGCAATGAAAATCTAGGCAAACGACCCTGCAAACACTCAAAAGTTCAGAAATAGATTGGATTCCGCGCGTTTCCACACAGCCTCTCCGCGTCTGGTTTGTCGGATCAAGCTGCTGCAAAAGTACGGTCTCGGTTCAAGTCAAAACGACGCTCGCGAATGACCGGATCGGTGACGCACGCCGCGCCGCAACAATAGATGTGCCGTGCCTGCGAACCGATGCTGCGTCAGCGAAGCTCAGAAAACGAAAGTCGGCTCTGTCCGCTCACCCACCATTCGTTACCTGGCACCGAACATCCAGAATGCGCGGTTAGCGTCGCGCCGCACATGCAAAGAATAGAAGCCTAGTCGACAGCAGGTATGGGCTCAGTCGACCAGTTGGGGGACATCCCAGAGAATGTCCGCAATGAGCCCTTATTGAAGACGTTGCACACGCTTGCAGCACGAAGTATGCCGCATGGGCTTAGTTTTCGATGCCGCCGTGTGGTGAGAAAACTGGCCATTCAGGTAAGTTGCAAAAAATTTGGAAGTACGAATTCACGATGCGCTGGACTGTGGTAATAGTTCTGTCAAGGTTCGCACCTTTCTCTGCAAATATACCAATAATTTGTACGGGCAGCGGCCTTTGTTTTCGCCAAAGGCCCATGAAGAATCTCAAAGGCAACTTGCCCAATTGGGCGGCCATTCATCTTGCCATCGATCATCCGGCGGCCCTGCCTGATCACAAATTCCATCTCGGAAGCAAGCGTTTCCCTATCTGCAAAATAACCTCTCAATATCCCGGAGGTGCGTGAACGAGCGTTGCGGATCAACTCTTGCCCAATGCGGTTGGCAACCCCTGTTTCCGGCCCAAGTTGCGAGAGTTCATCCCAACCAGCAAACGCGGCGGGGCCATGGTTTTCTTGGTGATAAAGCCCCTTTCGTTCTGGAAGAATAGGCTGCACATCAGTCAAAACATCTGGGAACGTAATCCCGCGCCTGTAAGCGCGCCGTTGGACTGACCAACCCGCAAAAGAGTTGCTGCCGATTGCTGACATCCAGACCCTGAAATCACGTTCGAGAAAGCCCCCCGTGCGTATGGAAATAGGTAAGTCGCGCGATCTGCGCGCTTCTGTCCAAGCAACAAGTCTGAAATCGTCTTGCATGGTGTCTTCGAAGGATCCTTGGTCGCGCCATCCGTTCCACTCCGGTACCAACAACGTACGCGGCTCGGGTAGAGCCAATACGATGCGCGCGAGACGGTAGCCTATTTCACCATCCTGATGCCAAGCTTCTCTCAACGTGTTTTTTCGCTCGGGCCAGAGGAACACAAGCTCGTCCATCAAGGAGACGGCTTCGTCATCGCGGCCTAATGCAAAGAGGCGCATAAAAGCCGCGGTGATAATGTTGCGGCGCTCGATGTCAAAATCTTGTCTACTGCGGGCAAATCTCAACAGATCGTCAATCGAAAGAATGTTGAGAAATCTGATTGTTTTGGGGGCCAGCGCTACATCTTTGTTTATTTCTATAAGGTCTTCTATGGTTTGAGCACGGTAGCTCAATCCGACATTCAGCCACTGATCAAACTTCGGGTCATTTGCCAACGCGCGCAGCGGTTCTGGCGCCAGCCAAGAATGTCGGTACGGTTGCCGACTTACCATGATTTTAGCAAGCTGCACGGCTGCCATGCGCCTCAGAACGACGGGAGACGGCTGTGTTTTCACCAATCCCGAACGCGACCTAAAATAAGGGCTGATCGACTGGCGGAGCGTTTCATAGCTTCCGATGGCGTGAGCCACATACTCGGCAACATCGGCGGTACAATCACCCACGGCCCGGTCCAATTGCTTCAATCGCGCTTCGACGGCCCGCAAAGTGTATTTCTGAGCCTGGGACAATCTGTATTCCCATCGATGATCTTCGCGGCTGAACAGCACGGCAATAAACCACGGGAAACTCTCGGTTTGCCCATATTGTGCAAGCGCATGGGTTAATACCCCTCGTGAAGCTTGCGCACGCCCATCCCGGACAGTGTTCTGTAACCCCCATGACAGCGTATGCGGGCGTGCCGATGCGGCCTGCACGGTGAGCAACCAATCGAGCACATCATCTTCTGCATGAGTTGCGATTACCCGTTCTATTTCGGTTAAATGTGACGCATTCGGCGTCAGCCACCACCCCGGAAATGGCCCTATGGTTGTTAGCAAATTTAGTAGAACTTCACTGTCCGTTGATCCTTCTGGTCCATCGCGTTGGAAGTTCGGATCATGGATGCGTGGCAAGGACCGTGCCAGTGTTTCATGAATGAACACCGGGTCTCGCCCCCCTGGTGGGTCAACGAATGGCGCCCCGTACTCACGCGGGATTGCCATGCCGCTGTCCGGCAACCCCATCAGCAAACGGTAGATCTCTAACGTCGGCCCAACACTTTCGTAGTTAGGTCCTCCAGAATACAACGTGCCGTATTTTGAATAGGCTTTCTTGATGAGACTGTCGGCATCAGCGTAGCGCCCATTACACGTTTGGGCACTTGTCACGCCGCCCCAAAACAGCAGTACCAAAAGCATCATTTTCGTCATGAATGAAATATGGGCCAGAAGCGATATGGCGACAATCAGCTAATTCCTTCAACGATTTATTGATGGTTACTTATGACGATAAATTTTTGATCTCAGCCGACTAGCAGAAACGCGACGACAGGCGAACGACTGGTTCGGTGAAATTCGCTGCATCGCCGAATTTGCGCCGTTCGCGACCTGCTGCACGTGCGAAGCTCAAGCCGCCGATGAAGGTCTGGTAAGGGCTCTCTTTCACTGATCGAAGCGTCCCGCAGAGTATGTCCGCTCTGAGCCCACAGCGGAAGTGTCAAAATCTTGCTGCGCGCGCTCGCAGCACGAAAATCGCCGCGACCGCATCATTTTCGGCTTGGCTGCGCGGCGTGAAAACCAGCCGTTCATGCATGTCGCAGCGAGGAAGAGAGCCCGGATGGGATAGTTAGCGTCACGGCTGCAAGCAGGTGTCGCGCAAAACCCTGTCGACGCGGTTGATCACCTTGCGCACCTCGGGCAAATAGCGGTCCTCATGATGCGGCACCAACCATTGATCGTGTTCCAGTTCCTGGATCGGCGGCGAAATCTGCGTTAGCACATCCATCCGGCTGCCGATGAAGGTGGGCAGGACCAGACGGGCCTGCCCTGCGAGCGCAAGGTCAAGAGCGGTGCGCGGACTGGTGACCTCGATGCCGACCTCCGTTCCGGTATTGGCTTCTACCCACTGCGCCGAGGGCGTTGTGCCCAGGACACGCGCCCAAGGCGCATCAGGTCCCGCGCCTGAATACACAGCAAACCGCACACGACCCAACTTGCGCCCCGCCAAGCCGGGGCCTTCCGGGCGGCGGTTGCGTATGCCGATGACGGCCTCGCGGCGGCCGATGTCCACCATCTCATCCGCCGCGATGAACCGCAGCCTGATACGGTCAGGACCGGTGATTTCCGGGATTCTACCGCAGAGGTGGTATGTCACCCAGGTTCCGGCCGAGATCTTGACCGTAGGAACCGAGTTTGCGGCCTTTGCGGTAAGAGACAGGATTCGGCTTTCCAGTGCCTCGGCTGTTTCCACAAGCGCGCGGCCATCCGTGGTCAGCTCGTATCCGCGTGCCAACCGCCGGAACAGGTCGCGGCCCAGCCGCCGCTCCAGCGCCAGCATGCGCCGGCCGAGTGTCGGAGGGCTTTTGCCGGTCGATGCAGCTGCGGCGGCCAGCCCGCCTTCGCGTGCCACCGCCAGAAACAGGCGTAGATCATCCCAATCCAGCTTCATTTCATCCATGAAATGAGTATTGCAAAACGTTTCATGGAAAGGAAGCCGCTTTGATGGTCCTATGGGTGAGCTGTTAGAGGGGTTTTTTGGAATGCGCTTTCTGGATCATAAGATAAACCCGCTTGGCATGGGATGCTGGCCAATCGGCGGGCCGATGTTCTCCGGCGATCAGCCGCTGGGCTACGCCAATTCCGATGACGCGGAGTCCATCCGCACCATACACGCGGCACTGGCCGGGGGGATCAGACTTTTCGACACCGCTCCCGCCTATGGCGCGGGCCACGCCGAACGGCTGCTTGCCCGAGCGCTCAAAGACCGGCCCGATGCGCTGATAGCCACCAAGATCGGGATTGCCATCGACGAGGACAGCAAACAGCTTACCGGCGACGAGATTGCGCCGGAAACGGTGCTGCCCGCCATCGACCGCAGCCTGTCGCGGCTGGGGCGGGACAGAATAGACCTGCTGCTGCTGCACCAGAACAGCCTGTCCGTTCCGCAGGCTGAGGCCATGTTCGACGAAATGGACAAGGCCGTGGAGGCTGGCAAGCTGCGCGCCTACGGCTGGAGCACCGATTTTGCGGAAAGCGTCTCCGCAGTCGCGCCGCGCAAGGCGTTTCTGGCGGTCGAGCATGCGGCGAACGTCCTAGTCAACCCGCCGCGCATTCAGGCGGCATCGCAGGAAAACGGTCTGACAGCGCTGATCCGTTCACCACTGGCGATGGGGCTGCTCACCGGCAAATACGGGCCGGATGCCGTCATGCGCGCCGACGACATTCGCAGCACGTCCAATCCGAAAACCGGCTACTTTGCCGACGCGCGGCCGAACCCTGCCATGCTCACGCAGCTGGAGGCCGTGCGGGAGTTGCTGACAACTGGCGGCAGGAACTTGGCGCAGGGCGCGATCAGCTGGCTATGGGCCAGAAGCGGCCGGGTGATCCCCGTTCCAGGCGCGCGCACCGTTGGTCAGATCGAAGATCTCGCAGCAGCTATTGGCTTCGGCGCTCTGCCTGATCCTATCATGGAAGAGATTGAAACCCTGATTGAACGTGAGCCGGAAGAGGTGCCCGACAGAGCCCGATGAGCTGTAGCCGATAATGGGGTTACATCAGGTAGTAGCAGAATAGCAGCAGCGTATGTGTTGCTGCCTGCTGCATTTGGGGATGGTTAAGCTGGACCCGCAGTCCGTGCCGAATTCCTTAGTAGAGCCCCATCTTGCACAGTGCCGCAAAGCGTAGAAATGCCCGCTCTTGCCGATGGTCACTCGGATGAAGTTGTACCATTTCGGATCGCTTTTGGCGCTGTTTCTTTGGCGGCAAGAACAAGCGCTGTTCCGCAGAGCACCACTACCGACGCGATAAGTGTTTCAAGTTCGAAACGGAAGTCTTCGAACAGACCTGCAAATATTGCCGCTTGCTCGAACAGAAAACCAACCAGGGGCAACAAAACTACCGACGCAGTGTAGCGAAAGGCCCCAACTAGGCGGATCGACCAGAAAACAAAGAACATCGCGGGCGCTCGCAGGCAAACGCCGACAAAGGCACCAGACAGCAGCATTGGCCAGTCCACCGTACCGAAAGACGGACCCGTTTGAACAAAACGCCCTAGCACAAACAATGCCGCTGTCACCAACAAGACTGCACCGGTAAATCTGGCCCGCGTGCCGGGTTTATCGCTGATATTGTCGGGATGGCGTTCGGAGATGAGCGTGATCGCAGCCAGACAAACTGCGTTCAAAACCATGAGCCAGCCGACTATGTCACGTATTGCTCCGTCAAGATCAGCGATTAGATATACGATGGCTGAAAGCACCAGCAGATGCCCGGCACCTTCTCGGTAGGAAACCCGCTGCCCGTTTAGAACCCACACAGCTAGGGCAATCACCGGCAGGTTAAGCGTCCCGATCAGCCCCGCTTCAAGCACTGAAATCCAGCCCAGGACCGTGGTAAATAGCGAGGCGGATAAAACTCTGAGCGTACCAAGTACCCAGGTTGCCGGGCGCTTGAAGCTCGTAAGGTCAAATAGGCACCGCCCGCTGAAAACGATCAACGCTGCCCCGCCTGCACACAGTTGAATAAAGCTGAACATCCAAGGATCAAATTCGAACCGCATAAGCAGAATGCGACTGACAACGCTGAGCAAGGCCCAGCAGGACATGGCACTAAGGGTGACAAGAAGAGGCTTTGACATGGGGAACCTGCGTGGTGGCGAATACCTACTTGGTTCCACAGGTGAAGCGGAAAAATAATATCGAAATTTCGTGCCATGCGTTACATATACGTTTCATGGATTGGTCAGACTTGCGCATTTTTCTTGCAATCGCCCAAGAGGGCAGCCTGCGGCGAGCAGCAGAGCGTCTTGGCGTTACGCAGCCGACTGTCGCTCGGCGGCTGCGTCAGCTTGAGCAAGATATTGGAGTGCCGCTGTTCGAGCGGGATCATGACGGACACCGGCTGACGCCTGCCGGAGCCAACCTGCTACCCGATGCGCGCATCGTAGAAAGCGCGGCACTGCGGGTCGAACAACGCTCGCTGGAATTAGCGACGGGTAAAAACGAATTGGTCCGTGTTGCCGCAGGCCAAACCTCTGCCGCCGTTTTGGCACGGGGACTTCACCTGCTGAAAGACGGACCGACAATTGAACTAATGGTGTCGGAAACTGTTTCGCACGAGGAAGGTCCAGCCCCAGATGTTTTTCTATTTCATGACCTCCCGGATGCTAAAGCGGGCGTGACGCGCCGCGTCGGTTCAGTCAATGCTGCGGTCTATGGTGCTGCTGCGTTCAGCCACCACCGCACCCTACCGCTCTCCACCTCTGAACTGGCGGTTTTGCCTTGGCTTGGGTTCACGTCAGAGCAGGAGCACTACATGACAATGGAATGGTTGCAGGACACTATGCGAGGCCGCTCCCCTGCGGCGCGGATGGAGAATACCGACCTGATGGCAGCGGCAGCCGCCGCAGGCGTTGGGGTTGCGGTCCTGCCGTGCTTCAAAGGTGATGCGCATCCACGTCTTGTCCGTCTATCCGGGCATATTGAAGTTTTGCATGAAGACTATTGGACACTCGTCCAGCAGGACTTTTCCCACACCCCCGCAATTCGGAAGACCATTGCCTGGATCGTTGAATGCTTTCGGATGCTGGAAATGTCCATGGCAGCGGAATAACGTTGTCGAGGCAGTCCTGACATATCTGATTTTCGAGCATCCGCTGCGAATGCGCGCTTTGTCCGCGTCTCGTTTGCCCCACTTAATTGCGGCGAAAAGGCGGTTTGAGCTCCGCCGATTTCCACAGGGCTGAATGACCGCAAACCGTAAATTCGCCGCGATGCAGAAAATCTCGCGCTGCGGGAGCGCAGCGTTTTCTGCGGCAGCAATAGCTGCAGGAGCAAAAGGCGGCAAAGTCCGCTCACCCGCCGTTGGCCATCCAGTCTCGAATGCCTGGAAAATGCGGTTCGCGACCTGCCGCAGGAGCGAAAGTCCGAAGCTCGGTCGACGGCAGCTATGGGCTCTTCTGGTATTTGCTGCGCCGAGAACGAACGGCCGCGTTCAGCAATGGAAAACCTTTGAGTCGTGAATGGCAAAGTCAGTGTAACGGCCCGCCTCCACCCGGTTCAAAATCAATGGCTTAGCGGCGTGGCAATGGTAAAACTATGTGTCGCCCGACAACTGTCATGGGGTCGGAGTGGCAAAAAAATGGGAGGGAACCGCGCGCTTGCGCGTGGGAGGAACCGGGTTTTTTGACATGGAGACGACGCGCGGCGCTTGCCTCTTGACCGGCCCGACGCAGGATGCGGGCGGATAGGGATGATGGGACAGGCCAGCCGGTCACAGCAGCCCCACTATTGGACAATGCCAGGGCCGGGGTGAGCGCGCTTTAGCGCGTCGATCGCCTGCCCTGTCCAATAATCAATGCGAGCCGCGCGCCTCGCGCGGATCTCCCAGACCTATTGCAAAAGGCGAAGCGAACGGGCGTTACCCGAAGGGCCGAAACAACCATGGGCAGGCGACCATTTGACCGCGGCGGCAAGCTGGCTCAGAGAGACAGATTCCGGCGCACCAGGTCAAAGGGAGTTCGCACGTGGTTGGTTCGGGTCGGAGGCCGGTGTGCCGGTGTCCGACTAGCTGTAGCGGCTTGAGATCATAAATCTTTGGGCGCGAGATCATCGCTATTTTCGGCTCAGATTGTCTGAGACCATAATTTTCCGCTGGCTCACAATTCTTGCGACTGGACGCAAATTGTCTGAGACGGGCTCACATTGCTGAGACTCAGATCAGCGTCGTGAGACCGGTGGCAGGAAAGCTAAACTACAGGGGTAATGCGGTCATAGGTTTCCGGATCAGGTTTTCTGGTGCAGCGAAGCTAGAAATCCGCAGCACATCGTCACCGCCAGAATAACGGGCGTTTTTCTGGTTGCAGTAGTGCGTAGCAGGGGTTGTTTGTTCATTTGAAACCCCAGCATTCTGTATCGAGGAAGATTTTTGGATCCATTGGTGCTAGGATCGTCAGAATAAATTGAGCAGGGGGGCTCAATGAAAAGCAGATATTGTTCGTTGTTTATTGGTATTGTTCTGACGTTCACCGCGTACATGGCCTCATCTCCACCGGTATTCTCAGAAGAAATTGTGCGCGAGATCAAGTCTGGCCAAGGGCCAAAAGGTGTCATTCGCAAAGGATTTAGAGGTGCGAAGCGAGAAAAATGGACGAATGCAAAACCTTATGGGATGCAAATAGTTAGTAGCCCTCCTGGAGGCGTCTATCCAAAGGCCGTTCGCATGGAACTCCGGTATGGGGACTGTGGGCGCGAGAAAAAGTGGGACGACTGCAAACGCAACAACCAGCGTGTCGAGCTGACGCAAGAGAATGCCTATGGTCCTGGCAAAGTTAGCAAATACTCTTGGGGTATGTATTTCCCGAAAGGCTTCTCGACGGCTGGATCTGAGCAGGTGATTGTGACCCAATTTTCAGCGATGGGCGGCAAGTATCACCCGTTCCAGTTCTACGTCAAGAACGGTGGCTTGATGGCGCGCAAGCGAGTTGAAAGCGCCGACTGGAATTATGAAAGCCTCGTCAAAACGATTATTCCCAGTTCTCAGCTTCGCGGCAGGTGGCACCAGATTGAAGTCGATGCCCGATGGTCGGAGAAAAGCGATGGCTATTTTCTCGTCAAGGTGAACGGCAAGCGCGTGTATCAGTGGTCAGGCCAAACGCTGTCGGTTCGTGGCAAAGGCAAGATCAAGCTCGGGCTGTATCGAATCAAGCTGAATTCATCAGCTCCTCCCATCGTTGTCTATTTCGCCGACCTTTTTGAGCAAACCAGGTAATTCTCAGCAGATTATAGGAGTTGAAAATGTTCGTAGTACGGCTTTTTGCTTTATTGTCCTTCCTGGCCTTTCCGTTCGTTGGTACAGCGGATGTGTGGTCCTCCAACGGTATCCCGCCGGGCCTCGCAAGTGGCTTAAAAGGAGTCGGGCTGAATACAGCGGGTGATTGGTCAAAGTGCCGACAAGGCGCGAATACCAATGCCGATATGTCCCGAGCTTTGGCAGATGGATGGCGACACATCATTTACGTGATCTGCATTGATGATGTTCTGCAAATCAACAACGGTTTCCGATATAACCCCAACAAATTGAAATCCCGCATGAGGACAGTTACGTCTCAGGTTCGATCCTTGTCCTCTCGCTTTCCAAACGCTGTGTTTGTCGTTGCGTTCAAATCACGTAACCAAATTGGCGGATGGGATGCTCCAGGTCTGCGAACCAGCCTAATCTACGATGCCTACGAGAAATCGGACGCGGTCAGAGCAACTTATCAACAGATGCTTCGCGATGCAGCGATTGAGGCCAAGTCGATCAGCAGCAGCCAGCTTGCTTTCAGCGTCATGAATGAGCCTGAATACCACAACAGAGGGTCGAGCGCTCTGAAACAGTGGTACGACAGTCATTTGGCGCTGGTAGATGCGGTTCAGCAGACCGACCCAAATCGCGTCGTCATTGTCGAGGGTATCTACAAGAGTGTTATCGGACGGCAGCGTAAGCCTTCGCAACTCATGAAAAAACTACCGCGCAAGAAGGTTATCTATGGGTTCCACTATTACGCACCACACGACTTCACGCATAAAACGGGTCCTGGCGGTATGACGTTTGATAAAGCCATTGCGCGCAAGGTCGCAAAGGATGTCAAAGCAGCCGCTGCGTTTTCCAGATCAAAGAGGGTGCCCGTCATGTTGACCGAGTTTGGGGTTTGGGGCCCATATCCAGTCCAAGGCCCCTTAAAGAGCGGAGTTTCGGCTCAAGATCGCGCGCAATGGGCCTCTGCTGTGTACGAGGGTGCGATTCCGAAAGGGATTGGGCTGACTTGGTGGGCTTTGCATGACCACAACACACCTTATCAGAGACTTCGCTACGCAGGTGAAAAGCGTCAACCAAAGCTGGTACGCGACCCTTCACTTTGGCAGGCGCTTAGGCTTGGTGGCTCAAACTAACGAACAATGGATTTGAGTCTCAGCAATGTGAACCCGTCTCAGATAATCTGCGCTCAGTCGCAATTATTGTGAGCCAGTGGAGATTTTGGGTCTCAAATAATCTGAGCCAAAAATGCCCATGATCTCGCGCCCAAGCTCGGATAATCTCAAGCCGCTACAACTAGCACGCGGTCACGCGCCCATAGGCGCGGGATTTGCCCGCAGTGTTGAATGTCAGATGACATTGACCTTCACATCACCAACTGTCCCGGCAACTCATTTTCATATTGTCCCTTTGACCTTGGCCCGAGAAGCTGCCCTAATCAGCTTAGAATTGCAGAACCAAAAAGCATTAGAACACAGACAATCATAAGGCATCAGACCATTGGCCCGCAGACCGAGAAAGCCTTTGAAAAAATGGGAAGTTTCCATAGTTAAGGCAATGCTGCTTAAAGACTATGTACCACAAGATATTCACGCTTACTTTTCGCGGCCAACGCGATCAATCAACCAAGCGCGTATTTCTGACATCGAAAATGGGAAAAAGCACGTCACGGTTAAGGCAGCAACTGATGCGGAACTGGACGCATTTTTGGAGGCATGGCCGGATATTGACCCCGCAACGGGGCTTCACCTACGCGGTGACGAGCTGCTTATCAAAGCGCGTGAAGCCATGATTGCCGCTGTCCATACCTTCAACAGCGCGGGTCTTTTTTTCCGAGCCGAGTTGTTCATTGTCACCAGCATCATCGCGTGGACCTACCTTATGCACGCCTATTACAAACGCGAAGGGGTAGACTATCGATATAAGCGGAACGGCGAAGTGCAAAAAACCAAGCACGGGGCCGACAAATACTGGGAGCTTGGACAGTGCATCTCCCACGGCGGATGCCCTCTCGAACGCGGCGTCGTTGACAACCTCAAGTTCCTGTCGGAGATCCGGCACGAGATCGAGCATCAATCAACGAATCGCATAGACGATGCGCTTAGCGCTAAACTCCAAGCCTGTTGCATTAACTTTAATGACGCGATCAAGAGCCTATTCGGAAAGGAATTTGGATTAGAAAAGCGCCTGCCTATTGCACTTCAGTTCGTCACTTTTGACGGCGGGCAGAGATCCAGTTTGATCCGAAAAGACCTGCCCCAGAACGTCGTAACTGCAATGGACGAATTTCACGGCGGGTTAAGTGAAGCAGAACAAGCGGATCCGAAGTTTCGCTATCGGGTTGCATTCGTGCCAAAGGTCGCGGGCAAAGCATCGAAATCAGACATTGCCTATGAATTCGTCAAGGCAGGGTCACCAGAGGCAACGAACGTAGAGCGCGTTTTGCTGAAAGAAACAGAGCGGCCCAAATACTTGCCATCCGCCATTGTCGAGAAGGCCAAAGAAGCTGGTCACGCAAATTTTGGCCTTTACGACCATACGCAGCTGGTCAATCAACTCGACGCGCGGAGCCCTGGCAAGGGATACGGTGTCACAGTTTCTGGCAAATGGTATTGGTACGACAACTGGTTGGAAAAGGTATTTGAAAAGCTGGATGAAGGTTGGACTAGATCGTAGATGCTTTCAGGTCAGGTTCGCAAAAACAGCGCAGCGTGTGTAGCGCTACCTACTGTACAAAGCTGTAGCGGTGTGCAAGCCGCCACAGCTCGATCCGAGGTTGGGGGAAAGGATCAAGGCCGCCTTGAGGGGGTCAAAGGAGCCTAAGCGCCGTGGCGGCTTCGTAGAGTGGTCAATATTGTTGACTCGCGTATGAGTAGATACGCGGGTGTCACTGATCAACCATAAATGCAAAGTGAAACTTAGTTGTGATTACGCTGGGTCAACCAGCGTGAAACAGCAGAGTGTTGCGACACCCCAAAAGCGCCCAAAATGCGGTTTTGGGTCCGGCCCGAAGCCGGAGCAAAGGAAAGGGCGGCTTGCGCCGCCCTGCCCTTCCCTCAGTTTTGATCGTCTTCGTCATTCCGTTTCGGGAAGGCCACCATTTCAACGCTGGGGAACATATCGTGTTTGACAGTGATCGACTTGATTTCGCCGCTCTCGTCATCGGTGATTACAAAGAGAACCCCGCATTTGTTCCAGAAGTTCTTGCCATCTTTTTCACCGGCTTTGACGTTCAGTTTCAGAGTTTGAGTTGCCATTGTTTGATCCTCGCTTTTGAGTGTTTCGATGAACATGGAAGAAGCGGGCATAAAGGGGTTGTCAGCAGGTAATTTGTCCCGCGAGGAATGCGCTGAAGGCGCAGGGGAAATTACCTGTTGAAGCGGAGCGCCCGGAACGGGGGCTGCGCGGCTACCACGACTGCCCCGCTTATGTTCATCTTGAAAGAAACACGTGAGCGAGGATCTTCACTGGCAACGGGTTTGAGGCTGTCAGACCGAGTTAAAGGCAAGAACTTCTGGGGCGGATGCGCGCGATACACATGACCATTGTGCAACGCGGCGCAAGCAAGTCGATCTGACACAAGCGCAGTGCGCAGATCCGCGAGCTGGTGGCCTTCCCGAAACGGAATGACCTGCGGAACAAAGATTAAAGGCGCATTGGTGGCGCAAGCCGCCCTTTCCTGTCGGCGGAGGCGAAGGGCCGGATTTTCAATGTATCCGTCAATCTCCGAGCATGACTGTTTGCCACGTTTGTATGACGCGGCCAGGGCGACGAACGGGAACGCGGCCAATGTCTTCAGCTCGTGGGTTCCAAACCTCGACCTGCACGTATTCCCGGCCATCCTTATGACATGCAAACGGGGGGATATGGAGCGGCCAGTCGTGGCCGACGATCTCAACGAGATCAGAGGCGAGATAGGTCACTCGGCGGCGGCAAAGGTTGCACCGTAGGGTCAAGACCTGGTGCGACAGAGCCGCGTCCTTCATGGTGCGAAACGGCTTGCCGGGATGCGCGCGTATTGGTGGATTCGAAGCAGGCATAATGAGAACAGATAAAGAACACGCGCAACCTTGTCCAAAGCGAACTGCGCGCATAGCCTGTCTGAATGTGCAACCTGTATTCGAACACGACCACGCAAGAAGCCATGCGGCAATTGTTCGACGTGCCTGCCGCGCGTGATGAGCTGGGCAACGCATCGGCGCAACCGGCAATCTTTCCAGATGGGCAATCGGTGATCGTGACTGCTGATGACACTGGTGACAGATCATTGCGTATCGCCCGGTGGGGCTGGAAGAAGGTCAGGTTCAAAAACAAAAAATACGAGACGTGGCTGACAAATGTTCGGAATCTCGACGGTTGGCCTTGGGAGCATGTCATAAACGACCGATCCCAACGATGCCTTGTCCCTGCATCCTCGTTTTCGGAATACCACCCGACCGAGAAGATTCCCGGAGCGACAGGCAAACCGATTAAGGCGGCGAGCTGGTTTCGTCTTGCTGGCGAGACGGAACGACCGCCATTTGCTTTTGCCGGAGTTATGCGCCGATGGGATTGGGAAAAAGACGGTCTACGGAAAAAGGCCGATGCCGAACTGCAGGCTTCAGGAGGGCAAGTCACAGCGATGGCGTTCCTAACCACAGAACCCAACAGCATAGTTGCACCGATCCATCCAAAGGCCATGCCGGTGCTGCTGCGAACTGAAGAAGAGTTTGAGATATGGCTGAACGGATCTGCTGACGAGGCCAAGGCGTTGCAACGACCTCTGCCAGATGACGCGCTTGAGTTGGCGTTCACGGGCCAAAAGGCTGACAACGGACAATCGGCATAGGTGGCTTTGGTCGCTGTAGCGGCCATCAAAGCGAAGCGGCCAGTCGCGCGGGCGCATGGGGCGCAAGCCCCAGGCGCCAAGGGACACCAAAGGAACCTCAAAGCCTGGACACCGGCAAAAGAAAAGACCCGCCGAAGCGGGTCAGTAACTCTCGCCACGAGAGGAAAAAGGATGTTAGTCGGAGCTTGGGCGCGACCATTCCGGCCACTTGTGTTTGACTAGCGCCAGCGCCACCCGCGCGGCATCAGACTCCGAGAAATATACGCGTTGAGTAAGTTCTTCAGTCAAACCGCGCGAAAACACGACTTCCAACTCCGGGTCTTCTAACGTCGCTTCCGCTGAATTGTTGACGCTCCAATCCATTACTTGCGACGGCTTGAATTTCACGTTGACCCCATCGGTCGTTTTGGCTTCGATCATTCGTCGTCCTCTTACGGTGTTTGTGTGTTCAGTGGGTTAGCGGTCGCGTGCGCGATCGACAACACCGTCATAGGTGATTGCAGTAATTCGGTCCTCAGTGCGGCGGGTCATCTCGATCCCGTCGCCTGTCATTGTCGTCTCAGCGTGTTCGGTCCATTTGAAAATGCTGCCATCTGCTTCGACATGGGTTTCATCTTCGGCGGCACGGCGTTTGACAGAACCATCATGGTGAACCTCAATGATTGTGCCGTCTGCCATTCGGACAGTTACAGAATGGTCATCAACAGCAACCCCCTGCCACCAGATTTCAGCATCGCGGCGCACAACGATCCGATTAGGGTGCAGCTTGATTTGCACATCCTGGGTGTCCTCTGGGTCAGCGGCTTTGACCACAACCAGCGCCTCTTGCTCGGCGGGGGCACCATGAATTGACGCGCTGCCGTTCTTCGGCGGCCAAAACTTCGGTTCATCGCGTTGGCGTTTGTTCTGGTCCTTGTGGAAAGCAATATACATCTGCGCGGACTTCCAGACGCGGCGGGCGGCTTTTTCAACCTTTGTTACTGCGGTTGTATTTGTCATGTCTAACAGTCCTTGTATTTCCGGTCTGTAACTCAGCTTATTGGCGATTCTCGCACCGTCTGGAACAGGGCGCAATGCGCCCTGCCCCGATTGTTTTAGAAGCACTCAGGAACCCAAGCGTCGATTCTGGCTTTCTGTTCGGCGGTGACGCGCAAAGCCTTCTGGTGTTCTGGATCGTTGAACAGTTTGTGCATCGCTTCGTTCTTCTCGCCCTTTTTGGACTTGCTGAACGCGCGGTAGTCGTCGGTATCCATGTGCAAATCCAGAAGGTCTTTGTACAGTTCATCCAACTGCACACCCTTGAGCCGCTTGAAGCAGTTTTCAGCAGATGGCGTCCAGATTGACCGGATGTCTGCGCCAACATCAGCCGCGATTTCAGCCATGAAGTCGGGACGCTGGGTCGTGAACCGGCGCGCGAGAAATGCTGTGATTTCACCATTGCGGGTTTTTTTGCCCAGATCACGGAATGCTTTAAAGGCTTCGACGCTGCCTTGACCTGCCATTTCCCGAAACTGGTTATAGGTTTCCTCGGCGGCGTCATCGCGCTCACCGCCAAGGCGCGGATCAAGATTGAACTGGTCGTCAATCTCGGGCGTGTTCCGCTCTGCCCAGCCATGGCCGAGGCCGAAAATGTTGGTGTGGTCGGATGCCGGTGTCGCATAGAAGGCAAACAAGCTCAGAACATACTCAGGCTTGTCGAGCATGGCCGTTTGAATGGCTCCAAGACGGATCGCAACCATGTCGTCAATGAACTTCTGCGAGAACGCAGGTTTGGCTTCTTGTTTGGCTTTCGGTGCTTTGACAGGGGCTAGCACACCGGCCTCAACAGCAGCCGCCACATGTTCAGCGGCAACGTATGCGGATGACGTGCTAACCTTGCCGTTGCTGTCAACGTAGACAACAACACCGGCAAACTTGCGCTGTTCGTCGGAATAAAATGGAACGGTGTGGTTTCTCAGCGCCGCCAACTCCGCTTCTCCATCCTCGTCCAAGACTTCGTTCTGTAGCAGCTCGTCCAGCTCGGCAAATCGCTCTGCCTGCTTTTCGGTGTAGACCAAACGAACCTTTTCGAGCCGCTGCAAGTTCTGGCCCTCGGTGTAGCCATACGGAATGTAGCTTTCATCGTGGGTTTCAACCCATTCCCAACCTTCGGCCTCCCGCAGTTTGGCCGCTTCTTCGGCCAGCTTCTCAGCAAAAAGCGTTTCGAGAATTTCACCTTCGTTAAACAGGGTTTCATTCTCGAACAGGTCTGTGGTGATCGTACCGCCAGCCGCTACATAAGCGTCCTGACCGACGAAAACAGCCTTTCGGTTTTCGCTGCAGATCGCTTCCGAAGTCAGTGCAGCTTTTACATCATGCTCACTGTACCAACGGCTTTCCTTGGCGCGTTCCAGCACTTCCAGAATCTTTTCTTCTTCGGTGCTTACGGTCATGGCCTTGGCAATGCCTTGGCTGATTTCACCGGCCTTAACAGCATCCAAGACGGGATTGGGCAGGCCAGCCAAAGCAAGGCGGCGGCGTACATGGCCCTCGGTCACGCCGAATGCGTTGCTGATCTTGGCAACAGACAGAGATTTTTCACCCATTTTTCCATAGGCGCGAACTTCGTCAATCGGGTCTAGTTCCTCTCGCGCCGTGTTCTCAGCGTTCGCCCATTGCTCGGCAACAAATGGGTTATCGGTGATCTTGACTGGCACACTTGCCAGATCGGGGCGTTCAGCCACGGCGATGTTGAGGGCGCGAAAACGGCGACCACCTGCAACGATGCCGACTTTACCGTCCTTGTCGCGCAGTCCGCTCAAGTTCTGGATCAGGCCACACGTGACGAGGCTTTCAGCCAGCAGGGCAATACCTTCGTCAGCAACGTCCTGACGCGGGTTGATGTCTGACAAGTACAGGTTGGACAGTGCAACGGTTTCGATGGTTTCCGGTGCGGTGAATGTTTCGAGTTTGCTCATTGGGCAAGTCCTTGTCTCAAAGCTAAGTTTTTGTTATTGGTGCCCTACCCCTTGCGGGGTAGAGCGAGGCCGCTTAGGCGGCAGCTTGAGTTTTCAAGAAGGCGAGGCCGATCTTGGCGGAGAGACCTCCCTTTTTGATCAGCGCATAGGCTTCACGCTTACGCTGTTCGATCAATTCAATGCTCATGGTGTTCACCTCCTTTCGTGCGCAGGTCGCGCGGTGGTCGATTCAGATCAGGACTATTCGTCCACGCTGAAAACGACCGTTTTATCCTCGACCGTGTAAGGTACGGCCTTGGACAAAAGCTGTTCGATGGCGGTGTTGGGGACTGTCGGGAAACTCTGGCACATGCTGTTCAGCAGTGTCGGACGATCATCTGCGAAGTGATAACCATTGATGGCCCAAGCAACTAGGCCGGGTGTGTGTACCAATTCGGACGATCCAAGACGATATTCAGTCATAACAACTCTTTCTTTCGTGGCGATGCGGTTGCCGGTGTTTCCCAGCTTTCCGCCAATGGGCGCGACCTCTCTGTTCTGTTGGCTGATAGATCGCGTATCTATCGGCTGGCAGAACAGGGTGGGCAAAGCCCAGCCTGTGACCTGGGGCGGGACTGTCATGGGGTCGGAGCGGCAAAAAATTGGGAGGGAACCGCGCGCTTGCGCGTGGGAGGAACCGGGTTTTTTGACGTGGAGACGACGCGCGCGGCGCGGCGCTTGCCTCTTGACCGGCCCGACGCAGGATGCGGGCGGACAGGAATGATGGGACCGGCCTGCCGGTCACAGCAGCCCCACTTTTGGACAATGCCAGGGCCGGGGTGAGCGCGCGTTAGCGCGTCGATCCCCTGCCCTGTCCAATAATCAATGCGAGCCGCGCGCCCCGCGCGGATCTCCCAGACCTATTGCAAAAGCGGGCGTTACCCTGTGGGCCGAAACAAGCATGTCCTGGCGACCATTTGGCCGCGGTTAAGCTGGCTCGGGACGAGACAGATTCACCGCACCAGGCCGAAGGGAGAAAGGATGTGATTGGTTCGGGTCGGAGGCCGGTGTGCCGGCGTCCGACTAGCACGCGGTCACGCGCCCAAAGGCGCGGGATTTGCCCGGAACATCATTGCAGACATTCAACAGCGTCAACGGCTCTTATTTCCAAATGGACTCTTCTAACCACTTATCGAAGAACCCGGCACTATCCAGCGTTACATAAGGGTTTTTGGGCAAAGTGGCGACATGTTCAATCAATCGCTCGCCCCACTTGCTGGAAGGGTTAATGCGCTTCAACAAGAACTGAAGCATCACCGCCGAGGTGTAAAATCTCGTTTGTTTATGTGTCTGGCCGACGAGGTGATCCAAGTCAGGAACATCGCCTGCCCCAACCCATGAAGGCTGAGCCGCCATGTTTCGGTTCCACAGACGCGAATGGTGGGCGCAAAAGTTCCGAACGTCGTTGAGGTTTCGCAACCAAGATTCAAGAACATCACCCGAAGCGAGGCCATACAGGGCAGCGATACTGTCCCGGTCAGCGACCTTCATACCGCTATAAAAGTGAGACAGTGTTCCAAAATCCCAAAGTTCAACAGCGACCCAGATTGGAGGAACATCGCCTGGGTATTTCGCTTTGAAGTGCTTTGCGAAATCTTCCTTGGACTTCCTGAACTTGCTGTCTAGCCGCGCCAACCATTCGTCCAATTTAGACTCGCTGGCTTTGGCAGGATTTTTGAGGACGAAACTAACGGTCTTCGAAGAAACACCTACGGCCTGCGCTATCGCCTGTTTAGTGGGCCTTGGTGTCTGCGCTGCCTGGCTCTGGATTTGCGCGATACGGGCAAGTGAAACTTTCGGACGGCTGAAGTTACCGTGCAGAAGGGTGGGGTTGCGGTGAGCCCAGGGATCATGAACCCCGAGCAGTATTGCAATGTCGGTGCGGATACCTATTTCGACCCGCTCAAGTGCATCTAGCACAATGAGACGCAGCTTTTTGTCGAAGACGTAAAAATCCAAAGCGTCGGAGAAAGTCGTACCATCGCGGAAATCATCGAGGATACCGGTCTTCGTCCGATTGTCAGCAGGATCAAGGTATTGAACGGACTTTCGGTTAGGATACCAATACGCGCTCAACCGATAGTACCCAATGCGCGCAAGACGCGCTTTAGCTTTATCTTCGTTCGTTATTGCCATCCCACGACTGCGAAGGAGAGCAATTTGCTGATCGGTTGTGAGGAACGGTTTGTGGTAAGGTGCCAATGATTTAGGCTCTGAAAATGAGAACTGACCCGTACACTTACGTGCAGAGGGGCCAGTCATGTCACTAATCTATGTAAGGTATGGCTCTTAAGATTTCCACAACAAATGTTAGCAGCGGCGAATAAAAGGCAGTCAATGGCGACGAGAGGTAACAAAATTGCTGTTGTCTGGCAAAGCCATGCCGGGGGTTAAGGCTCCCGGCGTTTGGCCGTAAAAGTGATCTTGATGACCAGCAAGTTGACCTCGATGCTGAGGCTCAAGTCGATTTTCTGAAGCTGTTTTCTCACGGCTCTTAGGCGGCGAGCTGCTAGTTTGCGAAGCTGTTTTGATTTTTTGCGAATGTATTTCATGTCTGTCTCCTGTTGAAAATTCGCGGCTCCCGAACACGCCGGGAAAGCAGACCAGTCAACACGCGCGGCACGCGCCCCGTAGGGCTTGGTGTTTACGGGTCTGCGCGGCGTGTATCTTGGCGGTTCCGTTGCAAACTTTCTGCCATTGACGCTTTCGGAATTAACGAGTGAATGACTCGTCGGTCGTATCAAATCGAAAGCCAGTTCATGATTTCCTTCAAAGGTGCGCAGTATCCGAAAGATGTGATCCTATTCGCAGTATTCTTCTACGTTCGATACGGCGTTTCCTACCGCGATCTGGAAGAAATCATGGCAGAGCGCGGGGTTTCCGTCGACCACACCACGCTGAACCGCTGGGTAACACGATACTCTTGCGCAATCGCTGAAACAGCACGCCGCCGCAAAGGCAAATGCGACCGCTCCTGGCGAATGGACGAAACGTATATTAAAGTAAAGGGATCATGGGTTTACCTCTACCGAGCGGTCGACAAACACGGCAAAACTCTCGATTTCATGCTTTCACACCGTCGGAACAAGCCTGCCGCCACCAAATTCTTCGCCCGGATGTTGGAGGTCAATGGTCTACCGCGAAAGATTGTCATCGACAAAAGCGGAGCCAACACAGCTGGTATCAAGGCGATCAACAAAATGCTGAAAAGCTTTGGCTGCCCGATCCCGATTGAGATGGTGAGGCGGAAATACCTAAATAACATCGTGGAACAGGACCATCGTTTCATCAAAAGACGCACCCGGCCAATGCTAGGGTTCAAGGCGTTCGCTTCAGCGGCGGCAACCCTCGACGGAATCGAAGTGGCACACATGATCCGCAAAGGTCAAATCACGCCCGGAGTCTGTCCGTTTCGTCAATTTGCAGAGCTGGCCGCTTAACCCGACGGTACAATGCTATCGCTGTCGCCAGTCAAAACTTCGCAACAGATCCTGATGACGGCTCTGTCGCAAAGTTTTCGTAAGGCAGCATCGGTTGAGTTGATTTCTGATGGAATGGACATCCCCTGATCTTTCATCTGCAAGGTTTTGAAGATGGGACCCATCAGGTGGTCAGCAAGATGGCGGACTGGGAGCTTGCCGGCATAGGTCTGGTGAAGAATGTGTTTCACACATTGTGGGTGTAGTGCCACAGCAAAAGTGGCTTTTCGCAAACGGTCGAGACACAACACCCTTCTATTGTTCGTTGCTGAACTGTTAGCTTGCAACATTGCGATGGAGGTCAAGCAACTTTTGTAGAAGCCTCTCAAAAGCCACCATTCGCGCATCGGGCAGCACTGGGGCCCCTGGGCTCGTTTCAAGGTATTTGGGCAGTATCGATGCGGAAGGGCAGGTCTTTGCGTGCCGCGGCCAAAGTCAGCTTTCGACGTTTCAGACAGCCACCATATCAACTTCGGCAGTAGAGAAACCAAAAGAAGCGACCATCTTCCGGTGGGCATCGGTCCCGAGGAATCGCGAAAGAGCTGCATCGACTTCATTCAGAAGCTCTGTGTCGTTCAAACCAAAAGCGAATGACCCAAACGCAGGAGGTTTTTCCGAATTTGGCACAAGGATCAGTTCCAGACCCCATTCCGGGTTCTGCTCGATAAAGCCGCCATGCGCTCGACCGACGCTAGCGTAGGCGTCGACAGTGGCTTGGCGAACAGCTTGAGCGGCTTCGGTATAGGTTTCGAAAATCACAATCCGGTCTGCACTGACGCCAAATTCGACCGCCGAACGATGCTGAAACTGGTCGCGGATAACCGCTATCCGGACCTCAGAGTTGTCGGCAATCGATTGATAGCCCACAGGCTTCCACAGCTTCAGCAATTCTCATCTTCGCAAGTGCTCCTCTCACCATTGGGTAGCGGGTTAGAGTAACTCTAAGTCAATAGCGATCTTTGAAAAGCTGACCTTCGTGCATCGTGCAGCAACCGTTGCTAATGGGCTCGAAGCCGACCTCGGGGCCGTTGCGGCAAAGTCCCCTGCCTCGATAGTAGCTGATCACGAGGACGGCCCAGAGCCGACCTTGAGCATGGTGCTCGATTGCTGCAGTCGCAGCCCGCTTTGCTGCCATTCGCTGCACTAGCGAGAAAGGAGGCCTGTCGAACTCACGAACTGCGGGACAGCGGCGACTTGCATTCGAAATCTAATGTCGTCTTCGCTTCCGGTTAGTTGGGTGTGTATTGGCGACGTAATTTTGCCATGCGATCACGGTCTGTTTCGGGTTATCGCCACTCACCGCGTACACGCCAGTGGCAACAATCGGTGTTGCGGAGCGTGTCTCGTTCTCTTCTGTGAGCCCTTCGGATTGTGGGCCCGGGAATTCAGAGAGATACGCCACCCCCGAAACTCTCAAACCCGTTTGTTGTTTCGGTCACATCCGCCTCGAAATGGAGGATTAAGGGCATTACCAAGGGCTCGATGTGCTCATTCCATACCGGTCCTTTGTAGAAACTATCTTTGATTCTGTCTCGCTCCTCGAGCGACGAGAATGCCCGCATCCAGTGGACTTTGTCAGGATTGTCCAGATCCCGCAGAGGACCAAAGACCAGCATCCCGGCGTCGCGCAGTGCAACACGGTTCTCCTGCTCAAAGAACTCGATAAACTCCTCGCGACGTCCGGGTTTTAGTGTGTAGCGACGAACTTCGATAATCATGTGTGTAACCTGTTCGCTCAGAAAGTTCTCTTGGGGGAAGTCTGTTGAGATTGATCCTTACCGTACCACTTAACGTACTCATTTGTGACACTAGGAACTCAAAACTTCCTGGGTTTCCGCACCCACGTCAATCTTGATAACCCATGATATCTCCCTCCGCATTATGGATGTGGTTGATACCAAATCTCTGTAGAAGTCCGCCAAGTTCGAACAAAGTCTGTCCAGACCCACTAGCCATCGATTGACCGAAATAACGGATCTTGCCGCATATGAATTTCATACGTCGAATTTCGGGGCGATGCCGCATGCATTTTCTTGATGAATCCGGTCGAACATCCGACTGCCTCCAGCCGAGGTGACCGAGCCAAAGACGCCTCTTCCTTCGAGTGCCTATTTTAAACGAAATCAGTATATTATCCAGAATCTGTACAACTCCAAAAGCGTCAATCTTGAGTGTGAACTACAGTTCAGCTTGTACTAGGGTTGAATAGTGTTCAGCGCCTTGAACCAAGTTTATTGTGGCTTTTTCACCAAACACACCCTTTAGCGAGTGAGACATTTCAACCGGCGACCAAGTGTCATTAGTCCCGTGCCAAAGGACGACGTCGCACTGCACCGCTGACATAGTTTCGCTCCAATCCGCGACATAGGCGCTGATAAATGCAAGATAGGCCGCTGGCCTCTGTACGAAGCTCTCCGATAGCGCCTTTTTCATAACGCTGACGAAGGTCTCGTCTTCTAAAAGAACTCTTTCCGCAGGGCCGCACTTTGCGAACAATACTTTGACCATAGTTTCTGGAAAAAACCGGGTCAGCAAACTTTGAAGACGCGTCAGAATCCGGAGTATCCTTGGACGCTTCATGGCCAACTCAAAAACCGGTTTTCCCGCCATCTTGGGTAGAAAATCACCTATGAAAAGTGGGGCAGCGGGCGATATCAATGTTAGTCGGCCAACCAGGTTTGGCCTGGACGCCGCAACTTTTATTGCCGCCATGGCGCCGATGGAAAAGCCAACCACATGCACACACTCGCCGTCGTTTTCCCCCAACGCTGTATCTATGGCATCACAAAGATCTGCGTCGATGGCCTTCGGATCAAAGTTCAGCAAATTCAGAGCAATGGCTTCAATACCAGGATTGGCCTTACTTAGTAGCTCCGCATCTGATGGGCTGCCAGGCATACCGTGGCAAAACACTACTTTCTTCATGATCGTATTCCCGAGTGGTTTAAATGTGGCGCCACAGATCAACTGCCAACCGTCAGATCATCTAAAGTTCCACCGTCGCGCAGGAAGTCGCTCCAAACCCAGGCCATGCGGTCTACAAACCACATCTTGCCGCCCGAGATCACAACCATGCCGAGGCAAGTGAACCCTAAGTCGAATGCCCACAGACCATAGGCAAACGGCAAAAGACCAGCGCCGCTGACAATGGCGACCGTATTTGCGACGCGCTTATGATGTTCCGCAACTTTGTCGCGATGCCGCAGCCAGACACGCTCGCCGAGAACACCCTGTGCAGACCAACTGTCGAAAGTCTCCGGCCGCGAAAAAGCGCGTGGGTTGATCCATATCCAGACAAGAACTATGCCGACCGCAAGCCACGCCCAATAATCAATCCAGGCTCTGCTCCAGATTGCAAACGCCAGAAGAGGCAGGGGTGTCAACACACGGGTCCAAACGGACCAAGGGTTTGCATGTCGCAGCCAAACCTCGTCCTTCATGCCCATAAGGCGTTCGGAAAATCGAGCTATGTCCATTTTTTCAACTCCAGGATCCACCTCTCCGAAAATGGGAAGGGTCGAATTGATTGAAGTGTATGACGACGCTGGGCCGCTCGTCAGTTGGTAGGCGTCTGGTTTCTTATTTGAACCAGGGCTTCAGCCCAGGCATTGGGTTGGTCGTACATCACCATATGGGCAGCGCCATCGATACGGGTAAAACTCTTCGCTGGAGCCTTCAGGTGTTCGTAATATTCCTGTGCAAGATCGGCTGGTGTGTTCTGGTCTTCTGCTCCGGTTATAAAGTGGACCGGTAGATCTAGGACCGGGTGGGAGGTGAAGAGGTCGTATGCACCAACAATCTCAGGCTGTTCAATTGCTGTGCTCGATAGCTCAAGACCGCGGAGATAGTTCTTAACCTGTGCGTCCGTGTAGTAGGGGCTCTGCCCTTCTAGCACATAAGAGAGATAGCGATCCCATAGCCCTTCAGTGTGAAAGTCTCCAGCTCCATATTCTGCCAAAACTTCGCGCTGAACGGTGAGATCTGCCTCGTCTAATGCATCGAACGGCTCAATCGACTTGAGTTTCCGCTGAGTTTCAACATCGCCACGAACTTTCGCCTGATCCAGGGCCCATTCAAAACCCATGTTCATACTGCGTACCCACGCGACACGCTCTGACGTTGGGATGAACGCGTGATAGGGGGAACTATCCTCTGCGATAGTCATGAACCCTAGCGCGCTGCCCCAGGACTGGCCGGTCAGGAATATTTTTTCTTGCCCAAAGCGGTCGCGTAGGAGGTTGGTGAGTTGAAGCGTATCCACCACCAACTTGGATGGCGTGATGTCTTCTACCGTGAGATCTTCGTTGAATGAACTTCCGGCTCCGCGTTGATCCCAGTGGACAACGACAAAGCTTTCTTCCAGCAAGGGCGTGTGGAACAGATCGACCCAGGGCATCACGGCACCACCGGGACCCCCGTGCAAAAACAGCAGGACCGGTTGGGACAAATCACAAGTGCGAATAAGTATCGTTTGCTCAATCCCGCCAAGAACAATTATTTCCTGTGAAACGAAGCTTCCGAAACACTCTTTGGCTGCAACATCTTCGCCGCTGCGCGTCACGGCAATTTCTTTACGATCCTGGGCAAATGACGACCCAGCAAAATTGGCGGCACAGAATGTCAACAGTAAGAGACGGCGTTGAAGTTTGAATGAGTACATTGTTCGCTGTCCATTGGATTAAAGCATTGTGGTGGCGTCTCGAATTCGGTTGCGACCTGAACTCATTATCTCAGATAGAGATTGGGCTCGCGCTTGCCATATTCTGGGAGACCAATATCGCGACGCATGTGATTAGATAGGAATGCCAGCTCGCCATGTTTGGGTAAACGCGGGAAAACAGGACCGCCCATAAACGCTGGGCGTTTCGAGGCCATAAAAGTAAGATAACCGAGCCAAGCTTTTACTTTAAGTGGTGTTAAGTTTAGCCGTTCGGTCTTTAGAGTTGGCACGTTAGTCACCTGGCGCCTCTCCGGAATTTGAATGTGGTAGAAAAATGGGGAACCGTTTGAAGTCCCCCGCCATTTTCGAAATCTCGAATGGCTACAGCTAGAACTTGTAGGACACCCGAAGCGCGACAGAGTCAGCCGTGATATCATCACCAGACGTGTCGTACGTGTCTCGTAGGTATTCAAGACCAACCAGAACCCTGTCCGTCGCGCGATAGGTCACGCCAATACCAGCGGAATAGCCGTCTTCGCTCTTGGATCCGCCATCAATGTTTGCGTAACCAATCACGCCATAAAGGTATGTCTGGCCAATTACATGCCCACCTTTGAACTTCAGGCGTACAGTATCGACTTTCTCGGCTTTCCCTCCGGACTCGACCTCAGCGCCCGCGTCATAAGTAAGTTCACCACCAATTACGTAACCGTCAAAATCGTGAAGGTAACCGGCATGGAGACCCAGGGCTGCATTTCCATTGTCGTTGTTGCCCTTGGAGACATCGATTGTGGATAGCTGCAAGCCCGCATTGAAACCGGTCCAGCTTTCATTTGCCAAGGACAAAGTTGGCATCATGGCTGCCAGTGTGATCATCGTGATAGTCTTCATTAAAAAGGTCTGTTCTCTTGATTGTACGGAAAGACCATCTGGACGCTGGGCATGCGTGATGCGCCAGCGGGAGTGATTTCCCGTTAGTGGGGGTGTTGGAATTCCCGCTTTCCGTTTTCCGTCCAGCGGTGATCCAAAACTTGGATTAGAGGATGGGTTTGGGTTTGCTGGTCATTTGAAGCAGTTTCCCTGATTGGTCATATCGGGCAGTGACCAGCACCCGGCGCGCATGTGCCACCTCCAGCGGGCCACCAACAACTTCCCAAAGCCCGAAGGTAAAAAGATCCAGTGTTCCATGACCTGCTGCTCGCGCCAGGTTCGGTTTTGTCCTGGGCTCAACATCATAGACGGCCACCCAGTCTCCATTGGCTTGTTGCTGCAATTCATCGGGTGAGCCCAACTGGCGTTCTACATTGAACCGGGTGGCCTCCTGGCTAACGACGCTCAGATCAGGGCCATCTCTGCCTGTCGCCGCCATGTTGGCGGCACATCCGCTCAGAGCGGCACCAAAGATGAGCGCGACGAACACTGAACGTACAAACTGACCGGAGCTGTCAATGCGTTGCATTGCAAACCTTCGAACTCGACCTGCCTCAAAAGAAACTGGGTTCTTCTGCCCTATTGATTTATCGGATTTTTTCATAGCCATTCCATATCCTGATTGAATTTCGAGTTGCTTTGGGGGCTTCCGCTTCAGGCAATTTGTGATCAGAATCCCGAGCAATTCGCGAATACCCGCCAGGCGAGACATTCGACGCAACTCGGATGGTGAAGTAATTCCAAAGACAAGAGCATTCATGACATTCGATCCTGCATCGTGAGAACAACTCAACCGGGTCCGCAAAGCACTACTGCCTGCGGAATTGGGCTGCGTAAACGCATCGTTAAATTCGGGTTGGCAGGTGAATTACATTGCTCTGCCAGGTGAGTCGGGGTACAAACCGACCATGGGTCTGTATTTGCAGACCGCCGGTCGGTTTGCAAGAGGAAAGTGTATGAAATCTACGAAGCGAAAGAACATGCCGCCCGAAGAACGGCGGGCTCAGCTGCTGGGATGCGCACAGATGTTGTTCTTTTCCAAAGGTTTCGAGGATACGACCATACAAGATGTGCTGGATATGGCGAGCGTCTCAAAGGGCGGATTTTATCATCACTTCAAATCAAAGGACGAGCTGTTGTTCGGTGTCTTGGACGGAATGGCTGAGGGTGTATTTTCGCAGATGGCTGTTGTTGCCTCTGATGAGACCTCCTCTGCGCTCGACCTGTTGCACAGCTTTATCCACCTGCGAGCCAACTACTTACGTGAACATGACTACCCTGGTCAGGTCGAATTTTTCCGGGTCATGAATCAGGATAAAAACATGGTTCTGCTTGAACAGTTCAAGCGCAGGGTCAGAACCGGTGCTATGCCCGTCCTGACCGGGATCATTCAGAAAGGCTGTGATGAGGGCACATTTACTGTCGCAGATGTTGATACTGCCGCAGAACTCATATTGTTCCTAAGCACATTTATTGATCTCGCGCTGTTGCGCGCGATTGAGGCACGGGGATCTGACACAGCCGATCATGCCGCGGAGAAGTTGCAGGCGGCAATCGACATGCAGTTTCTCACACTCGACAGAGTTTTGGGCCTACCTGACCGGACAACGAATTTCGGTTGGCCGGAAGCGGTGGAGGTCACCATGGCAACTGTGCCTGCAACTCCTCCATCGGCAAACTAATCTGGCCTAGTCAGCGATTACCTGGTGCAGCATTCGGTAAAAGGGCTCGCCACTGACATTCTCCGCAACACGCGTCAGGGCCGTTTCCCTAAGCCGTCGGATATTGGCGTAAGTCGCAGCGTCAAGAACATTGGGCTGATTGTGTTGAAAAACCCCGATTATCGCGAAGAAGGGTGAAAAACTTGCCCGTAGATGGCTTTTCCGGAAATTGTCGAGGGGGTCGGCCTAAGACACGCGTTGGCAATGTCCGGAGCTCTCAGCGGCCCTACCAGGCACTGGGTTTCAATTTTTCCGGCACAACAGATTCTGGCGGAAAAATGCAGCTGTCAGGTTATCGAGTTTTTCAACACAATCGACTCGATGCTGACCTCGATGCCGTTGCAGCAAAGCCCCCTGCCCGCAAAAACTGAAATAAGGACGGCCCATACCAGACATTTATCGTGTCAGACTACGCCGCAGTGCAGCTTCACCGAACCGGCCATTCGCTGCGCCCACGAGATTGTAGCGTGACCCGACTTCGGGAGTGCGGGACAAAGCCGACCTTGGAGAAAAGCGAGGTAATGCTTGAAAAATCTTGCTTCCGCTGGGATGGTTTCTCCGACAGAATTTTCTGAGGAATTTCGAGTGCATTTTCCCAAACTTGCCGCGGTTCCGTCGATTGCTCTTGCAATAACCAGTTCGCAAGCGCTCTCCCAGGATGGGGGACCGATACTGTTCACAAACGTCAACGTGTTTGATGGTGTGAATGAGGAATTGATTACAAATGCCAATGTCGTTGTAACCGACAATCTGATCACAGATGTGTCCTCAGAACCCCTCACCGTCGCCAATGGTATCGTCATCGACGGCGGCGGGCGCACGTTGATGCCTGGCCTGATCGACGTACACTGGCACACGCTTTATTGCTGCAATCCGCAGAGCGTGGTTGTGACCGGCGATATTCTTGAAGTCGCGGTGCGGGGTGCCATCGGGTCCGAAGGCACGTTAATGCGCGGCTTTACAACGGTGCGCGACGTTGGCGGCAATTCATTTGCCATAAAACGGATGATTGACGCAGGCGAGATCGAAGGCCCTCGTATCCTGCCGTCCGGCCCGCCCGTGACACAAACCGGCGGCCACTTTGACTATCGCCCCTACCAAGCGGTTCCGACGAACGGCGCGGATTCGCAATGGTACTGGTACAGCGTTGGTTTGATGGCGCAGGCTGATGGTGTTCCGGAAGTGGTCAAACGCGCGCGTGAAATCATGCGCATGGGCGCGACCCAGCTTAAGATTTCCACCGGCGGCGGGGTGTCATCTACCTATGACCCTCTGGATGTACGCCAATACACCAAGGCCGAAATCGAGGCATTCGTAGAGGTGGCTGACACCTACAACACCTATGTTGCATCTCATGTCTTCACGGACGAGGCAGTGGAGATAGCCGTTGCCGCTGGCGTTAAGTCCATCGAGCATGGCTTCTTGATGAGCCGCGAAACGATGGAACTGATGCGCGACAACGACGTGTGGTTGTCAGTGCAGCCTCTTCTGGATGACGAGGATGGCTTTTCTTTCGACGACCCTGTTAGCCAGCAGAAATGGATCGACGTCACCAACGGTACAGATTTCACCTACAAAACGGCGAAAGAAGTTGGCGTGAAAGTCGCTTTCGGCACCGACATCCTGTTCGATCCCAAACTGGCCGAACGTCAAGGCGCGTTCCTTGCCAAGTTGCAGCGCTGGTACACGCCATACGAGGTGCTGAAAATGGCGACTTCAACCAATGCTGAACTGCTCAAACTCTCAGGCCCGCGCCACCCCTATCAACAAGGCGATTTGGGTGTAATCGCAAAGGGCGCTTATGCCGACTTAATCCTTGTGGACGGCAATCCGCTGCAAGATATCGACCTGATCGCAGACCCGCATGAGAATTTCGATTTGATCATGAAAGACGGCAAAGTCTACAAGAACACGCTGGACTGAGTTCCAGATGAAGTCCTTTGCTCAAAGCCAGCTTTGTAACGACTGCTCGGGGCTCTCAGCAGACATTCGAGAGTCAACAATAAGGAGCGCCTGATGTCGGCTCTGCGGACTTTGCGGTCATTTGGAACAAACCCTCAAATGGCTGCAGTGTTTGACGAAACGAGACGGGCTATGCGACCTAGGACACTAGCAGATACGCAATAAGTACGACCAATCCAATTGAGCTAGCCCAACCTAAAAGCGAATAAAAGAACTTAAGTCCATCCAGCTGTAGCATCACATAGTCTCCCAATCGCATGTTTCGCTTATGCTTCCAACGATCAAAAATCAGAGGAAAAGCCGCCGCAAGACCGTGTGCCAGCCCGGTGGGGAGTAAGAGTGACATCACTCCGACACCAAATACACTTGCGGCTACTCCTGAGACGGTCCAAGTGTTGTCGAGAGCCTGAGAAACAGCACCCAAAGTGATTGCGGCGGCAAAAACAGACACCAACATCATCAAGAATGCACCTAATCGCTGCATAGGTGTTTCAGGTGATCCCCACGCCCAAAGACACAGAACCTTTTCGAACATTGAGTTTGGTAAACCTCATACTGCTTCCTAGCCAACTCGTCATAGCAGCCATTCGTTCCGTCCGCAGCATTTGTTGCGAAGGGCTCTCAGCGGACATTCGAGAGTTCACAATAAGGAGCGCCTGATGTCGGCTCTGCGGGACTTTCCGGACTTGTGCAGCTGCGGCTTTCGCTCACGCAGAAAGCATTTGCGTCCGCAGCGATTGCTGTTTGTCGGCGCAACGAATTTCCCGTTTTCAGACATTCGGACAGGCACAAACCTGTGAAATCCAAGCAGCGCAGGAAGCCAACATGGTCTCTCTGTTTGAAATGGGGTCGAAAGAACAAAGAATGTTCATGGACTTCGCACGGCGCTTCGGCGCGGCCTTGAGGAACGAACAGCTACATTGAAGGGCAATCGATGGACAGCGAACCCTCCATCGATCATCGACCTTTAACCCCGGCTGAGGATTTCTTCCCCCAACACCGCCAATATCTTCTGCCCGTCCTCGCTGGTCCAATTGACCGCGAGATCGGCGAGAAGTGCACTCGTCGTGGTCAATTCGACTCCGCCGCGCTCCATCTTCCGAAATGCCATCTCATCTGTCAGCGATGTGGGCGAGCCAGAGGCATCCACGACAGCCGTCACCTCAAAACCCTCGGCAGCAGCATCAATGGCGGGAGGTGCAAGGCACACATCGGTGGTGATCCCCGCCATGATGAAATGCTTGCGGCCAGTACCACGCACTGCATCTGCGAACGCACTGTCATCCCAAGCATTCACCACACCGGGGCGTTTCACCCGGGCCGCATAAGCATCAGGTGCAAGCTCTTCCAGCGCAGGCATCAGCGGCCCTTGCATGTGTTCTTCCATGCTGGATGTCATCACAAGAGGCATTCCAAGATCAATAGCAACCCTTGCAAGCGCACGTGTGTGTGCTTCGATCAGATCCCGATCAACAGATTTGGCCCAATTCATTGTACCGATTTGATGGTCAATCAGCACCATGGCGGCATTTTGGGGGCTCGGTTTCTTAGCGGTCATCACTTTTTCCTTTCAGTTTCAGTTTGATAGCGTGAGAGGTGGTAAGTCGAAAATCAGCAGTTCCAGATCTGGCTGTGTCACAAGCGACAGCGTCTGTGTGTTCACAATCCCGACCCCGTCACCCTTGGTTAGGCGTTTTCCGGTAATTTCGCCGGAGCCGTTGATGACAAAGGTGTAGATGCTGCGCCCTTGATCTGCGGGTTGAAATGAGAGCGTCTGAGAGGTCGTGAACAGCCCGTAATTCATGCGAACATCTTGCTGTGCAACCAAAGACTCCTTGTCCCCCGTCGGCGACAGGACAAGTTGGAAGGCATCGGTGTAATCCCCCGGATCAAGTTGCTTGCGCGCATAGTCGGGGTTCAGACCAAGCGAGTGGGGCTCAAACCAGATCTGCAACGCGCGCATTGGGTCGCTTGAAGAAGCATTGACCTCATTGTGGACGATGCCTGTCCCTGCAGTGATCACTTGGATGCCTTTTGAAGACATCCGACCATTGTGGCTCGGAACATTTGGATCAATGTGTTCCACGGAGCCGTCGACCAGAAACGTCACCACTTCAACATCTTTGTGCGGGTGAAGGCCAAACCCCTGAGCACCAGGTGCAAGCGTGCCGTCGTCGATCGTGATCAATGGGCCAAACCTTTGCCGGTCGGTTTGCAGATGCGGCTTGAAAGACAGCTGGGCAGTCATGAATCCAAAGTCTTTGTGCTCGCGACTATCGGCTGGATGGAATATCAAATCTTGTCTCACGATACGGCTCCTGTACGTCCTTGTTGCGAAGAACCTAGCTAGGCCGTTAGTTCTGGAAAATAGCTCTTTTTTAAACTATCGTTCGAATTTATGAACGATAGGCATTTCTCCTGCACCAAGGCCTTTGTCGCCACGCTCCGAGCCGGATCAATGAGCGCTGCTGCAGCTGATCTGAAAACAACAAAGTCGGCTATCAGCCAGAAGATTGCCGTGCTCGAAGCCGATCTTGGACTCACTCTGCTGGATCGATCTGGCCGATCGGTCATGGCAACGTCTTCGGGCAAGCGGGTTTTCAACATTTGCGTCGCATCGGTTGACGCCGCAGCGCAGGCCGAAGCTGAGCTTGGCCTTAAGAGAGGCGACAGGGTTGAAGGGCGCGTTTCGCTCTCGGGACCGAACAGTCTCCTGGAGACAATTTTCCTGCCCATGATTGAGGGGCTGCAGCGCGAATATCCGGAAATTGAGTTGGAGTTACACGCAGACGATGCCAGATCGGATTTTTCAACCGACGATATAGACCTTTCATTTCGGACGGGCGAACGAGATAGAGGACGAGACGTGGCTGTGTCTCTCCCGGTTGCGCCGCGAGCGCCATTCGCAAGCCCGAAATTTCTACATCGTTTCGACGCCTTGAGAACACCATCAGACTTGCCAGGCCTGCCGGTCATCTTGCGTACTCAGGAAGCGCCAATTTGGTCGTTTCGAAACTCAGACGGAGTGCAACAAGACATTTGTCCAGAGCCCGCCATCCGAGTCAATACAATGGAATTGGCCCGTGCGGCGGCAATGTTCGGGACCGGAATCGCGATGTTACCTGAGCAACTGGCAAAGTCAGACGTCTCAGCCGGAACACTTTTTCGTTTGCTGCCGGATTGGTCGCTGAAACCGGTCAAGGTCACATTGCTTTGTCGTGCGCAGCGGCTTTCAATGCCCGCTGTCGCTGCTGTCCGCAAGCACATCATCGAGCAGTGCCGATCTCAATCAGGTTCGTAGTGCACGGAATAGTCCGCTTTTGTACCGCTCAGCGGCGCTAGCAATGATGCGGTCGCGGCGGTTTCCGCGCTGCGAGCGCACGCAGCGAGAAATAGACATGTCGGCTGTGGGCTCAGAGCGGACCTCGGAGGCAGCGCAGCGTGTCGTGATAAAATGCTCCGGTCAACGTCGGGTTGTCGTTTTGGGAGGGCATGGCGGATCGGAGGATCAGTCATGGAAACACCAAACCTACCAGCCATTCGCGCACTTCGCCCTGCCTGGAACAAAGGGCGTATCGTCGGCCAGAAGCGACCACTGAAACCAAAACACGTCTGGGCGATACGGGTTCGACTTGAATTGGCCGAGAACCACCGCGATCTCGCCCTGTTCAACATGGCGATCGACAGCAAGCTCCGCGGCTGTGATCTGGTGAAGATGACAGTGGTCGATGTCATGGCTTCAGGCCAAATCAAAGAACGAGCCTCGGTCCTTCAAAGCAAGACGCAAAAACCTGTGCGCTTCGAGATATCCGAAGGAACGCGCGCGTCTGTCGAAAAGTGGATGGAGGACGAGCTGATGGTCGGTTCCGAGTACCTTTGGCCCGGGCGCTTTCATGAGCGCCTGCACATTTCGACCCGCCAATATGTACGGATTGTCCGAGATTGGGTCACATCGATCGGTCTTGAGGCGAGCGCGTATGGCACCCATTCAATGCGGAGAACTAAAGTCACGCAGATCTACAAGAAGACAGGCAACCTCCGAGCTGTTCAGCTCCTACTCGGTCACACGAAGATGGACAGCACGGTCCGATACCTTGGTGTCGAACTTGAGGATGCATTGGCCATTGCCGAAGCCATTGAAATCTAGACTAAAGGGCCGTTCGAAAGGACGGCCCTTACCTGCCGTTGACCACTCCCGGGTGATGCTGCGGTCGCAGCCCGCATAGCGGACATTCGTTGTGCTTGCCCCCCTACACTGTGCTCGAATTCAAGGATTGGCAGTCGTGTTCGTAATACCCGAAAGATCCGGCGTTCCGATACCTTCATCACGCTTCTGATCAGGTCGATACAGGCACGCCGTCGGCCGAGGCTCAGAAGTTTCCCCGGGCTGCTTACTTCAAAAATAGCTTGTCGAGTGTCAGTTCAGAGACGGCCTTCCGCAAACGCTCATTCTCCTTCTACAAACGTTTGAGTTCCTTTAGTTGATCGGTTCCCATCCCACCATATTACTTGCGCCACCGGTAATAGGCTTGTTCCGATATGCGAACCTCGCGGATCGCATCTGCACGCATCATTCCCTAGCCGACAAGCACATCAACTTGCCGCAGCTTCTGTACTATTTCTTCTGGCTTGTGTCTCTTTTTCGACATTCTCGGTCCTCCGTTCCTCAAAGATAACGGTGATCCAAATCAAATGGGGCATTCCTACTGAACGAGATCAGATTAACTTTGGATTGATCCACTAGGTAATCTGCTGTTCTTGCCAATTTCCATTCCTTGCTTTGGCTAAGTATCCCTATGATCATGTTAAAATATTTCAAAAAGGCTTTTTGATCATGCATCAGTGTTTTGAAATGATCTTGCTCGAGTTTGGGCGCGGGTCGAAATGGATAAAGAGGTAAGTGAATGCCAATCTCCAGCCAACAATGTACACCCTATTTGTCAGTTTCACTGTACCAACCATCTGGAAATGTCTCTGCAGATGTCTCGGGACTGCTATCAAGCATTCGAGATATCGCGAGGAAAGCAGCTGAGCAAAAAGGGCTGGAGAAGCCGCGGTTTCCGAACGTCACTGATCCAGAGCTTGAGATCGACGGCACAGCGATTGGATGGGCTCACTATGCAACTAAGCGACCCCCCGGCTGGCTGGACGGCGCTGGATTGACGGATGTTAACAATCACATCGTCGTTGTCGCAAAGCGTGGCGACGTATATGCGCTACTCTTTTCTGATGTTGGCTTGCGAAATGTCTTTGCTCGGAAAGTAGCCACAGCAACAAACGGACAGCTTGCTCTTATCAAACGCTTTACGCCGACAGAAATAAACAAGGCATTTGTTGAGAACCAAGTACGAACTTTGTGGCTTAATGGCACGCATACCCGGTCAACCACGAAACCTGACTCAAAAGTTCTGTCTGGCATGGAGCTCGAAACCGCGCTCGATCCGCTTGGCGACCAAAGCTACTACTTTAGTTCTGTGCGTAGCACTCTGTCTCTCTCCGATCAGATCACCAGAAAAGTTGTTGGTGCAAGTCCTAGTGGCGGCCGCATTTGGCTGGGCCCAACTCGGTCTTGGCACGAATTCACAAATACGCTGACGCTCGTACTCGACCGCGCGTCTAATCTGATGGGTGATGCAAATCAACCTGATAAGCCTTTGCCTATTCTCGCATCATCGATCAACTCACTTGCTGGTATTCAGGAGCCATATGATGTCGCTCTAATCTTGCCGGAGCAAGTTGATACTGGCGCTGCTGTTAATGCCAATGACGATTTGAGGTGGCTCGAACAGTTTAGCGATGCGGCTCGCTTTGAAATCACGCCTGCCAATGGCGTACCAGATTTCGAGGCAGATGTCTTTTGGGCGGAAACGAAACTGGGCCGTCTCGCATTTGAGTTTGAGCAGACATCTTCGTCAGAGATCAGACTCAAGATTCGCAAGATAAATGGGTTTGATGGTGACGATTTGGATGAAGCAGTTCTCAGAATTTGTAGGGATCAGGCAAATCTGACGATATATTTTGACACAGGCCACACGTTCTCTCGCGGACGTTTTTATGAGACCCGATTTCGTGACGCCCGTTTCGAAGATTGGGACTGGGTCCGCATGGACCGCGATCAGACAGTCTTCAAACAAGAGAAGCCGCTCGACGGGAAGCGGTTCGCGGTTGAAAATACCGGCAATGACGACGATTGGTCATTGTTTGGAAGCATTGTACGTCACTGGCCAAATCTTGATCAACGCGGGGCGCAATCCGGTTGGCTGGTTTGCGATGATGGCGCAATGGAGTCTGCAGACTTCATTCATGTCGATGACACCGCTGTGCCACCAAAGTTGACTTTGATCCATGTGAAAGGCAGCGGGTCAGAAAGCTTAAACCGGGGAATCTCGGTGTCAGACTACGAAGTCGTTGTGGGTCAAGCGATAAAGAACCTTCGCCATATTGATCGGAACCAACTGCGCAGTAAGTTGGCGGCAAACGCGGACGGCGTTCTTGAAGATGCTGTTTGGCACAATGGCACGAGGCAGCAAAATCGTGATGGCTTTTTGGCGATGCTTGATGGTTTGGGTTCAAACCTTAAGAAGACGGTTGTCATTTTTCAGCCGCGCGTTCGCAGGTCTGTTTATGGTCAAATCCGCGATCGAATGGACGCTAGAGATCTGGATCGCGCCGACGTGAGACGGTTACAACAACTTGACGCACTTTTGCTCGGAGCAAGGTCTGACTGCTATTCTCTTGGAGCGAACTTCGTTGTGATATCTGACGGCGACGATCTCTAGCAGCTTACATCGATCACTTCTTTGGCGGAATAACTCCTCTACTCAGTCGAAATCCGCGCTATAAGATGGGATATTTTGCATTTCGACTGGGTGAGAGCTTAGGTTTCGAGCGAGGCAACGAAGTCCTCGCTTACAGCCAATTCGCTCACGTTCCATTGCAGATCAGCGGGGGTGAACAAAGCCGTTTCGAGCCAAAGAAACTTATCCTCAGGCGAAGGAGCCAGTTCAATTATCGTGCTTGAAGACAACGTTCTAATTTCCTCAACTTCATATGCGCTTACGAAGTTTTGGGTTAAGACTCGGGTGGATAGAACGACCTCAACTAACTTCCAACGATCACCCATTCTTCTACATACTTCGAACTCATTGCGAGAAAGGTAGAATTTTCCAGCTGTACTCTTTACGGATGTCTTAACTTCAAAACCGGTTATCCCGCCCTTAGCGTTGACTTCTACGTCGTAACCGAAAGCGTCTGAGATGACTGACACGTGTTTGGGTGCAAAGCCTGTCGACCTAAGTGCATTGAGTATGCTGAGTTCGCCGGCCAACCCAAGTTTCACACGAAGCTCGGTGTCTGCTGGCTCACAAACTCGTCCGTGGGCAGCAACAAGAATTGCTTCTAGGTCTTCTCCCAACCATGAAAGCGCTCGCATGTCTTCAGACGGGATCAATTCTGGCCTTAAGCACCTATTTTGAACTGCAGTACGCAGCCAAATCGGCGGGCGCTTCTGAAGCAGTAACTCCACAATTCCCTTTAGCGTGGGCATGTCTGCTGCGCCTTGGAAGTTCCTCAGAGGCTTTTCGATCCGTATTGCGTCATCAAGTCTTGCCAAGCCCATTTGGATTAAAGCATCTGCGACAGTTTCAAAGTCGTAGGAAAGCGCGGCGATAGTTGTTCTTTGTCTCGCAGCTGCGATCCAGTCTTCGCGGCTCTTTCTGGCACCTAGTGCGACGACATGCACTAGGAGAAAGACTGCATGGCACTGACCTTTGCTAAGAACTAGCCGCATTTGCCGTATTTATATGTTTAAGCACCATTTCAACGTCGTCGCTTGCAGTTGGCGCACCGTCAAGCCCTTCGTCTGGTGAGGGAAGAGCAATGTCGACTAGGTTCGGGTCGTTCATCAGTGTCGCCAGTGCAGCGACCTTTTCTATCAACCGTTGATCCACCGTTTCGTCAATTGTTCCTTCACTTATCAAAAGAGTGAACTTAGTAATTGTGCCCTTCTTTAAACCAAGACGATGGATTCGGTCCTGACTCTGCAAAAAATGGCCCGCGTTGAAGGTTCGGTCGATGTAAATTGCTTCATGACACCAATGATGCAGACTAACTCCCTCCCCGCAAGCAGCAGGATTGGCGAGAAGCACCGAACAGTCAGGATCGTGTCTGAAACGATTGAACTCGCGTTCCCTTGTGGGGACCTCCGGCGGCGCTTTTTCGTCCGAGGATACCCCGCCGTGTACAACAGCAGGACTGTAATCCTGCAGGCGGCGCTCTAACATCTTCAGGTTTCTAACAAAGCTAGACCACACCAAGACTTTTTCGCCTCTGTCAGCAGCGCTTGAGACTATCTCCTCAACCTTGGCGTACTTCCAAGGGTCTTCATAGGAACTATATTTTGCCAGCAGTAGACTTAGGGGTTCATTGCCGCTTAGCTCTAGTGGAGGATGGACGAATGCCGGATCGTCGCCCGGCTCAGAGCCTGCCAGCAGCAACATTGGATTGGTCGCAGCTTCCAACAAATACATGACGATGCGACCTAATCGTCGCATTTCATGCCGCCCTGAGTCAGGAAGCGCGAAAGTCGCACTGTATTGACCCAACAGAGCATCGTAGATCGCCTTTTGTACTGGCGGCATTTTCTGCCGCTCTACTTTGAAATCTGTGTCAGGTAAGTCGAGATCGACCTTCGGAGTTCGGACGAAGTACTTTTGCACTGCGTTGTTAGTGGCGGAAAGCACGGTCTTGTCTCGCGTCAATCTTTCAAAATACGCCGAGTCCGGTAGAATTTGGCGATCCTGTCCAGGATAAAGAAAACTCACCAACGCAACTAGGTCGTGCGCTCCTTGGGGCGCAGGTGTTCCCGTCAGTACATCGCGTCGCGTTGCTGCATATGCCAAGTCCAAGACAGCTCTGCCATGTTGACCAGTCGAGCCCCGCTTAATTCGATGGGCCTCATCCAAGATGACTTGTGTTGTGGCAGAAGATACGAATGACCTTACAGTGTGATAGTCACTTGCCGTTCGGTGATAATTCGATAGCAGCACATCGGTGTCTGACGGAATAATGGCACCTTGCCCGTCATGCACTGTGTATTTGGGAGAGGTATCAAAACACTCGACAAGCTCTTCTTTCCAAGAGCCAAATGCAGCTAAGGGTGCGACGACGGCCAGTTTTTCAATTTCTCCGCGCCCCTTCAACAGAGAAAAGGCCGCGAGGGCAACGGTTGTTTTACCTGCTCCAGGGACTGAAAAATCTGCACCATGGGGCAAGGTGCATAGTCGATGCAAGTTCTTGAGCTGAAAATCCCTCAATTCTCGTTTGAAACCCGAAGCCCGAAGTTCCGTCCTCAGTTGTGCAAGGTCCTGTTCCGAAGGTTCGCCTCGTTCAACAACCCGCTCCCTTACGTTTCGGTCGCTAGCCATACTTTTCAGCTGGGCTGTAAGGCTCTCACCTAAGCTTAGGCTGACATTAAAGACGGATTTTATCTCACGAAGAACGGCAAGTTCGGAGAGAAATACATCTGCGTGGACAACCGTTCGAGACGCCGAACCGGACTCAATTCCGCGTGCCAACGCTTCTTCCAACCTGGCCCAGGCACCAGGAAACTCTTCCCCTTGCCGTTCGATAATGACTTTAGGCCGGTCTTGTTTGTACAGCTCTGCGGCGAACATTATTGTTGCTCTAAGTCTGCTGCGATCGCTTTGAGTTGTTTGACGCGATCCTGAAATCCATCTTCGTCAAATTCTGCGTAGCTTCTGGCCTCCGGTAAGATCGACAGTGATCTTTTCGCATCACGGATTGCATTATCTAGCCTTACAAGAGGCGCGCTTACTGCCTTGCTGTCCTTACTTTCTTCGTTGGCTTCGTATGCAGCGGCGGTGACAGCTTGCTTTACTGTACTAAGTAGATTTTCTACGGCAACTGTTTCGCCGCCGGGTAGGTTCATTACCTCTGACTTTCCTTTCTGGGCCAAAAACGACAATACGGCAGCCATGTTCCCATTGGATTCCGTCGAAGTCCCCAATACGCCATTTAGCAAATCATCAGAAACATCGAATTGTTCATTCGATTCTTCCGTTGCCAGTTCTGTGAGACTGACGAGAACGGGTACCTTTTGGAACTCGTTTTCAATGAATTCGTTGGCGTCAGGGCGCTTTAAGTGACGAAGATCGCGATAATTCGCATCAGCAATCACTCCGAGGAAGAACGCATCCCTTACCACCTTCGATTCATCTGGCGTCTTGTTGCCTATGTAAGTTGTAAGCTCAGTAAAGGGGCTCTCTTTGTCTTCGAAATCGGTATAGTTTAGAGCGCCGCCCGACATTTCAACCAACTGATGGAGTTGCTGCAACTGAGTGTATCTATTGCGTGCTTCATTCGGCTTGAGGCGGACGCGTTTAGCGACTTTGTCCCACTTTTTGTTGGACGCTTCAAAAATATCCTCAATTAAGAAACCTTCATTTACCCATGTGTATTCCTGACGAAAGTCCCGCGAGACTTGAAGTTCGGTTTCAAGGTCGAGGATTTCTTCCGCTGTAACATCATCTGGTAGGACAAAAGCCCTTATCTCTCGTGCGGAGCGTAACCCATCTTCCGAGTAGAGCTTTCTAAGCGCTGCTGCCCTGCGATTACCATTAATTAGCACACCATCGGCTGTGATCACGGCGGGCTCTTGCTGCCCTCGATCTCTCAGGTCGTCAAGCAACTGATCGTCCTCAGCTTGTGCGATCAAGATGTTGTATTGTTCTTGCTGAGCTTCGTCCGATAAAGGGTCTGAAAAAACGTCTTCTTTGCCGGGCTGCCGTCGAATTTGAAGTTGTTCTGCTCTCGTCCGGTGATTCAGAATGGAGAACTTGACCCAGGATACAGGGAAGTCCTCAACGGGTAACTCCTTGTTGCGTCTAATCCATTGTGGCAACAACTGTTTTGGAGCGCTGGCGATGCGGGTCGCGACAAACTGAGCGCGTTCTTGGTCTAATACCGGGTTCAACGTGATTTACTCCTAAAAACTGAATTTTGGCATGGGCCAGAATTTGTTGATATTGTTGACCTGATGCCTCTAGTCGCCCTGCTAAAGCCTACGTATCCTACATAGTTAGAACACTGGCTCTTGGTCAGACCAAAGAGCGACATAAGCGTCTTGGGAAATGAAAGTTCTCGGTCGCCACTCCAGTTCCATGAAGATTGGCCGCCACGCTCAATCCCAACCCTTTCAGGCATCACCCAAATGCAAGGCGGCGGAACGCTTATCCCATCGATTTCGATGGTGCGTTGCATCTTGGGACAAGGTCTAACTGCTGAACCACAAGTTGCGTTATGAAAGACGATGCCATCAATGGCGTCAGTGTTCGACATATCGAAAAAGCGGTTGCGAAGCCTGTTGACACCTTTAACTACGTGCTCGCCAGGTTCATTGCTTACACTGTCACACAGCCACCAGAGATAAGCCTCTTGCGCCCATTCTGGCCTCTCCCAGTTTTCGCTACTATGGGTACCGTCTGGGCAGCCCTTTTGAATTATCGCCACTGATCCAAATTCCGGAATCTCAAGGCGGTACACCGTGTCTGCACCGTACTTCGGCATTCTGACTGCTTCGATCAGCCCCACTGCCTTCATGCTGTCGATAATTGATTGAAGGAAGTTGCGCCTGTCGGTGTTACTTGCGGCAACACTTCCACGCATACGCTGCAAAACAACAGGAAGCGCCAGCTCAAATTCTTCGCGTGTAAGTCCAGAACTCGACAGAAAGTGACTGTCATTCGAAATTGCAGCAATAGCTTTACGTGTTAGCTCGATGACGTTCTCACTTGGAGCGCCAACGTGACGGCACGGTAAGGCGTCTTCAGCGTTCATTCTTGCTGTCCCGGTTATCTGGGTTTCCTTGTCCAATAAAGCCCCTGAAAACTGCTGCGAGCAATCGTTGGCGCGAAAAGGCAAGTAACCGAACTTTTCCTTGCTTTGGCGCCACTTTGGCGCCCATACTAATGCAATGCAAGCCTAGGTTTAGTGATGATCAACAAAAAACATACAAGCATTAGAGTCGAGGAGCAAATTATGAACGCCGTCAGCCTAGCCTGCTCTTTGAGACCCGGAACAATCTCGAGCAACACTTGGATCGTTGAAGCAATCGTCGAAAAACTCGAGCGCGAAGGTGTTCGGATCGAGGACGCAAAAGGTGCCTGAGTTCTACGAGTTCTTTGCAGGTGGTGGTATGGCAAGGGCAGGGTTGGGCTCGGGTTGGACTTGTCTGTTTGCAAATGACTACGACCAGAAGAAGGCCATATCCTACGAGAAGAATTGGGGTGGGGCAGAGCTGCATGTTGGAGATGTTGCGGCTTTGCGTTCTGATAAAATTCCGGGCAATGCGGACCTCGCTTGGGCTTCATTCCCTTGCCAGGATTTGAGCCTTGCAGGGGGCGGAGCTGGCTTAATGGGCCATAGGTCTGGGACTTTTTGGCCTTTTTGGGACTTGATGGGACAGCTTGACGAGGAAGGCCGCTCACCTAACGTGATAGCCCTCGAAAACGTTTGCGGAACATTGACCTCACATGGTGGTCGAGATTTTGCGGCAATTGGCGAGGCTTTTGCTTTGCGGGGCTACAAATTTGGAGCGGTTGTTGTCGATGCCTCGCTATTTGTCCCGCAGTCAAGACCGCGGCTATTCATCATTGGTGTAAAGGACACCGTTAAGATCCCCCATAAGCTCCTGACTCATGAGCCGATCGAGAGATATCATTCTAAACGGCTCGTGCTGGCAAAAGAGCTTTTGCCTGATGAGGTTGCTCGACGCTGGATATGGTGGCACTTACCCGAACCAACGTCTCGGAAGCTCAAATTGGTTGAATTACTAGATCACGCCGACTTTATCGGTGAATGGCATACTGCGGATAAAACCCAAGCTCTGCTGAACATGATGTCACCGCTACATTTGCAAAAAGTAGAAGATGCTAAAGCCTCCAAGAAGTTGACCGTAGGTTGCATCTACAAGCGAATGCGAGGGACGGCAGATGGAGAACGCATTCAGCGGGCAGAAGTGAGATTTGATGGTATCGCGGGATGTCTTCGTACACCTGCAGGAGGTTCAAGCCGCCAACTCATAATGATTGTGAATGGCGATTGCGTAAAATCTCGCTTAATAACCGCTAGGGAAACAGCAAGACTAATGGGGCTGGACGATGGCTACATTCTACCTGAAGGTTACAATGACGCCTATCATCTAACTGGTGACGGCGTGGCTGTACCTGTTGTTCGTTTCTTGGCCGAACAGATTTTGGAACCTTTGGCCGCTCACCAAGATCTTGTAAAAGAGCCTAACAAAGAGATTGGTGAAGCCGCTTAGAGTTAAACAACTACGAACCGGAGCTCAATCAAGTCTCCTAGTTTTCTACTAGCATCAAATGTCTGCTTCCAAGTTATTGTTTTAAAAAAGTTGCGCTTGCCGCGAATAACCGCTTTCCGCCCGCTTGTGCCGAAAGCTATGTGTTGCAAATGGAGATAGCGATGGCTTAAGCCCCCTGCCCTCCAATAGCTTTGCGCATCTATTAAGTAGCCGCCCACAGGCTCGATAGAGGTGCCGCAAACATGTTGTCTGCAAAGGGTACAACCTGATCGTGGTCGTAGAGAACGAGCCCTTGAACAAATTTGTCACCACACGCTTCTGCCAATTTGCGCATCCCGGAAAAGTCGCTGGAAGTAACCGTTGCAGACGACTTCACCTCGATCCCGACGATCTCCCCACGTCTGTTTTCCAGAACGATATCTACCTCGTTTCTGTCTTTGTCGCGGAAATGAGAAAACGTGCACCTTTGTTCGCTCCAGGTGGCAATCTTGCGCAATTCACTGAACACAAATGTTTCCAGGATCGACCCGAAGGGTGTCTTTTCCTTTTTGACAGTATCTGGGGTGACGTTGCGCATCGCTGCAAGAAGTCCTGCATCAAGAAAGTGCAGCTTGGGGGATTTGGTGAGGCGCTTCAGACGATTTGTGAACCACGGCTGCAAACTGTGCACGAGAAAAAGGCTTTCGAACACGCGCATGTATTTCTGGGTGGTCACATGATTCAAACCAACGGCGGCACCTAACCCCGAATAGTTGACCAGTTGACCGGAATGCTCCGCGAGAACTGCCAGTAGTTTCGGCATGATGGCGAGCTGTTCGATCTGGGCCACGTCGCGGACATCCCGCTGGACAATAGCGTCGACGTAATCGTGGTACCAATCCTGCTTTCGTCCCCATCTTTTCCGTCCAAGTGCCTCAGGATAGCCACCAGAAAGAACTGTCTCTACAAGGTCATCTCCGATGACCAGCTTGTGTACGACAGGGTTCTTTGCGTCAAACACCCTGTCGATAAAGCCCGATTTTGTTTCAAGGATTTCTGTCTGGCTGAGGGGGAGGAGACGAACAATTTCCATTCGACCTGCAAGGGAGTCCGCGACCTTCGGTATGGTCATGAGATTGGCAGAACCGGTTAGCAGAAACCTCCCTGCCCTTCTGTCATCATCCACCGTTTTCTTAATTGCCAGTAGTAAGTCTGGTGCCCGCTGAATCTCGTCGATTACTGCCCGATCCAGTCCTCGTACAAAACCGACCGGATCATCGACAGCTGACTGCAAGACGGTCGCGTCATCCAATGTTAGAAAAGGAACCTTGTCGGAAGCGATGTCTGTGGCAAGCGTTGTCTTGCCAGACTGACGGGGTCCCGAGATAAGAACAACACGGGTGTCCGACAACGCCTCTTCAATTCTTGTTTTAGCGAATCTTGGATACATGCTTGAACTATCTCATTCTGACCGATTGAAAGTACGGTCACGACCAACTGAAAGTCAATGACCGACTAATTGAAAACCGCGACACTGAAGACTGAAAGCGCTGACTGAGTTTTGGTCGCCATAACAGGTGTACCTTTTTCATGGTATCTTTCAGTGGTCAGGACGAAATCTTTTAAATACGAGCCTTTGGTGCCAACAGAGCTGTAGGTTTCATTTCACCACTGTCTAACTTCGCTAAAAGGGTAATCATGTAAGACACGTGAGACTGTATTTTCTCAGCGCGTTGGAAGATGTACCCCAAAACCATGAAACAAATAGCTGGGCCATGTGTCGACTTCATAGCATACCAGGTTTGTCCAAGTCGTAGATATGCAGCGATGTCGTCCATCAGACGATCACAATGTGCTTGATCCCGTGCAAAGCGTAGTTCGGAGCATAACCGTGGAAAACTGTGCTGCATTTGATCTGGGGAAACTTGAATCCGAGAGATTTTCTCTTTCTTAACTTCTGGATTCAATGAGTCCTCTTTGTGCCCCTCAATTTCAGTGTCATTGCCCCTCAAATTTTCTGTATCGGTTTGCGTAATCTCCGAGATTTCCACAGATATTTCAGACAGTAATTTGCTAAGTACGTTTGCGTCCGGTTTGCGGCGCAGAGCGTTGCGTACAGTCACCATCAGGTCTGAGATTGTGCTATCGTCTGCAACGAGTTCCTTGAGGTGAGCCAGGGCTGCCGAAACCTTGTCGCGGAGCACAGTGAATTCAAGAACACGGTCAGTATGTTTCTGAGCTTCCTGGATGAATTCCCCATGCCGCTCCGACAATGGCATCAGGGACAACCCAGATGCGTTAACCACCCTGCCCTGTCGATCCCGGCGCGCCCAGCGTTTACCGTTTGCGCTCATGACACGACGGATTAGTCCGAGCTCAACAAGTGCTGAGATGTGACGTTCAACAGTTTGAAGGCTGACGTGAGTTCGTTTGGCAATCGCAGCGTTGGAAGCGAAACAAACATGGTGATCATCCTGGTCCGCAGAAATCTGATCTACACTCACAAATGAGATCATTGCTCTCAGCACATTGAGGGATGTTGACTTGAGCCCGAGGGGCTCTCTGGCTTCTTCAACGGCTCGAAGAAGCATCCATTTTTTAGGCGTAATAGCCCCCTGCCCTGCCATTCTTGACAAGGTTGCTCCACTTGGAGCCAATCCTGTTAGTGTTTTCATGATTTTATGTCAGCAGACAAAGAAAACCTGTTCACCCAGAGGCGTTTTTTGTTGTCTCGTGATTCGCGGGCTGTTAGGGTTTAGGTGTCAAATCTATAACCACTAGTTGGTTTTCAGCCCTCGGAGCCTTAGGTTTCGGGGGTTTCTTTTTTGCTTTTCTCCTTTTGCTCATTGCCTCATGTAGAGTTAACACCTGTTAACTCGCTTATTCCTCGGCGCCTTCTTTGAAACGCTCGTAGGATTTCTCAATAATTTGACCAAGGTTTTCCTCAAGCCAACGTGCATAAGCTTCATTCTCCCCTGATCTTTTGATCGTCATGTTCACCGCTGAACTGTTGGTCTTGATGACAACGTCAGGTGCCGGATGAATTTCCTGTGCTGCTTCCTTGTGGGTCAAGCTACCTAGGAGCCCGTTCAATCGATCGTCGGAATCAGATGTATTGAGCTTATCTAGAAACCTTTTTGCCCTATCCGCTGTTATTACTTTCTTTCGCAATGCTTCAGCGAGAGCAGTCCACTTCGGGCGGCCAGACTTCGGCGCCGGCCCAATCATATCCCCGAGATCGTCAGGAATGTCGTTGGTGACTCGCTCCAATTGCGACAGCGTATTCTTGGATATCGCCAGTGCTGTGATCGCTTCCGAACGGTCATATCCTTGGTTGAGAATTTCGCGGGCGAACCGAGCCCTCTCATAATAGCTGAGATCAACACGCGAAGAGTTCTCCAGACCTTTCGCTTGAAGCGCCTCCTTGTCATCAAGCGTTCGCACCAGCGCGCGTACTGGCTGGTTTAGATGCTGACAGGCCAAGATACGACGGCGACCGTAAATTACTTCGAAATGACCATCAACTTCCTCTGAAGGGCGCAGGAGGACCGGAACCTGCTGACCGCCTGCCTCCTTGATGCTTTCGGCCAGCTCAAAAACGGCTGAATCGACGTACGGTTCGGCTTCTGAGTTAACAGGTGTTAACTCGATACCAAGCCTGTCTTTTGGGCCCCAGGGCAAAATAAGCGAGGTATCGATGTCCTGGATGCCTCCGGCTCCAACACGGACTGATGCAATCGTGCCGCGAGGAAGTGCTGCATTTGCACGTTCCGTATTTGCAGGTGGAATAGGCGGGTTTCCGGCTGCCGCAGCAATCGCCGCTGCCATGCTGGTTTTGTTTTGTTTAAGTGCCATTTCAACGGCCCCACGCGGTTTGAATCATGTTTGAAACTTCATGTCCGACGGCATCCATGCTTGATCGGGCACGGTCATAGGTCGATCGCGTCATTTCCGATCGAACAACTTCGTACATTGTCATTTTCAGCATCGCGGCGTCGGCGATAGCCGTGCTTCTCAGCGCAGTCGCGCCAATTACCCGATCCTGAAACAATGCACGCATTAGGCTGACAATCTGTTGGGAAGGTGTATCAGATGGATCGTCTCTGGTTATGAGAAAGCGGAAATTGTCGTGAACAATAGGAATCCCGGAGTTCTCAAATTCTTCCAGGTAAGCCGAAGTCATTTCGAGAAACTGCTGGGTGGAGGCTACATCCAACATGCTTGGCGTTAATGGAACCATCACAGACGTCGCAGCAAACAAACCGGCAAGTGTCAAAAAGCCCAGAGAAGGAGGGCTATCGACGATGATTACATCATAGTTTGCTTCGACAGACTCAATCGCGCTGGCGAGCCGATTGTAGAAAGGAATACCCTTTCGTGCGTACACAGCGGTTTCTGTCTCGAACTCTGATAGGATTAGTTGGGCGGGGGAGAGATCCAGTCCAGGAAAGTATGTGGTCCGAATGCACTCGCGCATTGAGACTGGATCCTCATAACGCAATGCGTCGTAGATAGAATTGCCGTCAAATTCAATTTCGGGTTGAATGCCGCAGAACCCAGTCAAGCTACCTTGGGGGTCAAGGTCGATTGCTAGAACGCGATAGCCTTGAAGTGCAAGATAATGACATAAGTGAATGGCCGAAGTGGACTTCGCTGAGCCACCTTTGAAGTTCATAAGTTGAATGACCTGAAGCCGGTCGTCGTCGCGACGGCCAGGAAGGTATTTACCAGGTTTTCTGGAGCTGCCCTCAAGGATCTGCCGCATTGCTAAGATTTCGGACCCGGAATAAAAGCGCCGACCGTTTTTGTTTACGCTCGGCTCGGGAAGTGAGCCTTCAGCGTGACCTTTTCTAAGGAACTGACCGGTTGTACCAAATAGGTCTGCCACTTCTGTCGCACTAAAGAGGCGGAGGGTTTTTGACAGCTCGGGAGAATATGCCTGAGTTAAGTGAGTCGTCAGTGCAACTTGTAGACGATCAGAGATTTCACGTGTAACGTGAGACTGCGTCGTCGCAGCAATGGGTGTGGTCTGTAGCATAGTTGCAGTTTTCCTGCTCATTTTTGTTTGGTTGCGCAACTTGGGTATATTTAGGCACTCGTATTCCGATTCATGTCAAGAGAAAAATCAATAACTTGTGGATCGTTTTGCAGCCAACACAAGCGCCCCGAAGTTAACAGCTGTTAACTCAGGTTGCCATCGAGCACTCAAGAGGCGATTGGGGAATGCAAATTACCGCTCAGAATTTGGCCTCGGATCCCGCTCTTTTCCGGGCTGTTTGATTTCGAGAAATTTGTCTTCCGAAACGAATCGACAGTCAATCTCGGGTGTGAATGTGCATTCACGACTTACTCAATTTGAAGTTCGACTGCTTCAGATATTGCGCAATACAGTAAATCGACGTGGCGTCCGTACGTTGGTTGCGCCTGCTATCAGGCGACAGCTTTTCCAGCTAGTTAGGGTAGGGCGGCAGGCATTTGATTGCCGAGTTTCTTGGCTGACGATCGTCGCTGTTGCAACTTTTTGGGCGATGATCTTCAGGGAGAGGGAAGCGGCGGAACAACAAATGGCGGCACTGCGGTTCAATTGAAGCGGTGTCGACTTTACCCCAACAAATCTGTTGCCGGGTTCTCGGCTATATCAACGTCATCGTAATATGTCTGCGCCTGGGCCATGGAGCGATGCAGAGACAGGCGCATGGCGGCCTGGATCGGGGCACCGTCCAAAGCGGCCTGAGTCAGAAACCCCGAGCGCAATCCATGCGGCGAAGCGAAGCCCTCGGGTAAACCTGCAAGCCTCAGTCGGTGTTTGACGATCTGATAGATCGCATCGGGGGACAGGCGCCGTTTCAGCACACGGTCGGCCTTGGAGATCGGGCGAAAGAGGGAACCGTCGCTGATCTTCCCGACTTCAATCCAGTGCACCAGCGCCTGCGCGGCGCGCCCTTTGAGCACCAACCGTGGTGTCTCACCTTTGCGGGTGGTCTTGGTCTCCAGCAGGGACAGCCAGATGAGGCCTTTGTCGCCGAATTCCTTCAGCGACACGTCTTCACACATCAATCCGGTGAGTTCCGAGCGACGGCGCCCGCCCGAGGCCCAGCCCAGCATCAGCAAAGCCCGGTCGCGGCAGTCCCGACGTGAACCGCGGCAGGTGGCGAGCAGCTGTTCCAGCACGTCGCGGGTGATCGGGTGTTGCGATTTCGGGGCAGGGGGGCGGGCTGCCGCCCGGCGCGCCTTGGCCCGGGCCTGTTTGACCTGTGGCGCACCAAAGGGGCTGGTGAGGTTCTTCATCCGGTGGAAGGCCAGCCAGGAGGCGATACGGCGGTCCAGTGTCGAGGGAGCCGGGCAGATGAGGGATCTGCGCAACCTTTGTGCGATCAGCGCTTCGGCGGTTTCACGGGCAACATCCGTTTCCAGTGCGTCACTTAGGTCACGCGCGTGATCAAGTATGAAGGCGAGGGCGGTGGCTTCGGATTCCGGCCAGTCCAGCGCCGTGCCAAAGCGTGCGGATTTCCAGGCGGTGATATACAACAGATCGCGCTCATAGGCTCGTAAAGTGTTCTCCGGTGTGCCGCGCACATACAGATCAGTGAGCGCCTCTTGATCCGCTGCGGACAGGGCAGGGGCGGCGGTAGGGAGATATGGGGCAGGGGGCTTCATGGGTGTCGATTTTCCCAAACCTGTAGACTGCTCTTGCTTGTTTTGACCATTTTTCATGGTTGGCCTTGTGCTGTGCTGGTCCTTTAAGTGTAGACTCGCGCTGGATTTGTGCCAATACTTGTTTACAAAATGTCAGATTTCAGCGCGGCGGAGACGAATGGGTGGTGTTGAGGCGATTGACGAAGCCCGTTGGGTGGAGGCCGTGCGGCGTGAGCGGGAAATCCGCCCCCTGAGTCAGCGACGGGGCAACCGGGCCGAGGTTGCACGGGCGGCCCGACGGCTGAACCTCTCCGTGGCCTGGGTGTACCGGCTGCTGAACAGATATTCGGAAGATCCCCGGACGGTGTCGCTGGTCCCCGCAAAAGGTGGTCGCCCAAAGGGGCATCGTTTGCTCTCGGATGCGGTTGAGGTCATCATCACCGATCAACTGGACCGGTTTTATGCGTCGCGACAAAAGCCGGTCCTGTCTGCCGTACACCGGGAGATTTCGAGGCTCTGCCGGGCGCAGGGTTTGAAGTCACCGAGTTTGAAGGCGGTCAGATCCCGTGCTTTACGCCTGAATCAGGTCAAACTGACGCGGGCACGGGAGGGGTATAGGGCTGCTCAGTCAAAGGTCGGGCCGTCCAAAGGGTCTCTCCAGGCCACTATGCCCCTCAGTGTCGTGCAGATTGATCACACGCTTGTTGATGTCCAGCTGGTCGATGACGTTCGTCGCAAACCGATCGGCCGACCCTGGCTGACGTTGGTCCTGGATGTTGCCACCCGCATGGTGCTGGGATTTGTTGTCTCTCTGGACCCGCCATCGCGCCTGTCGGTCGCACTGGCCATTGCACAGGCCGTTGGAGACAAGGCGGAGTGGCTTGCAGGGCGCAATCTCGCGCATATTTGGCCCTGTACAGGGCTTTTTGACACGATCAAGCTCGACAATGCGGCAGAGTTTCGGGCTGTTGCACTGAAACGGGGGTGTGAACAATACGGTATGGCGCTGGATTTTCGCCCGCCGGGTGCGCCCTGGTGGGGTGGCCATATCGAGCGTTTGATGGGCACATTGATGACCGAATGCCATCTGTTGCCGGGCACGACGTTCTCCAACCCGGTCGAAAAGGGGGGGTATGACAGCGAAGCCCGGGCCGTCATGACGCGCGCTGAGCTGGAAACCTGGCTCGCCGGCCGGATCACCGGTGTCTACCACAACCGGGTACATACGGCGCTTGGACGCACGCCGTTGAGTGCCTGGAGAGCGGCCGAGGCTACAGGGTGGGTGCCCAGAACTCCGAAAGATTCGGACCGGTTGTTGCTCGATTTCCTGCCCTTTGCATACCGCACGCCGCGCCGCGATGGGCTGCAGCTGTTCAATATCGCTTATTGGCATCCGGACATGGCGGTCTGGGCGGCGTCAAAGCCCGGCAAACTGCCGGTGCGCTACGATCCCCGGGATCTGTCCTGTGTCTGGCTTCAGACGCCGGAGGGGCGGTTGGAACGGTTAACCACCAAACATGCGGATCGCCCGCCGATCACCCTTTGGGAGCACCGGGCGGCCCTTGCTGCGTTGCGCGAGGCGGGGCAGGGGACGGCAAATGAGGCCGCTGTGTTCGACGCCATTGAAGCGGGCCGCCATCTGGTGGCGGCTGCCGCCGGGAAGAGCCGGGCGGCGCGGCGGGCTGAGCAGCGCCGAACTGATGCGCATGAGGGGCTGAACGCACCAGAAACCGGTGCTGAAGCTGAGGTGCCAGACACGGATTATGTGCCAAAAATCTACGATTCCGAACTCTGGTGAGGACATGAAAGCATCTTTCACGCATTTACCACCCGCAATACGCCCGCTGGCGGCTCTGGGCGACGCGGAGCGCAGGCGGATTATCCGGTCTGATCGTTGGGTGAGCTACCCGCTGGCAATGCAGACGGTGCGGCGGGTCGAGGAGTTGCTGCAGCGGCCCAGGGTGTCACGAATGCGCTCGCTGTTGATCCATGGCCCGTCCGGCATGGGCAAAACCCTGATCCGGCGCAAACTGGAACGGGATCATGCGGACGGCTTTGCCGTGCCGGGCAGCGACAGGCCGCATCCGCTGGTATCGATGCAACTGCCGGCCCGACCCGATGAGCGGCGGTTTTACGCACATCTTCTGGACCGGCTGGGCGCCCCTGCGCGCCCGCGGGACACGCTGGACCAGATCGAGATTGCCGCCATTCGGCTGTTGCGGCACCTGCAGCCGGCGGCGCTTCTGCTGGATGAGTTCCAGCATGTGGGGGCATCAGGGGTTCGGGATGTTCAGGCGCTGCTGAACCTGATCAAGTTTCTGGCCAACGAGCTTGAAATGCCCGTGATCGCCTTCGGCACCGATGCCTCCCTGCATGTTCTGAAGCTGGATACCCAGGTCGACAGCCGGTTTGACAAGCATGGCCTGCGGGTCTGGCGAGATAATGAGGCATTTGCGGATCTGGTGTGCAGCATCGTGGCTGCAATGCCGTTGCGCGCCCCAAGCCCGGTGCAGGACAGGGCTGTGATGCGGGCGCTTGTGGCCCTTTCGGGCGGTATCACGGGGGATGTATTTCATCTGCTGACGACGGCTGCGGCAGCAGCGGTCGGGGGTGAAGAGCGTATTACGTTACAGGGTCTCGAAGCCGCAGCTGCGGGGGGATGGCAGGCCCTTGCCTGACAAATTGCCATTTGTCCCTACGCCTCGGGCCGGAGAAAGCCTTTCGGGCTGGTTGAGTCAGCTGGAGGCGCTGTATTTTGGGACGGAACGGCGCATGTGGTGGTGGATGGGCCAGCAAAACGGCCTCGCGGATAGCGATCGACCCGATCACGCCCATCTGGAGGCGCTGGCCCGGTGCACTGGCATCGATGTCGCGCGGTTATCTGCGATGGTGTTGCCGTGGGTCGAGGAGGCGCCCAGGCTTGCGGATCGGCTTCGGGTCACAGCTGCTCCATGGCGGATCGGGCCGTTCCGGCTGTTAGATGGCACCCGGCGCTTTTGTCCCCTGTGCCTGGCCACGGCCACGCCGCTATGGCCGCTGCACTGGCGCATGGGCGGTCCGGTGTGCCTGACGCATCACGTGTGGCTTGAGCGGGCGTGCAGCCACTGCCAGGAGCCCTTGCCTGTGACCGGCCTGCCACTTACCTGTTGTGCCCGCTGTGCCACGCCCTACCGCGTCACCCCGGTTGATCCGGTCGATCCCAGGGCAATGGCGTGCCTGGCCTCGATCCATCGGCGTATCGTGAAGATCGTGTCGGACCCTGATCGGACACGGGTCCGGGCGATGACGGGGGCTCTGGATTGGGCCGCGCTGGGGCAACTGGCCGGGCAATACGGACATCACCTTGCGGCAGGCACATCTGTTCGAGACTGGCGGGCGGCCTTGGAAGCCTGTGCAATCGCGGCCTCGGAACAAAACGTTGTGCTGGCCGATATGCCGGTCTTGGCGGCGCGCGAGGCGGCTCCGACCAAGGGTAAGGTGCGTGTCGCACCGGCGCACACAGCTATGGTGACACCAAAACCTCCGCAGCCGGTCTCTGTTCTCGACGGGCTGAAGGACCGCGTGGCGGAGGCCCTTGCGCAAGCCCGCACAGATTTGACGGCTCAAGGCCAACCGGTCACAGCAAAAGCGCTGCGGCGACAGGCAGATCAGATTCTTCGGAAACAGGGTGTCGGGTAGGGCAGGAGTCTACGGGTTTTGGACCAATGCCGTCGCGAGTCCAGTGGTTAAGGAAAACCGACAATGGGCACCAATTTACGCCGGATTCTGCTGATAATCAATTATTCTTGATAAGCGGTACTTATCAAATGTAACAGCGAATCTAGAAAGTTGGAAATGTAGCGATCAAAAATGCCCAATTTTGCGCGCAAGGCGAATAGAAGTCTTGCAATAAGTTGGAATTTGACCGGTTACGTAAGTCGCTCTGTCGCCTTGTTTAAACTTCGCGGATGTGTCGCAAACTCTGAGGTCCATTTGACGAATATGCGTGATCTGACGTTTGTTCCCGTCGAATAGATTTTGAACAGGTTTCAACATGATCTCTACTGAAGGGCTGCCATTTCCCCAAGGATGCGGTTTTGTACGCTGTGTATTTCTATCTGCGGTACACGGTGTCATATCGTAATTTGGAAGAGATCATGGCTGAGCGCGGTGTGCAGGTTAACCACGCTACTCTCAACAGATGGGTTGTAAAATTCTCACCCTTGGTCGCCGCGCGAGCGCAATCGAAGAAACGCCCAAAACAGAAGTCCTGGAGAATGGACGAGACCTACATACGTGTTCGCGGCAAATGGATATATCTCTATCGAGCTGTCAACAAAGCAGGAAACACCCTTGATTTCATGCTGTCTGAGCGAAGGAATCGTTCAGCTGCAGCAAGGTTCTTTGCCAAAGCGCTGTCGTCAAATGGAATCCCGAGCAAGATCGTCATCGACAAAAGTGGAGCAAACGCGGCCGGTATTCGAGAAGTGAACAGAATTCTGAGGCGATTTGGGTGCCCAGCCAAAATACAGACAATCAGGTCCAAGTATCTGAACAACATGATCGAACAGGATCCTCGTTTCATAAAGCGGCGTGTTCGGCACATGTGTGGGTTTAAGTCGTTCGAATCCGCCTCAACCACATTGGATGGCATTGAGGTAGCCAACATGATCCGGAAGCAGCAATTCTCTAGCACTGCTACCTCGGGCTTTCGGATGTTTGCTGAGATCGCAGGATAGATGTGTCCAGTAAATCGCCGCCTCTGGCCGTTCCAAAAGTTTGCGACACAACCTCAACGAGTCAGATACAGCGGTGCATCCGAGGTCTGGAAAGAGCCCAATCCGATTCTTAGCCAAAGAGTAGCGAACGTCTGGTTTCTTAGTTCCTGAAACTCGATGGATTTCGAGGCCAAAAAGAGGCGCGGCATCGAGAGACGGACGCGCAGTCGATCATAATCGCAAGTACTTTAGTGGGGCGCCCGCGTCGCCGCTCCGTAGGAGTATGAGAACGTCCAGCTTACATGAAATGCCGGATCGTTCAGCTTTCATGACTAAGCCGATCGGAGGAGGGTGAAACCCTCAATCATCAACCACCAGAGGCTTCATCTAACCTTAGAGAGGCAGCACCGACAAAGAGCGTAGATAGGTTATTGTGTGACGGAAACGCAGCCATCATTTTAGCAATGAATTCAGTGGTTGAGGGCTTCTCAGCCAAGAAGTGATTGGCCTGACGTAAATAGGCGATCGTTTCTTCTATGGCGTGGATGTCGTTCGCTGAATCCGGGGTCCGGTGAGATGCCACGACGATCTGCGGCTTCAGATCAAGCAAATCTGAGAGCGTTTGAATCCAGGCCGAACGCTTGTCATGATCACTATCAATCAAGGTCGGGTGTACCTGATTGTAGGCAATGTCCCCTACGATTATTGCCCCAAGGCTGGGAACATGCACGTAGCTTGATCGCGTTATGTCTGATTGGCCGACTTCAACAGCAGTGATCTTGTGACCTTCGATGTCAAGAGTTCCGTTGGTAAGCTCAGGTACAACAATCGTCTGTACGATATCTTCCGAAAAGAGCGATGCCCAAATAGCGCGATCGCGCCCCGTTTCCTTCTCTTCTTCAATGAATTCTATCGTTGATTTAGTAGCGATAAGGGATGCTTCAGGGAAATGCTCCAGAACTATTGAGGCACCAATGTAGTGATCAAAGTGACCGTGAGTGATGTAGATTGTGCGCAGTCGCTTGCCCGAAGCTTTTATCCAATCAACCAAGCGCTCGGAGTCTTTAATAGTGGGGGCAGCATCGATAAGAACAGCTTCTTCTTCCCCAGAAAGGAGCGTTGCGGTCGAATACGGCCATGTCCAACCACCTTCAGGTGCCTCTAGTTGGGAAGGCATGTTCAAGGCGTATGTAGGGATGTCAAAGGTTTCGATTGCAAGTTGCTTTTTCATGTTCGGCTCCTTCTGTATGTGATCTGTTGGTTCGCTGTACACCTATGCTCAATCGCCCAGAGCAGGATTGTCGTTCCTGACCTGCCAATTCAGATGGATGCCCGAGTCCTTCGAAGACCCCTCAAGACCGCCGAAGTAAATGCCCATTGGCTGCTGAGGTATCCGGAATACTTGGGTAGGTTGTCTTCGATCTCGCTGACGCGCCGGTGACAGAACATGTGGAACGCGGGCGCCGGTGCGCGATCCTGAGACTCCAGCGTTTGTACAGGGATAGCGATCAACTTCGGAAACAGTGGAAAGCTGATTTTCTCAACAGCCACGCCACTACAGACCGAACAATTGCCCCGATTAACAAGCGGTGGTCTTTGGTGAAACTGAAAGTCGATTTCGGCCTGAACTTGCAGTGTAACGCTCTCGGAGCGCATCACGATGATGTCCGCATTGTCGGCCTTATTGTAAGCCTGACACGTCTCGCAATGGCAGAACGCACGGAACAACGGGGCGCCTTCAATGGCGTAACGTACGTTCCCGCAATGGCATCCGCCAAAACCTCTGCGTGGAGAAAAGTTGAGATCAATTGAGGACGTCACAATCGCCCCGCACAACAAGCCCTGGCATCTTCATTCGTTCAGGAACTCCAGAGATTCTTTCACGAACTGCTCGTGATACTGGAAGATCCCGCCGTGACCCGCGTCCTTGTAGAGCGATAAACGCGCGTTCGGGATGCCGAGCATCAGATGCGCAGAGTTCACACTGGGAACCATGATGTCATGTTCGCCATTCGCGACGAATGTCGGCATGGTAATCCGGCTGAGATCGGGCGGTGCGCTGCTTGCATATTCCGCGATGGCCGCAAGCTGAGCGCGAAACGACCTTACTGATACCGTTTTGACCCGTCCGGTTTTCTTTTCGCTCAAGCGAGAAAGGAATCTGCGCGCCGCGCGCTTGCCGTTTTCGGTACGAGTAAAAAACAAGAAAACTCGAATATCGGTGAACGTCACAATGCTGCGCAGTTGATTGCGATAGGCCTGACTCGGAATGTTGCGGATGCCAATACCTCCCCTTGGACCGATACCACCCAAAATGATTTTTTTAGCGAGCTCGGGCTCTTTGAAGACGATGTCCTGAACGACGGCGCCACCAAGAGAGAACCCAAGCATGTGGACTTGTTTGAGCCCCAGTGCCTTGATGAAGGAAGTGCCATCATCCGCCATGCCCGCGACCGTTTTCGGGGTGACGCCTTCGGAGCCACCAATACCGCGATTATCGAAAGTGAAAACCTGGTGCTGCGTCGCCAGCCCGTCAACGACCGCTGGGTCCCAACCGTCAATTGTGCCCGCAAGATGATTGAACATCACGATTGGGGCACCTGATTTAGGACCGATGGTCCGATATGCGAACTTGGTACCGTTTACAGAAACAAATTGGGTTTCGGCATCGACATAGCGGGATGTTTGCGCGTGCATTCTATGGGTTGTCCCTGGAGAGGGTTTCGGTGACGGCCGCAATGAAAGCAGCCCTATCACTCTTGATGTCCTGGATGCGGTTGCGCAGCTCGTCAGTGAGATCCAAATGCGCATCCGACCATATGTAGATTTCTGCCATGATTGGGAGCAGACCGATCCCTTTCGGGGTGAGCCTGTAGGCAGAGCCTGATCTGGTTTGGGTCGAGTTAGACTGTTCGATGATGCCCTTTTCGGTCAGCATCTTGAGCCGGTCTGCGAGGATATTCGTCGATATCCCTTCCTCAGACTTCAGAAAATCGCCGTAGGTGCGTTTTCCCACGAACATCATGTCCCTGATGATGAGAAGGGTCCATTTGTCCCCCCAGATTTCCAGTGAAAGGTTGATGGGGCACCTCGAACGATTGCCTTGTTTCATTGACATTCCCCCTGACTGTTCCTGCGGCTGCACGTTATGACGCAATATGAGTAGTGGTCAGGTCGAGCAATGTCTTGCCATCATCGGAGGAGACTGTTGTGCGCACTGTCGAAACGGTTCGACCCTTCTTCACAAATACGGCCTTTGCTTGAAGTGCGCCTTCCCGGCTGTTGGACAAAATATTGGCGTTAAGGGTGATGGCCAAAGGGAAACCCTTCATGCCAGGCGTTGTGTGTTCGCCCTGAAGCGCCAGCGTGGTCGCCACGACATCCGCGAACCAGATCATCGCACCTGCGTGCACAGTCCCGAATGGGTTTCGGATTCCATCTTGGATCGGCATGAGGCCCGTCGCTACACCTTCTGCAACGAACGAAACGTCAAATTCGACCGATCCATTCAGATTGGCAGTTTGGTGAGACATACTCTCCAGCTCCTTTGTATCGAAACTTGCGTTTTGCAAGGCTCTGGATATACGACGAACACTTGTGTTTTGCAAGTTCCAAGATTTAAAATGACAGAATGGAGAGGGCGAATATCCGAACTAAGCTACACCCACGACATTGCTTCAACTGAAACCTTTAATCCAAGATCAACCTAAACATCGCCACCGGTTTGCCCGGCCCGGATGATTGCATGTTTGGTAGAGAACCGGTCGGCGATTGCGCTTCCGATCAGTCCATTTGCACCTGCGATTAGAACTCTCATTTCAATTCTCCAAAATTGTTTGTGAAAAGGATAATTCGGCAATCTGCGCATATGAATTCACGGCTAAGCAAATAGGCCTGGCATTCATGCACTGATGTGAGCGACAGCCACTAATAGATTCAGGCTTTGGTTGGCATTTTATCGAAAGAGGTTTGCGCTATGTAGTGTGCAAGGCAAACGTCCTGTGCAAACTAAACTGCAGATGCAGCAAACGTCATCAATGGTCCGTGGTCCGAACGTCTGCGACACTTGAGAGTGAGCAAGCGCAGCGAATGTCTCCTTCGACGGGCCGCACCGCGGCGATGGATTCCGCCGGTCAATGTCCGCTTTGGGCCGGGTCTCCACATCGTCAACGCCTTGCTGACCTACACTCGCTTATCATCCGATGAAATTAAAGTGATCCCCGTGCCCGGTTTTGCTAGTGGATTGAGGTAGCCATGTCGTTGACGTGGCTTCGCGTTTCTTTCTAGGCCACGGCGTCGTGGGGCACTTCCCACGGAGCAACCCAATCGCCTTCGATCTGCAGCGTGACGCCAGCGTCTTCCTCGATTAGCTTGCAGACGGTCATCTCGCCAGCATCCACGCCATAGCGTTCACCCGCTTCCTTGAACCGGTCGTGGCAGGCATCGGTCAGCTCGGAGCGAGTGCCGGTGGCGTCCATCAGTTCCTTGATCAGCGCCAGATCCTTCAAGCAGAGTTTCAACGGGAAGGACGGATCATAATGGCCTGCAAAGATCGACGGCACATCGTGCTGCATGACAAAGCTGTCGGCCGCGCCGCCTTTCATCACGTCCCACCAGACATCGGGGTCGATCCCGGCCAGCTTGGCGGTCACCATGGCTTCACCAATGGCAGCGGCATGGATCTTCCAAAGCTGGTTGTTGACCAACTTGGCGACGTAACCGTTGCCATATTGACCGACCTTTCGGACTTCGCCCATAGCTTCAATCACCGGGCGGGCCTCTTCGACATAAGCGTCTTCACCGCCGACGAACATGGGCATGTCACCACGAATGGCCGCGTCCACAGAACCGGTCACTGGCGCATCCACCGGCTTGCCGCCCTTGGCGACGAAATCCTTAGTCAATTCGCGCATGAAACCGGGCGACGAGGTGGTTAGATCGATCCAGATCTTGCCGGCGCAGTCCCCGTGGATCAGGCCGTTCTCGCCTTTCAGAACCGCCTCGCAATGCGGAGGGCCAAAGACCATTGAAACGACGCAGTCAACCTGATCGATCATAGCTTTCGGGCTATCGGCCCAAGTTGCACCCATGGCGATGTGATGCTCGGCCGCCTCACGACGCAGATCAAAAACATAGGTTTCAAAACCCGCACGGATGATGTTCTTGGCAGCGTTACCGCCCATGGTTCCAAGACCGATGAAGCCGACTTTCATGATAGAATCCTTCCTTATGTCGGTAGCTTTCTACGGGTGCGATGTATCATCAGTAAAACAATTTTGACCAATCAATGATATTGGAATATCCAATACTTCATGTATGACATCGATACGAAACTTCTGCGGTCTTTTCTCTCAGTTGCCACTGAACGCAGCTTTTCCAACGCGGCCAGTCGCTTGGGATACTCGCAGGCGACCATGTCGCAACGCATTCGTCAGCTCGAAGGGCTGTTGGGCGTTACATTGTTTGAACGCGGCTATCACAGTGTTGTCCTCACCCCCGGCGGCACCGAGTTGTTGCCCCATGCCCAGCGAGTGGTAGACGAGCACGACAACTTCCTGAACCGGGCTCGCAAAGGGCAGGTGTCAGGCAATGTGCGACTGGGGATTGCCGAGGACTATGTTTTACCGATGTTGGCCAATCTTCTGAAGCGCGTACAGCAAATTTATCCCGGCATCGAGTTGAGCATTGTTACTGGGCTCAGTCGAAACCTGTGCCAGCAGGTTGAAGCCCGCAATCTGGATCTGGCAGTGGTGACACTACCAGAGACCAAACCCGGGGCGCATGTGCTGGCCGAACCTGAGTTGAAATGGGTAGCCGCCCCTGGCTTCCGACATGGAGAGGGAACGCCCTGGCCTATTGCCTTCTTTCCTGAGGGCTGTGCGTTCCGCGCCGCGGCCAAGAAATGTCTTGCTGAGCAAGGCATAGCGTTCCGTGAAGCTTTGGTCAGCCCCAGCGGGCAGGTTATTCAGAGCGCCGCCGCCGCGGAAACCGCTATTACCGTCATGGCATTGGGGACCATTCCTGTTGAGCTGCGCCCGCTTTCCAAGAGTTACCGGCTCCCTAACTTGCCAAGGACTTGCATTCAAATTGTAGAACGCGATAAGGGTCTGTCCAGCGCAGCCCTTCAAATCAAGGAACTGGTGATAAGCGCTTTCTGACTTGCCATTCTAACAATCAGTGCTGGCCCTGACGGTGACGTCGCCATGACCCTAAGCTGCGCTGCCTCGAAGGTCGGCTGCGAGCCCAAAATACCGGATGCTGCAAGTCGCACAAATGGCCGCTAATCAACCTGTGCGGCAAGCCATATGACTAGTCATTTCGGGACGAATATCGGCCAGGACCTGAAAACTGCGGGCGAGAAAGAAGATGCCCAGGCCCGAGATCATCCACGCAACCAAGATTGCCCCAGGTGCCGCAGATTGAGCCATATTCTGCGGGATATTGAATACTCCTCCGCCAAACATGGCGCTGACCACCAGCAGCGTTATAGCAAAATGCCCAAGCTTCTTGGGGCTTGCGCTCTTTGCACTGTCGGCAGTCGAGGATGAAGGGCTGGATGCGGTCTCGGTTGACATCAAGTCTGTCCTAAAGCTTAGGAGGTGAGGGCAGTTGGCCTGCCTCATGCACATTCAGGCAGCAACAGATTTTTCATTCTTACTTTAATACCTCGGGGCTGTTGCGGGAAGCATTCTTCGTGTGGCCGCAATTGGCTCCATCAGAAGTAATGCCGCGCTATCCGTAAATTGCTGTAGGTCGCTTGATGCAAGGCGTCGTCGAATTGCCGCACCAACGTCAGCAATTATCGCTAATTTCCAAGGAGTGTAACGGGCCAACCCCTCTGCGGCCCATAGGTCAGTTTTAAGCCCATGTTGAACGATGCCAATTGAACAGAAAGGGCAATTTCCATCGACATTTCAAGGTCGCTGTTAACATGGCAATGCTGATCGCCATTGTATCAAATTTTTCGCAAATATGCCCAGGAGACATACCCTTTGAGCCCACGCGCACGCACCAAAGAAACGCGGCACCAACGGGTGCCACCGGTTTGCTCGCAACTGTGAACTCGTAAGGCGGTTCCATTTGGCAGACCAACAATCACATTGTAGCCTGTTCCGGGTCCACCACGCATTTTCAGCATGTCACCGTCTTCGACGCCAAAAACCTCGTATCGTCCGAGTGAGGCGGCCGTTGCTGGTGCAGCGTATATTGTGGCCCCCAGGAACATCGCCGCTACGGGTAAGAAGATTGCACTGCGCATCGCGTTATCCTGCTTGTTGCCTCATCTACAATCGTAGCGATTCAGCTCACCAAGAGGAATAACCCTAAGACAGGAATGCGCAAATTGGCCAAAGTCTGGTGGCTATGACTGCCACGCCCGGTTCGAAGGGCCGCAACGCAGTATCTCGATTGTCAGGCAATTTACTGGAATGGGTTGATCCAGAAACCTCAAGGAACGACGAACAATGTTCGTAGCGTGGGATACATGTGGGCAGCTATGCCAGATCAAATGGTTGCGTTGGAGGGGTTGATGCGTGAGGTTGCGAGATGGCTGCAAAAGAGACCGCGACATGATGATCTATGGATTGAACACCTGCGCGATTTGCCAGAAGGCCCGAAAGGCGTTGGAGGCAGAAGGCAAGGAAGTCACTTTCCGCGATGTCAGGGCGGAACCTCTGACCGAAGCGGAGCTGGCTGAGCTGATTGCAGAATTCGGGGACTTGCTGGTGGACCGAAAATCGAACGATTACCGAGCGCTTAATGACTGGCTAAAAAATTCGGAAGTAGAGGCACAGATTTCGGCCCAACCCAAGGTGATGGCGCGCCCGGTAATACGCGATCGGGATGTGTTGTATCTTGGCTGGGATGAGACGATTCAAGTCGCTTTGCTACAGAGCTGAGTTTTTAAAAAAATGCATAATTAGCTTAACGAAACCCGCTGAAATGCTGCACAGGGCCGAATGCCCGCTCTCGGAGTGCCGTTCGGTAGATCGTGGTAGCTGCAGAACGTCTGCAATGGGCGGAGAGCCTTTTTGCATCAGGCATCGGTCATATGCTGGACCAGTGAGGTCAGCTGTCTGTCGCCATGGCCATCGTCCCAAGCCGTCTTGGTTCGGTCATGCATCAACCGGATGAAATCAGCGGGAGCCTTAAGTGAGAGATAGGTCTTCAACGCATCCTCTTGCGCCATCGCGTAAACCTTCAGAGAGGCTTCTGCATTGTCGTAGTCCTCGGTCGGAACGGTTCTGGCAAAGAGATCATGGTAGTCCTTGACCAATTTGATCGTGGCAGGAAGTTGGTCGGCATAAACTTGCATCGGGATGCCCGCTTTCTGACAAACAAGTGCACCGTATATCATTCCGAACATAAACCCCTGCCGAACCGTGAAGAGGCCGGCGAAGAGCGCGGCAAGCGCCGCTGGCTTCTCTCCAACATGGGCGGACTTTCCACCCAAGTTTCCGATGACGCTGCCATAACGGTCCCAGGTACCGGCACTGCCGACCGTCAGGATTGTGGTTTCGTCACCGCCAATGCCAGAAGGGTAGGCATTGATCATGCCAAGCATGTAGCCAGCCCCCTGTTTCTCCAGGATGGCGACCAGTCTATCGGCATCCGAGGTATCGCCTGTGCTCATGTCGCAGATAGTCTTACCCTCTAGCGAAAGACTCAGCCCGTTGACTAGTTCAACTGTTTCCGTGTGGCTCTTGATACAAATGATGACAAAATCAGACGCCGCGATGGCATCATTCGGTGAGGAGCAGATGGTGGCGCCAACCTCAGCGAAAACCTCTGCCTTTTCCGGCGTGCGGTTCCAAACGCTGACATCGTGACCTGACTTGAGCAGGCAATGCGCCAGCGCTGACCCCATGTTGCCCAGTCCCAATACAGCAAGTTTCATGATCTTAGCCTCCTGTGTCCGCCAATGAGTTCCAGCACCAGCATGCGCCGGCATGGGGAGATGACATAGTTGTAAATTTTTCTATATTGTTAGATGGTCTAACTTATGGATTGGCGCACGCTTCCCTCGTTGACATCTCTCAGAGCTTTCGCCGCCGCCGCCGAGTTTCAAAATCTGACCCGGGCGGCAGAGGCACTGAACGTGACCCATTCCGCAGTCAGCCAGCAAATCCGCGGGCTAGAACAACAACTCGGCACCCGGCTTATCACTCGTACCCGGCACGGTATTTCTCTGACATCGCAAGGCGAATTCCTGTCGGCTGGTTTGCTTGAAGCCTTCGCTGAAATGGCCTCTGTGACCGAGAGGGTGACGAGTGCAGAGTCGGTTCGACCGTTGGTGGTCAGCGCGACTCCGATGTTTTCAAGCGCGTTCCTCATGCCGCGACTGTCGACGTTCATTGACGAATTCCCCCATATCGAATTGAGGATCGATTCAACGATCCAGGCTGTCGATCTCAAGCCGGGCGGAATTGATATGGCCGTCCGATACGGAACAGGTCGCTGGCCAGGGCTTGTCTCGCAAATGCTGTTACCTGGTTGTCTGACGGTCGTCGCGTCCCGCGAACTGATCGGAAACAGGGTGCTCAAAAACCCTGTAGAATTGCTTGATTTCACACTTCTTCAGGAACAGGCGTCGGTCGAGTTTGATCTGTGGCTGGAAAAGGCTGGCATCCCGCCCGAAGCGGAACGGAAAGTGATCCGCATGCCGGGCAACATGCTGTTGGATGGCATCCGCCGAGGTGACGGTATCGGGGCGACAGTACCGGCCTTTGTCTCTGACGAGTTGAAGTCAGGACAACTCGTGGCGCTGTTTGATGATCCAATACCACGGATCGGCTATTACCTTGTCACGCTGTCTGGTCCGGTTCGGCCAGTGGCAAAACTGTTCATACAGTGGCTTTCAAAATCAATTACCGAATATGAGAAAAGCCTGTTCCGATGGCCGCCCGCTCACCTGTTGTAGACGATAAAGAGCACCGGTTAGAGTCAAATAGGGACTGACTTACAAGGTAACGACCCGACAATGCTGCGCTACGACTGAAGGTCCGCTCTGTGGATGCCGCACCGCTGCGTTAATGGCAGGGGCGAAGGTCCGGTGTGGGCCGTTTGTCGATTCTAAGATGCGGGCGGCATCGGTCGCTTCCAACACCTTGTCATAAATGCCAAGAGGAAAACTGTGCATGGCAGCCAGAGCTCAGGGGTAGTAGTCACTGAGAAACTTTAGTGCCGCGCCGGGTACTGCTCGGATGAAGCCTGCTCTTGCATCGCAATGTTCTAACCGAAAGTTGTACCAAGAATGTTCTCTCGGGTGATAATTTCTATTGGAAGAATAGGAATTATAGGTTTTTGGTGCTCCAGTTCCGCGATCATCACCTGGACAGCCAATTCCGCGGCCCGACGCATGTTCTGATGCAGCGTATAGTGCATACTGCCCTCAAGCAGATATGCCTGCGTCTTCGCCGTCAGATTGTGGCCGATCAATTTGACTTCGCCAGCGACGCCATTAGCTTGCAGGGCCCTAACGATCCCTTCATTGCCACCGCCGACACTGTAGATCCCCAACAAGTCGGGATGTTCCTCGATGAAGGTACAGGTGGCGTTATAGTTTCCTTCGATGTCATCTTGACCCGAAATCGTATCAGCCAATTGCAGGTGTGGAAACTCTTTGCGGACCACCGCGCGAAAACCCATTTCGCGATTTTCGTGGCTTCTGTAATATTGACCGCCCGAGATGATTGCGACCAATCCGGCTGACTGACACAGGCGACCCATAAGCAATCCAGCGGTACGTCCGGCGGCGCGCGAGTCTGTTCCGACAAATCCAATGACGGCCGAATTCGCGAGGCTAGAAATCAGGGACAGGCACGGAATTCCGCGGATCTTCAAGTGGTCGACCGCATCGCGCACGCGTTGATCTTCCAGTGCCTGGAAGGCGACGGCATCTATACCTTGTCCTTCACAAGCGCGTAGTTTGCGTGCCAACGCACCCGGCTCCATTTTGGTGGTAAAGACGCATTCAATCGTTGCGTTCCCCCTGGCGCCGAATTCCTGAAAACACTGGGCAAGATATTCGGTGGAAGGGCCGGCTTTACCTGGTAAAAATATTTTCAACCGCCAGGGTCTGTTTCGGTCGACCACAGGTGTGCCGGTTTCAATCGCGGCTTTCGCCTGAATGACGCGCTGCCGCGTTGAATCGCGCACATTACCGCGACCATTCAGGACGCGGTCGACAGTGGCTGTCCCAACCCCGGCAAGGCGTGCGATATCTGCGACTCGTGCATGTTTTGGGATCAGTGGTTCTGAATCCACGGCCTACCTCCACATCATTTTGCATCACTATTAGTAATAATTTCCAAATGTGTACATCATTTTGCATCATGATTGAACTGATGCCCGATATTCCTTGCAATGGGCGGCACCGATCGTGAGTTTCTCGCTTATGCTGGGTCTACGCACCCAAAAAACTGGGAGGACGTCATGAAACGGACAACAAAATTTCTGGCCACAGTGGTCAGCTCGATCATCGCAGCAACCGGCGCGTCGGCGGCTGATTTTACATTCAAATATGGGAACGAACAGCCCGAAGCTTCGATCCGGTCTCAGTCGATGGTATTCTTTGAAAAAGAACTTGAGGACCGCTCGGGTGGCCGCATTGATGTCGAGACATTCTTTGGTGGCGCGTTAGGTAATGAACGCGAAATGATGGATCAGGTCACGTCGGGGCTTTTGCAAGGTACGCGTGGCGGATTCTTTGCTGATGCCAGCGGGGCCTTCAATTTGTTTCAGCTGCCTTTTTTGGTTGCGAGCTGGGACGAAATGCAGTGCTTGGTTGGTAGCGATTTCACCAAAGAAATCGGAGCCCGCGCCGCGGCCAATGGCTATCACGTGCCCGCCACCGGCATCAGCCAAGGATTTCGCGCCTATACAAACAATGTGAAACCCATCACCAAAGTCGAAGATCTTGCCGGGTTAAAAATCCGCGAACCGCAGTCCGATTTGATGATCGCAACCGGTACCGCGCTTGGATCTGTTCCAGTTGCCATGCCATTTTCTGAAACCTATCAGGCTTTCCAGCAGGGTGTGATTGATGGCCAGCATAACCCGCCGCAAAACATCTGGGACTTCAAGGTACATGAAGTCCAAAAATATCTGTCTCTTACAAACCATATGACAGGCCCCGATCCGCTTATCGTGAACAAGGCATGGTACGACGCTCTACCCGCCGATCTGCAGGCTATCTTTGACGAGGTTTCGGTGGAAGCGCTCGCAATGTCCGACAACCTGTACCGCGAGGCCGAAACTAATGTGATTGAAGACATGAAGGAATTTGTGGAAATCAATACTTTGGAACCCGCTGCCCTGACTGGTTTCCAGACCGCCGTTGAACCTGTTTACGCACAGATGATTGATGCAGGTCATTTCTCCCAAGATGACATTGATGCAGCCCGCGCTGCTGCTCAGTCCTGCAATTGATCAGATTGGGTTCGGGCCTGAGTTGCTGGCCCGAACCCTGCAAGCAGAAGGGTAATGTTGTGGATCGTCTTATTGCCATAAATCGGGTGCTGACTGCTCTGCTGGAGAACATCATGGTGGTTCTATTTGCCATTTTTCTGGTCATAGTATGTGCCAAAGTTCTGATGCGACCCTTCGATGCTGCGATCTACGGGGTTGATGAACTGGTCAAGATGTCTTTCCTGACCACCAGCGCCCTTGGTGGTGCGGTCGCAATTTCCCGTCGGGAACACATTGCCATCACCGTCTTCATAGATCTGTTGCCGCATACTATTAAAGTCAGCCTGTATATTTTGGGCCTGGCGCTTGTCGGTGCGATGAATGGGTTGTTGGTCTATCTATCCTTTGACTGGATTGCTGGACCGGGCAAGAATATTTGGCAGCCATTTGGCATGCCGCAATCTTACGTCTTTGTCATTGTCCCGCTTGCCTGCTCGCTTGCCGTGTTGTTTTGCGCCATCAAAATCGTCCTGACGTTGTCTGGCGACGAGAAGACCGACATACTTTGGATGCCCGAGGACTGACCATGTTTATTCTCCTTGGATCCCTTCTGCTTCTTTTGGTCATCGGCGTGCCCGTCGCTTACGCGTTGGGTCTTGCATCGGTCGCTTACTTCATGATCGAAGCACCTGCTGCGATGGGTTTTGTCGTGCAGCGGTTCTTTTCAGGCATAAACAATTACCCGCTGGTGTCGTTACCATTCTTCATTCTGATGGGGCTGGTGATGAATTCCGGCGGCATCACCCGCCGCCTGCTCGATCTGTCGATGTTCTTCGTGGGCCGGTTCCGTGGTGGTCTGGGCCATGTGAACGTCGTGGCTTCGATGATCTTCGGCGGCATCTCTGGCTCGTCGGCGTCAGACACGGCGTCGATCGGCGCGGTCCTGATCCCAGAGATGGAAAAGCGTGGCTATCCGAAAGAAGTGGCCGCAGGCATTACTGTCGCTTCGTCAACGATGGGTATGATCATTCCGCCATCGGTGCCGATGATCATCTACGCTATCGCAGCTGAGGAATCGATTGGGCAGCTGTTTCTGGGAGGCATCATTCCCGGTATCATGGTCGGGCTAATGCAGATGATTGTGGTTTGGTACATGGCCCGCCGCAACGGCTACCCGACCGAAAACATCCCCTTCACACTGCGGGCTGCGTGGCTTGAAGCCAAGCGATCTGCGCCCGTGGTGATCATGCCTATAATGATTGTCGGATCCGTGGTTTTCGGCTTTGTGACGCCAACAGAAACGGCTGGGGCAGCTGTGGTTTACGGCCTGATCATCGGGCTTTTTCTAGTTGGTTTGGTGGTGGTCAAGGAACTGCCCGGCGCCATGCGGCAAGCCATCATCATGTCTGCCAAAATTATGATGATCATCGCCTTCAGCCAGGTGTTCATCACGGTGCTGGCACTCGAGCGGGTTCCCAATCAACTGGCTGATTTTGTTTCAGGGTTTGGCTTAGGTCCAACGGGCTTCATTTTACTGATGGCGTTGTTGATTCTGATTTCAGGCACCTTCATCGACGTAAGCCCGGCGATCCTGTTGATGACGCCCGTGCTCTTGCCGGTTGCTCAGGAGCTTGGCATTTCGGGGGTGCATTTCGGGGTGGTGATGATCTCGGGGCTTGCTGTCGGAGCCTGTACGCCGCCAGTCGGCAATTGCCTAAACGTTTGCGCCGCAATTTCGCGACTCAGCATCGGAAAAATCTTTCTCGGGGCGGCCCCGTTTCTGTGCGCAAACGTCGTTGTGCTGATCCTGATCTGTGTTTTCCCGCAGTTGGTGTTGTGGATACCCGGCTTGGTTTTCTAGCCGGGAATGAAATGGGCAGGAGGTGTCTTTTGGACCCGCCCGACGCGAACGCGTTGAAACCTCTCTTGCAATAGCGTCCGGCAACCGGGTGTTAAACGTCAACGGCCCGGCAAGTGCCGGATATACAAGGAAGCTGAAATGTTACGAGCTGGTGTCATCGGCTTAGGGGATATGGGTAGCGGGCTAGCCAAGAACCTAATCAAAAATGGGTTTGCAACGACCGGCCTAGATCTGAGTGAAGATCGAATGAGCGCGTTTGCCGCGATGGGTGGCATATCAGCGACCAGCGTGGCCGAAGTCGGTGCGAATGCTGATGCGGTTTATGTTATGGTGATGAACGGCGCGCAGGCCAAGGCCGTTATCCTGGGGGATAACGGCCTGATCAGCCACATGACCAAGGGTGGCGCGGTGGTTCTAACTGCTACGATCAAACCTAGTGAAGCGCGTGAGATCGCGACGGCGATGGAAGGATCCGGAGTTCACTTGATTGACAGCCCAGTTTCGGGCGGTTTTCCCGGTGCACAGAGCGGTGCGTTGACCATGATGGCCGCGGGTGAACCCTCGGTTCTGGATACCTACAAACCTGTGATGGAGGCGGTGTCCAAAACCATCCACCGGGTTGGTGCCCAGGCCGGTGACGGACAGGTCGTCAAATCCTGCCTGCAAACGCTGATTGGCTCAATCTTTGGCGCGACTTTTGAGGCCGCCGCTCTTGCCGCAAAGGCCGGAGTCTCTGGGCAGGTTCTGTTCGATGTCTTCTCAACATCAGGGGCGGGTTGCGGCGTTTCCAATACCGCGCTTGAAAATATCATTGATCGTAAATTCGAAGGCACCGGATCCGGTATCGGCACTATGCACAAGGATCTGACAATCTCGCTGGACTTGGCTGAGGAAATCGGCGTGCCGTTGTTCATGGCCTCGACCGCCATGCAGATATTCCATCAGGGAAAGACCAAATACCCCGCAGGCGACAATTGGGTTTGCACGCGGGTCATGGAAGAAATCATTGGCGCAGAATTGCACCGCTAAAAAGGAAAGACTCATGAAATTAGGCGTCATCTGCGACGGCATCAGCCGAGATCTCTCTTATTCTGTCGATGTTATGGACGAATTCGGCCTCGAATATGCGGAACTGCAATTTGTTGGTGATACTGAAGTGGGCGACCACTCGGCGCAGGAAATCAAGGAAATCGACACGCTCTTGCGCGCTCGTGGTAAACCCGTGTCCTGCCTGTCTCGTCATATTTTTGCTGGCACGACCGGAGCAAACAAGCCGGGAGACGAGCTTCATACCAAACACATGGATGCGCTGAAGCGCGTTATCGATATGGCGCATGTGGTCGGGTCACCCTTAGTTCGGATTATGAGCCCCAAGAAAGAACAAATCCTGTGGGGCCTGAACGGGGCCGAAAAGTGGAACGTGGCACATGGTGCCTGGGATGCGATGTTGCCGCTGATCGCGCCTGCGGTCGATGTGATCAAGGACGCGGGCCTTACGCTGGTGGTCGAAACCGGCAACGGCACCATGGTCAACTCGAACTACACTGGCCGCAAGTTGATCGACGATCTGGATGCCAAAGGCGCCCTGAAAGTGCTGTGGGATCCGGCCAACAATTGCTGGTGCCACGAAAGGGCTTTCCCCGATGGCTATGAAGAGGTGAAAGACGGCTACCTTGGCCATATCCACATAAAGGACGTACAGGTCGACACCCCACGTGCCACGCTAGAATTACGGCGCATGGGTGAGGGTCAATTGGCTGACCAGTTCGAACCCATGGCCGATGCGTTGCGGGCCGATGGCTATGACGGTGTCATCAGCTTTGAAAGCGTCTACCATCCTGGCAACGGCAATTTCGAAGATGGCTTCCGTCTCTGCATAGAGCGTTTTCAAGAAAACTTCGGGTAAACCTTCTCCCTTTTGCCCGAAAGGGTCGCCCAGCTTGATTTCAACGATCCGGGTGGCCCATTTTGCATTTGTTGCACGACGCAAAACCGTCGACACATGCATCCAGAGTATACTGGATAGGCCAAGGTCGGCAATGTCCCGCAACCTGTGAGTTGTAACAGACACAAATTTTGGCAGCGCAACGAATGGCCGCTAAGCGGGCTCGACCGCAGCAATTAGACACAGTGCTCAAAGTCGGCTCTGGGCAGTTCACCAAGATGCCCTCGATTTGGCTAAATGCTCGGTAATTTACGAACTCATGGCCGCTTGTACATAGGCTGTTATCTAGCGGCGCCATGAGACAAAATTGGAAATTGGTGGATATCTCGGCCGAAGTGCTTGCTTATAGGCTGCCCTCTCGCGCAAATTGAGATCATGCCTATAAAAGAAAAATATGCCATTTGTGACGTTCGCATTCCGGTCAAACGGAGAAAAACTCTGGATCCCGCCAAAGTCGAACGCATCGCGTACGATATAATGGAAAACGGCCAAACCACGCCCATACGCCTGCGCGCCGATAAGGGCGGCGGTTACATTCTTGTCGAAGGATATCACCGGCTTGAGGCTTTGCGCGCTATTGGTGAAGTTGAAGTCGAAGGATTTCTGGTTCACGCTCAGCTACACTGAATGTATCCAAATTGCAGGTTTTTTCATCCTGAAAACCTAACCAATTGATACGCTGAGCGCGAAAGTCCGTTCTGAGGAAGCCGTACCGCAGCGCTAGATCAAGTGATGAGCGGCAGAATTGGACGATCGGTAAATACGGTACATGTCGCGACGACCGTTCCGAAACCTTCGATTTTTAGGTGGAACTCGCCAATAAATGAACGTTTGAGCAGCACGACGATGGTTAGGATTGGAAGGTGTTCAAGCAGCGACTTTCCTTCTAAGGTCGCCAACGTCTCATCCAGAGGGTTTCAACGTGGCAAGCTCAATCATTGAAGAAGATCTGACAATTGAAGGCAATCTCAACTCAAGTGCGGGAGGCATCCAGGTCAAAGGGCAAGTGGTTGGCGACGTTAGCGCTGAGACAATCATTGTTCAGGTTGGCGGGTCGGTCGACGGTGAACTATCGGCCAAGAAGATCATTATTGATGGCAAGCACCAGGGAAGCCTGAAGTGCGACGATCTGAAGATTGCATCGAGCGCACAAATTCGAGCTGATGTAGCGGCCAAGACGATGGCGACTGAAAGCGGTGCGAAGGTTGTGGGCAAAGTTAACATCGCGGGCGGGCAGTAGGGCATGCCTGCCAACGACCAGTATCATGGTTACACTTCAGACAAATGCGATTGCCTGGTTCAGAGTGAAACCTGAGAGGCTCGATGCGCATCTTCTGGGAAGCTGCCCAGCAAACTGCTTGCCCGTCTTACGCCTCGACTGTGTAGGTTACCTGTTTCATTTTCGGTGGTTTGACAGGCCCAGCTCGTCCCACATCCAGCCGAAATCATAGTCTGCAACAGGAGAGCGGGTCTGGCGCGCGCTGCGGTTTTCGATTGTCTTCAGCCAGTCGATGACTTTCTTCCTGCCCGCCGTGCTGCGAGCGGCCTGGCGCGGTGATTTGTCCCCAAGGGCCGGGATCGGCTGATCAAGCGTGTCGCGGTAGTGATGGTCGAGATGTTCGTGGGCAATCTGACGGGCAAGGGCAGGGGGGATGTCCTCTTCTTCTGCCACTTCGCTTTTCAGGCTGTCATCCGCCATCATCTGTTCGACGGTCTGAATTGATGTCAGCGGTGACTTCACCAGATCCTCCAGGAGGTCCCGGACCAAGGCTTCGCCGCGATCGGCGCGCGCTGCAGAATTTACAGAAAGTGTGAGTGTCTTGCCTTTCAGGTTCAGGGACCCAAGCACGGAGGCCCCTGACATTGACCTGTCCAACACGAGGCCGGTGCCACGGGTGTTGCCGGACGGGTTGCCGACGTCAAGCCAGGTCCAATCCTTCTGACCAGAGACCACGAGTTCTGCGGACTGGGACAGTCTTTGCGAGACCTGGCTTTGCGTCACCTTACTGGCGAGCGGGAAGCGCATGTCGTGAAAGAGCAGATCGCCGCCATCGCTGTTGCTGATCTGCGGTGGTTCCGGGTCCAGCAAGTTCGGCAAATGTGCGAAGAGCCAGGCATTGGTGAAGAGGGGTGCGGAGCGGTGTAGCTGATCCTGCGTCAGTCTCAGCTCATCGTCGGGGTTCAGTTTCAACACGGAGCGGAGCCCGTCTTCAAAAAAAGCGACGGTGTCCGGCTCGAAGGGAAGCAGCGCCCCCGAGATCACATAGTGATCGCCCTGCGTGACAACCCGAGCGGCGATGCGATCCCACCGCTGCAGCATCTGCGTTGCGCTGTGTTCCCGGACGGTGACCGGCTCGGCGTCCGAAAGCGCGTCGCGCAATACCATGGATCTGCCGGGGTCTATCTCGCTCACCTCATAAAGGCTGACCGGCGCGTCCCGCAATCCTTTGATATAGGCGCGGGTCTGCGCACTCTCATTAGAACCGCTCCCGTTCAGATAAGCATCTGCAGCGTTTTCGGCGCCCGGTCCGAATGTCCTGCCCAGCAAGTCTTCAAGGCCACCGCCCCACAGGACCATTGGCCAGTCATCGCCCAGCAGGTCGCCCAAATCCTCGAAATCGAGATCGAATGCCTCGAGCGCTGGCAGAAAATGCTCGTCCAACACGTCCGCGAGCCGCTCGTACCAAATCTCGTCACGGGTGACAAACCCGATGAGCCCGCCAAGATCGTTCCCCGTCGCCATTTTCACCTTCTCCCTGTTCGCCGGACAGAGGCGATCTAGCGCAGGTCGCAACCGCCAGCCATACCACAAGTTTGTGCTGAACTGCGTTAGATGGATTGTCACACCGCCTGAGAGTGCTACGTCCTCGGCCCTCGCGCAAAAAGCTCTGCAAAAAGTTCTTCGGAGTGGCGAAGGCCTTCATCGGTCAGCACCACCGATTTTGCCTTCCCAACCGGGTCCAGGATCAACCCGTTGCGGTGCAGGCGATCAAGCGCGTCCCAGTCAAAACCTTTCCACGCGCGGCGCTCGTCATGCAGCGTCAACCAGAGAAGCGCCAGGACAGCCTCATCCACCTTGTTCTCATCTATGTCCATACCCACAGCGGATGCGACAAGGGCTGGGCTCGTCAACCCTGATCCGGCGAACGGAGGGACTGCAAAGATCTTCAGCTAGTATATGGTGCGACCAGATCGATAAGGCCGGGTGAAACCCGTGCCGCCTCACATCACGGATATGAATCGCTCCCAGAGAATAGATATCGCAATGTCATTGGACAGCTGGGCTGTGCCAAACAATAATAGAGTCATGGAGCTGACAGACACCACACCTGTCCACCTGATCCATGTAGACCCGGACGTCAACATGGCACGGTTCTATGGAATTGAGTTGCAGCCGACGCTGTTCGGGGAAGTGTCCGTTCTTCGTGCCTGGGGACGTATTGGCACGAACGGGCAGGCCATGATGGTGACGTACGATGACGAAGCCCAGGCTGCTGACGCGCTCCAGAAACTTGAAGGACAAAAACGTCGCCGAGGCTATGTTCCGGTCGGAGCATAGCCGTTTGATCCCATGGTTAGATGATGCGGCCTATTCAATGGAATGGTATTCAGCAAGGCATGTGTGAAAGCACCGCATCGGTGTTTCTTCCAACATGGCAAGGCAATGCTAAAGATGCCAAACCAGCGTGATATTGTTCAGGGCTTGTTGCTATCGATCCAGCGGGACATCAGGGAGCGATCCCGAAAGCATTCGTCTGGAACAGCGCGACGCTTGATCCGCGCGATGCGCTCCGCGAATGCCACCTGTCTGGAGCTTGGTCGGGTATCGCGTACGCGAGGTGCTGACCTCTGCGTATCAATCCACTGACTCAAAGCCCGCCGATCCTGCTGGATTTCCCAGGGTAGATTTATGTTTTGCTGCTCCGCGATCTTTCGTGCGTAAGCAAGTTGTTTGGCTGTGGCTGGAAGTGCGGTCTGTGTCTCTGAATTGGCAGTTTCGGACATGTGTTCTTCCCCTTGGCAGCGCAGGTCAAGAATAGAACAAAAGGGGCTCAAATGCAAGTATATTGTGGGTTCCTAGCAATCGCATACTAAATGTGGTGCCTCTGACGATAGAGGGTAACACGCGTGCTTTTGTTTTCTGATAAGACCACGCAAACGGTGAATTGGGACCCGCGCGCGCTCACCCCAACCCTGAAACTACACTTACCGGTTCTGAATCAGTTTGTGACGTGAAGGTCAAAGTCATCTGACGTGCAACGCTTTGGCAAATCCCGAGCCAGCCGGCTCGTGATCGGGCTCCTGGTTAGGCTCCCACCCAGAACACCCCAGCATGATCTCCCTGTCCCAGTGGCCCCTGATCCGTCTCTCGCGAGCCGGGGCAGGGGCTTTGGGTCATGGTCGGTCCATGCTGGGGTGTTCTGCCCGTTCGGGAGACGATCCCTTTTGCGCTTCCGCAGGATCGAAGTTCCTTTGCCCTTTTTTTGTGGGTCAGGCGGGATTTGGACAAGCCAAACGCCCCCCGACGTCAGGGGGAAGGCACAGCCTCCCCCCTCGGACAAGACAAATAGACAAGACCGTGTCCTCGCGCGTTGCGCTGCGGGCCGCATCACTCTGGCCCAACTGGACCGAGCGTGCAAAAGTGGCCAAAATTCAGAACAATATAAGAACATGCAAAAGTAGCTGCCGTTCGCTGCACAGGTCATGAACTCGAAAACCGCGGACAAAGCGCCAATTCGCTGCGGCTGCGCGAACGGCGGCTTGCCGGCTTTGGAGAAACGACTGACAACTGCGTTTTTCAGATCGGCTGGCTATCCATTGCCTTTGACTCTAACCTTCAAACAAACTTGTCTGATGGGCTTCCTTATGCGCCTTTTTCCACACTTGCTTCCTAGTATTTTTGCCATCGTCGTCGCGGCGACTATTGCCAGAGGCGACAACACAGGTTCAGAGCTTCCACGCCCAGATCAAATACGCGAGCACTATCAAGAATCGGCAGCCAATTGGTCAACGATACCCCGCACCGCCCAACTGGCCTTTGTCGCGGCAGAAGATCGCTACTTCTTTGAACGTCCACCTCAAAACTCAACCATCACACAACAGATTGGACGTTGGTATCTTCAACCACGTGCAGGGAAACTCCAAAGATTAGCGATTGCATTTGTGATAGGTGAAGCGCTCTCACATGATGAGGTTCTGAGCTGGTACCTAAACCAGATTTTCCTAGGGCAAACCTGCTTTGGCATTTCTGGCGCGGCTATGGCTTACTTTGGAAAACCTGTTGCAGATTTGGGACTTGAGGAAATCGCTTACCTAGCAGCTCTCCCCAAGGCCCCAGCGCATTTCCATCCTATTAGATCATACGACCGAGCCATTGAGCGAAGAAACTTCGTGCTGTCGGAAATGTTGAAAGCAGGGTTTATTTCAGACGATGAAGCTGAAAGTGCTATCCAGACGGCCTTAGTCACAAGCGTGCCGCTGGAACGCTGCGAATTGGAGAAATAGCTGACATTCATTCTCGGCGCAGCATCGGTCTATAATGGGATGTACCGGCTGCTTCACCCAGCAGGTTAGGCTTGGCCTATTTCTGCAACATGGAGAAGTAGCATGGCGAAGAATGGCATTGCCAACTTGTTTGCACGCGGCTGACTGCAGTCTGGCCTGCGTCTGTCAGGCGGTCATTTCGAGAGCGTAACCGTCCCAGAGGCCGAAAGCATCGGTTCTGGCGTGACGGTATGAGATTGTGGAGAGTTGATAGCGGCGGGGTCGAAACACGGTGTTGATCTGGTCGTGAGCGGCAAGGAACCTTTGCGCTTGCTTTGGCGACTTGAAGCGCCCCATGAGCTTTTCACGCTTTCGAGTGGGTCTGTGTGATCCTTCGATCCGATTGTTCAACCCTTTGTGTGCTCGGTGATCCGCACCCGGCGCAAGATCGCGGCTTGGCTTGAAATAGCTTCGCAACTTATCCGTGATCACAACACGGGGTTTGCCGAATTGCGAAATCAATCGCTTCAGAAAGCGGCGGGCGGCCTTAGCACTCCGCCGTGGTTGGACGAGAATATCAAGAGTATCCCCGTTCGCATCCACGGCTCGCCAGAGCCAGCATTTTCGACCGTTGATCGGGATGACCACTTCGTCCAAATGCCATTTGTCGGCCGCGGCTGGCCGGTATCGCCTGATGCAATTCGCGAAATTGCCGCCAAAGCGGTTGACCCATTGCCGGACCATCTCCCGGCTGACCGTCACACCGCGTTCCGCGAGAAGATCTTCAACATCGGCGGTGCTAAGCGCAAAGCGATGGTAGACCCAGACGGCATAGGCGATGACCTCTCGCGGAAAACGAAAGCCCTTCAGGCGCGGCAATTTGAACGGTATCTTCATGCGTGAGCGGTAACCAGTTCAGAACGCGCAAACAAGTTGGCAATGCCATTCAAACTGAAGCGAAGTTTACCTATGTGATTCCTTGAGCTAGGTTGTTTTGAGCGCTCGCAGCGGCGCCTGCCGTGGCCTCTTGCTGGTCGGTCAACTTGTCGGCCTCATCTAGTCCAGGAATGGCGACGCGCACCTCGCGGCGGGCAAAGTCGATCCCGTTTTCTTTGAACGCGACTTTGACTCGATTGAAGATTTCCTTGCGCAGGGTGAATTGCTTGCCCGGCTTGGCCATGAACTTGCCGCGGATGATCATGCCGACATCGTCAAAGTCGAACACACCTTGCGATTTAAAGGGCTGCAGGAAGCCATCCTTGTGGGTTTCGTCCTCCATCATCTCGGCACCGATCTTCTTAAAGATCTTCTTGACCTTTTTGAGGTCGGTGTCGAACGGCACGGTGAATTTCAGCTTCATAATCACCCAGTCACGGCTATAGTTGGTCAGCTTTTGAATTTCACCGTAAGGGATGGTGTGGACCGGTCCGCGATGGTGGCGCAACTGCATGGAGCGGATCGAGATCTTCTCAACCGTGCCGGTGGTGCCGCCCACATCGACATATTCCCCAACCCGGAAAGCATCGTCGACTAGGAAAAACACACCGCCAACAATATCCGACACCAGTTTCTGCGCACCAAAGCCGATGGCCAGACCCAGAACACCTGCACCGGCCAAAAGCGGAGCGATATTGATGCCCAACGCACCCAGCGCCAGCAAAGTGAAGATGACTGCAATCGTGACTTGAGCGGTCACGCGCAGCAGCGGCAGAACCGTGGTCAAGCGCGACCCGCCAGCGCCACCGCCTTCACCGGCCTCTTCATCGGGGCTTTGCTCTGATGCGGTTTGCTCTTTGGCCAAACACCGGTTGATCCACAGCGAGACAAGCTCGTTAATGATGTAACCGATCGCAACAATGATGAAGAACTGGATCAGCTTACTGCCGGAATCGGCTCCGCCACCCGCGATTTCCTGAAGATTAAGATCCCAGGCTCGAGCGATCATCAGGATTAGCAGAATTCCAGCGATGACGCGGCCAATACGAATATAGCTTCGCTTGGTCGACCTGTAGGCGCGCTCAGCCACCGGACCGACGCCTTGCATCGGCGGCAGCAGATGGCGCACCAAGCCACGGATCAGCGTGTCCAGCCCAGGGGCACAGAGCAACCAGAACATCGTCGTGAAATGCGCACCATTGGCGAGCAGCGCGAGGGTTGACGGATGGCGTTGCGCCACCAAAAACTCGACCAACAGCCAGACAACCGCCGACACACCGATCGCGAAATAGGGATAGTAGCGGGCCACTTCCTCATCGAATTTGGTGTGATCGGGGTCGGTGCCCAGCATCATCTGCGACAGGCCCTCACGCGCTTTCCAGGCGATCACGGCGATGTAGATATGAATTCCGGCATTCAGCCAGAAGCCGATACGCGTTTCGCCGCCGGTGATCCCGTTGAGTCGGTTAAAGTGCAACAGGAACAGGGTGAAACCAATCAGGATCAGCAGTCCGATAATGTTGCGATGCAGGTACTTTGCCCAGTGATCGTCGATGTTGACCAGACGGTAGTGCGGCTTCTTGGGCGCAAACGCGAAACGCGAAGCGGCCGCACCCAGGCGCGGGATCCAGATCAAATAGAAGACAAACGGCGCGGCATATGTGATTTGCTCTGGTGTCAAAAGGCCGCGACCGACTGCACGAATGACGATATAAAAAACAACGAGCCCGGCTATTTCGCGACAAAAACGTCCAAACAGATAGCGGACAGCGCCCCAAAGATCGTTCTCGTTTTCGGCTTCGCTCTGTACGTGCCAACGGCGTGTGAGCAATTCAAACAACTTTTCCGCGACCAGGCCAACGACCAGAACACTCAGAACCAGGCCCATCAAGGTAAACGCGCCGGCTGTTCCGAAAGTTCCCGTGAAATTGCTTACGGCCTCGACCTGCGCGTGGAAGATATTTGGAACGGTCATAATGACCTGGGTCCACGAGGTCACCATTTCGGCCCAGATCTCGTTGAGCTCGGTAATCGGGTCCTCGCGCTCTTCGGCTTCAGCCGCGTTTTTCTCGGCGACGGCATCCAGGCGTTCAAGAAGAATGGACCGGACCTGATCGTCGGACATGCGCGCAACCAGATCATCGACCTGTTCGGGGGTCAAATCAGAAGGAATCGCGACCGGAGCGGCCGTACTGTCCTGCGCGTAAACCGGCACAACCAGAAAGAATATGGATACCAGTGACAGAACGAGGCGAAGCATGTGGAGCATTCATTGGGCCTTGATTTCGGAGTTTAGCATTGGTGTCAGCTTGAAAGGGATTTAGGTCACATGCGGTAGAAGCTATCTGCGACCATGTAGGGCACACTGTGTCAACAGGCATTAGTATCGGTGTTGAGGGCCAAGAATTGTTCAGATGCACACTTTCAGAAAGAAAATTGCACTGGACCAAAATCAGCAATCAGGCAAGTTGATCAAACTAGGCTATGACGGCTTATGTCATGCGCTGAGAGACTGTTTCCAGCAGAGTTCGATCCAGAACTTCCAGCCGGTTGTAGCCGGTTTTTATCGCGCCGCTGTCTGATAGGATCTTCAGCGCCCGTCGTACGCTGGACTTTGACATTCCTAATGTTGCGGCCAGATCGCTCTGGCGTAGTTTGATTGTTGCATCATTGGAGCAGAGGCGAAGCAATTGCCGCGCAAGCCTTGTCTCTGGCGCCAGAGATTGAGACTCACCAATGAAGGCAATCAAAGCAAGTATTTGTTTTATTGTCAGCGCGTAAAACTCAGGCCAGAATTCAGGCTGATTTCTCAGCAGACCACGCAAGGCGCGGGCCGGTACGAAAAACAGGTGGCTGTCGACAGATGCCACAAGATTGAACGGCCGGGGTATCCCCGGCAGAAGTGAACCGTGCCCGATCCATGCTCCGGGATTCAACCTTAGCGTCACGACGTCCTCGACGTCTTCAGGAGCAAATTCCAAATCCAGCGCGCCTGTACCGATTCCGTACATCCCATCCGTTTCGTCACCGTCCCGAAACAGTGTAGTCCCGGATGACAACTCCAACCATCTTCCGTTTTCGACAAACCATTGCCGCAGCGCATCCGAACACTCAGGCAGCCATCCTATGGAGTCGAACAAACGCGTGTCTTTGTTCAGGTTTTTTCGCGCATCGGGCATGTGGTGGAATTCATTCAAATCCGTTGTTTAGGCACTGCTACAAAAAAACCGCGCTCGTATCAATTGGATGCAGATCGAAAGGACAAATTGGGCCATTTTGTGGATTGTGCCATTTGGACACTTTGATCTGACGCGGGTCGGTATAAGGGCTGCAAAAGAGTGGAGTGAGCAGCCGACCCTCGGAGGGCTTGCTTTTGAGGTGCTGAGTGGATGGCGACGGGCTTCGGCTCGTCGCTTAATCTCGGGTCGGAAATTTGTTTTGAGCCAGACCCAATTGCGTTCCGGACATCTACACTTAGCGGTAACATCACGAATGAGGTTGAATATGGGCATTGTAAATTGGTCAACTGCACTAGGGCTCTGTATGGTTCTGGCGAGTGAAGCAGCTGCGGAAAACCTTCTGGAAGGGCTGAAACACGGTGCCGAAAAAGTCGGAACGTCGATTGAAACCGGCTTTGAACATGTCGGCGATGCCGTCGATTCCACCGTCGATCTGGTGACAAACGAAGCCACACCGGAAGAGACACGGGCAGAGCTGGATCAGATGGCTGTCGAAGTGATCAACCGGCTGAAAATGCAAAACCCGGATGCGGCAGCTCTCTTTGAAATCAGCGCCGGTTACGCTGTCTTCGACACCCGCAAGATCACCATCATGCCCGTCACCGCCGGATATGGTCGTGGTATTGCCATCTTGCGCGAGGATGGATCCGAGACGTACATGAATATGGGGACCGGTGGTGTCGGCGCCGCGTTGGGCCTTGGCGGGTTCGAGGCGCAGATTGTCATCCTGTTCGAAACGCCCGGTGATTTTATGAAGTTCATCAATGACGGCTATGACGCGACCGCAGAAACCGGCGCGATGTTCGGAGAGGAAAAGACCGGTGAAAACATCCGGTTTGTCGATGGTCGGACTTTTTTCGTGCTGACAAAAAAGGGCTGGCGCGTCGCAGCAAATGCCACTGGAACCAAGTATTGGCGGGCACCAGAACTGAACTGACTGCGACGTGCGGCGATTGAGCATCCCAATTGGACTTGGCCGGCGCTATGAGCAAATTTGACAGATGAGTTCAAATGAACAATTTTTCCTTGCCCAAAAAGCTATGGTTTCAAAAACCGGGTGGTTGTCAGGGGGATGGCGCGACCTTTTTGAAAGGGCGATCCGAGAGAGAACATAGAGCCACCACTCAAGAAAATTGAAGCAATTAAGCTTGGAGCGCACCGCACTATGAGAAAACTAGTTTGGGCCGCGTTGTTTCTGACTACGGCCCCTGTAGCTGCGCAAGAAAGTGTCGAGGCGGTCAGTGCAGATGAGATTGTGCTTTTGACGCAAGCGCAACTGGAAGAACTTCTGGCACCCGTCGCGCTCTATCCCGACACAATTCTCATCCAGATTCTGGTCGGAGCCACGGCACCGGACGATGTACGTTCCGCTGATGCGCTGATTTCAGAGAACGCTGTCTCTACCCCGGAAGAATTCAAACCGATCATTGAAGCAGAGGGTTACGACGCGTCGGTCGAGGTGCTGGCAGAAACCTTCCCAAGCGTTGTCACCGGAATGGCCAACCACATGGATTGGACACAGGCTGTTGGCATTGCGATGATCAACCAAACCGATGATGTCATGGACACGGTTCAGGTGTTGCGGGATCAAGCAATCGAGGCGGGGGCACTGATCGAAACAGCTGAAGGAGAGCCGGTCCCAGACGAGGTGCCTCAGGTCGTCAGCCGAGACGCAAATGACAACGTGGTCATCGTCCCCTCAGACCCTGAAGTCGTCTATGTTCCTCAGTATGACCCTCAGATAGTATATGTTGAAGACAACAACGATCCAAACTGGGAGGACTGGCTGGTCTCGGGCCTGTTCATCTGGGGAGCGTTCACCATCATCGATGATATCTTTGACGATGATGATGATTGGTATGGCTACTGGGGATGCCGAAATTGCGGTGGTTGGAGCAACGGGCCCATCATCTGGAACCCAGATGTGGATATCGACATCGACGGGGATGTGAACATCGGCAGTTGGAATGGTGAGCGGTTCAACGGTGGGCATCCGAGTATTGATAGGGACGGCGACATTCAGATCGGGGACCGCACGCTAAACAATGTCAATATCGACGTCGGGGACAACACCCTGGTGCGGCGCGACGGCGACCGGGTTGGAAACGGCAATCAGGATTTCTCGATTGGCGGTGACCACATTGCTAACCTTCAAAACAAAGGTGGCGACCGAACAAATATCGACCTTGTTGGGGCGTCGACCCGGCCTGATGCGGATGGTGTGAACCGCGATGCTCTGCGCGAAAACCTTTCGGAACAGACTGGAGCTCAGGATATCAGTCGGCCCGAGGCTGCAGCTGTTGCAACGGTCGGGGCTGCCGCGCTGAAGGGCCGAGGGGAAACATCTAAAGCACCTGTACAACGGCCCGCTGAACCCAAGAAACCCGTGTCAAAGGCACAGGCCAGCAAGCCCGCAGCAAAGAAGAAACCAGCCTTATCGAAACAAGCCACAGGGTCACGGGCCAAAGCTGCGTCCAACCGAGGCGGTGGCAAAATGCAGACAAAAGGGGGAGGACGCCGGAGATGAAAGCTATGAAACCTTTATTAGCTCCTGCCTTTTTTGCGATCAATTTGTTTACGCAAGGCGCTTCCGCTCAGGACGTCCCTGTATACCTGACCCCACAGGCCGCACTTGACGCGCTGGTACTGGCTATGGAAACCGGAGATCCTCTTTCGGTACTTGAGGCAATTGATCCGGACGCTGGCGATTTGCTGGATGCACCTGAAGAGACAAAGCGGGACTTCATGAATGAATTCCTGACCCTGTTTGACGAGGGCTGGCGCTTTGTGCGGCACGAGGTTGGATATGTCGCAATCGAACTGGGGGCTGACGCCTGGCCGTTTCCAATTCCCCTTACAGCTTTCGATGGTGGATGGATTTATGATGCCGAAGAAGGCCGCGCGGAAATCAATGCCCGCGCAATCGGTTTAAACGAACTGGCCGTGATCGAACTGCTGCGCGGCTATCACGCGGCGCAAGCAGCCTATCGCAGCGCTGATTTTGACAGCGACGGAGTACGAGAATTCACCCCTCATCTGATTTCGACCGAAGGAACGAAGGATGGACTGTACTGGCCAGGTGGAGGCAGTTTGGTCGGCCCCGCTGCGGCCTCTGCCAGCCTGGATGGAATAGAAGGCGCAGACCATTCTCCATTATTGGGCTACTATTTTCGGATTTTGACATCACAAGGACGATCCGCTCCCGGAGGCGCGATGGACTATTTTATCAATGGGCACCTGCTCGCTGGCCACGCCCTGCTTGCGGTGCCAGCCGATTATGGCGTCAGCGGCACTCACACATTTATCATAAATGAAGCTGGTGCGATTTGGGAGGTTGATCTGGGGCCAGAGACACTGGATCTGGCGTATGATATCCATTCTTTTGATCCCGGATCGGAATGGGCGAAACTGGGTGATTGAAACAGGGTACGTTTGGCGCGGCGTTGATGTCTGCGTCGATCATTGGTTGGTAATCCAAGCATACCGCTGACACTTCGCCGAGCGTTTGCTGGATCGATGCATGCTTCACAGATTCAAAAAGGCGCGCATTGTAACTACGCTGTGGCTTGGGCCGTCCGCGTTTGTGTTTACAAAGAAAGTGGCGTGTTGCCGCAGATACCGCTGGAACGAAGTATATGCGGCCACCGGAGCGAATTTGACCGCCAGTTAGAACCCCTCAGCGAAACCATTCAGGATTTTTGTTTGCCGGGCAGTTTCAAACAGGGCACATTGTGACCACGCCATCGCGTGAGCGTTGGATGTCGGTGTTCCCGAGCTTTTCCCTTCGCACAGCGCATCGCGATAGCCGATCCATGCTCGCTGCATATTCGTCATAGCCTCAGTCGCGGTCCTGCTGCCTGCGGCAAGATCACTACGCGCATCGTTTTCGCGGGCCTGTTCCAAGGCTTTGTCATAGGCAATATTGAGCCACTTGTCCCAAAGCTCATATTCCGCGTCATAACACTGGATCGCAGCAATCTCGTCGACTGCGCTACTCTCACAGTCCTCTGCCATCTCGCCCGGTTGCACGTCTTTTGCAAACGCCATTGATGACCAAAAGCCCAATACCAAAATTGTACTCAGTGTCTTCAATTCAATTCCTCCGCCCGGAAAAATCCAAGTTCATTAGACTGATTCGATTTTCAATGACCGGTCAGAACCAGTGTGTTCACCGGCATAAGGATCAATCTGAGGCGCAATCCCGCCGCATGGACCACCCCGATCGTATCGACGATGTGCAGGACTGCGCGCTCGCCAAAACTCAGGTTTTCATCTTCCAGTTTCTTGTGGTTGTCAGTGTACACATTCGCAAGGCATGTGCTGCCCGGCGGTATCTTGTCTGCCTGCCCTACATAGAGCGGTTCAAGATAGACCGTGATCGCACCTGGGGCCTGATTGGTCTGGACGTCGCGCAACTCATCGCTGGGACGAATTTGGCCTGAGGGGATCACATCCTGAACGGCGACGACAACAGCAGGAACCACTTTGAAAGGGTTGGTCATGCACCCGATTTCTCCGATCATGCCGGGTTTGATGACTTGAGCCGCCATCTGATTAAATCCAGCCTGAAATCGGTCATGTCCTGAATGAGAAGGTACAAGTATGCCGGCCGGACGCCTCACAGGGCTGACGTAGTCACCGACCTGCAGGCCGAATTGTTCGACACGTCCGGTGACACCAGCAACGATGAGGGTTTTCTCCAATTCGGTGTTAGCAGCATCCAGTTGAGCCACGGCGCTGGCCATCTGGGCGGGGATCAACTCGTCGATCTGTTGGCGTACCGCTGCCTTGTTTGCCTGGGCGGCCAGCACTTGAGCTTCGCGTTCGGCCACCTGGTTTTCCAATCGCTCAATCTCAGCCAAACGAACCGCACTCGAACCCTCGTCGCGCAGTGTTTGGTTACGTTCTAGATCTTCCACTGCCTGGGCGAGTGAAGCCTGCGCACCTGCAATTCCGGCATCTGCCTCAGCAAAATCAGTCTCGGCCACTTTTAGGGATGCTTGAACCTGCGCAACCATAGCGTTTGCTGCTTGCACCTGAGCCTGCTGAGACGCGTCGTCCAGACGAAATATTGGTTGCCCCGCAGTGACAAGTTCGTTGTTTACCACATAAATTTCAGACACACGTCCGCCCGCCTGCGGCAGAATGGTTACCGTCCGAAAAAACGAAGCGACGTGGGCTGTTGCCGGGTGAAAATAGAAAAGCGTCGTGATTATTGTTAATGCGAGAACCGCACAGGCCGTTATCCCCCATCGGAGCTCATACCACATGGTAAAAAGTGTGATCTCGTGCCCGATCCTTTTCCCTTGTACGAACCGACGGAAGAGATAATCGGGAAGGATCGTGATCAACGCGCTGATCATTGTCTCAAGCATGTCTTAACAGTCCTTGCTTGATGGTTCAGCGTCTTCCATTGCGTCCCGATCACGTTGGGGTGCCAGAGATCGGATAGCCTCGGCAATCGATCTCAGCGGCGCGGCGAAATCGGGGACCTGGAAACCTGCCACAAGGATTGCGGCAATCCAGAAGATTCCGTTGTGTGTAAACAATGCCAGTAGAGCCAGAATTCCAACCAACTGGAACTGCGGGTGGTTTGTCTCATGAGCCATGTTTTCCGGGATAGAATGCAACGTGAAATACGCGACACCGATCAGGAGAATGGCGGCAATAGTCATCACCAACATGACGTTGAACAAATAGTCACCACCGTCCGCAGCAACGACATAACGCGGGATGTGCTCCGGGGCCATCGGATGTATTGTCGGGTTTGCCAATGTGATTTCCTTAAATAATGCGCCTGTAGAAGAACCGTTTCGACCGACTATATCTTTGAAAAATTAGAGACGGGTGCCCGGCCTGTGCGAAAGGGAGATAGCAAGAACAAGGTTTGGGCAGGCGTAGATATCCAGCCATGCCGGGTTCGCCATTCTCGGATATGGATTGCTCATAAAGAAGGACCAGTTCCAAACTCTTTTGACTCAAGCCGCTGAACGGCGGTGCTGCCGTCAAAGGCGCGTTGAGTACTAAATCGGTTTTAGGAACCAGAATTGTTCATTTGACGCATTCTGGAACTTTTCCTTAGGTTCCAGACTCATTGATTTACAGCCAGAATAGGACCGTTGCAGCGAGAGCGATGGCCGAGAGGAATACCTTTGG
>NZ_JBXWPK010000012.1:0-118574 GCF_059611825.1 Ruegeria sp. CDSA221
ACAATCGCATGCCTGCTGGCCAACACCCTGACCGCCGCATGCCGCGCAAACAAACTCCCAGAACCAGAAGGCCTGACTGTGTAACCCATAGCGGACAGTCGTGCATGTAGATTTTCAGGGCCGGGGTACTCCCCGGCCTAAAATTTGTTAATATGTAAACTAAGTGTGAGATTACGGGCATTGAATGTGCCTGTATTGGTGATAAACTTTCTATTCCAGCCGGTTACGTTGTAATATGGCAAGTCCCCGGTAGTATTGGCTGGACCCGGAGAGTTGTTGTCGAGTGTTTATGTTCACGAAACTGCGCCCAGTTTTCGCCGAATTAGTAGGGTACCGGTTGGTTGCCGGACTGGTTTTCCTTCTGCTATTGTCCTTCGTATTCCAACCATTTCATGCCATCGAAGTAACCTTTCCTTGGCGCTTGGCCTTCTGGATCGGGGTGATGGGGCTGGCGCTAGGAGTGACCTGCGTCGCAAGAAGATTGTTGCGTAGGTTGTTCGCTGAGACCGAGTTTTCTGGGCGCGACCTTGTGCTGATATCTTTGGTTTTCGTCCTTTTTGTTCCAAGCCTTTGGTTGATGGTCTGGTTGCTGTTTTCGGCCAACGGACTGCCGTGCCCGGATATGTTATCTGTAACATCTTATGGCGCCTTGCTGTCGGTCGGCTTGATCCTGGTGCGGCGTGAGGCATCGAAACCTCAATCCGAATATGCTGAAATTCCGCTGCCGCGCATGTACAAGCGGTTGCCGGGATCCTTTCAGGGTCGGGTCTATCGCCTGACGGTCCAAGACCACTATGTGGATGTGGTGACTTCTGAGGGCACGTTTACGATCCGGTCGCGTTTTACCGACGCCATAGAGGAAATGGAACCTATACCGGGCCATTGCACGCACCGATCGCATTGGGTTGTCGATGACGCCATTGCTGGGGTCGAACGTAAGGGTGGCAAGACCATGTTGCGCCTGAAGAACGACGAGCTTGTTCCGGTCAGCAGGAAATACCGTCCGTTCCTAGAAGAAGATGGCTTGATCTGAGACGCCCTATCTGGGCATTGGGATCATTTGCGGGACTTTCCCTGTCAAGATCGCCATTGCCTGATCGCTCATCAAGGCGTCCAGAACGTGATCCGAGCTAAAGAGCCCACCAGTATAAGTCCCATAGGCAGGCAGGATCAGACGCGCCTGATCCATCAGGAAGGCGGGGCGGGTGATGGAACGACCGCGAACCCGCACGCGCGCCTTGGGGTGGTAGTGTCCCGAAACCTCAGCCTTGCCCTTGGGTTGCGCAATATGACGAAAGACCAGAGGGTCAACCGCATATTCGGCCAGATGGCTTCCGCCCAGATCTACCGGGCCGGGGTCATGGTTTCCTTCGATCCAGACCCAGCGGCGACCGGCCTGCATCGCCGTAATCTGCAGCCTGTCGGGCACACTCAAGGCGTTTAGGGCATCAAGATCATCAAAACTATCCCCAAGGCAAATAACGATGTCAGGCTGCGTGCGCTCGATATCTGCGGCCAATCGGGCCAGGGTGTCCTGGCTGTCATAGGGGGGTAATGTCGTGCCGCCCCGGCGCGCCAAACGCTCGGATTTACCCAGATGCAGATCGGACACGCAAAGCACGCTTTTGTCGGGCCACCAAATGGCACCAGACCCAAGCGCCAGCAGATTTTGCCCGGCTAAACAGATCGAAACTTCGTTCATGTTACGTTCTTTGCGACGTTCCGCTACCGCGCGCAAGAGATTTTAGCAGGATTTCAGCCCAGCCTCTTGCAATAGGCGCGCGCTTTCTTCCGCCAGCAGGCGTTCTTCAGCAGCACCTTTGACGGGTACCTTGCCAACCTCAAGAAACAGTGGTGCAGCCAGAGGTGAAACCCGATCCAATCGCATCAGATCTATACGTCCCCCGATCCGCTCGATCAGTGCATCGATCCGCCCGAAATCGACGAGACCGCGCATGGCCTCTTCTCGGGTGATCTGCATTAAAAGGTGATCGGGATCGTATTTCAGCAAAGTATCGTAGAGGATATCTGAGGAAAACGTGGCCTGCCGACCACTTTTGCGCTGACCGGCCATGTTCCGTTCGATCAGCCCTGCAATCGTGGCCGAGGCACGAAAGGTGCGCTTCATTACGGCATTGCCCGCCAGCCAGGTTTCCAAGCCGTTGCGCAGCTCGTCGGGCTGAAATAGCGGACGCGGGTCTATCACCGCGTCCAACCCCCAGATCAAGGTTGCATAGTCGGTGGCAACAAAGCCCAGCGGTGCAAGGTCCGTTTCTTCCATCCGTTTGGTCAGCAACAGCCCCAGCGTCTGCTGGGCGTTGCGACCCGCAAAACCATAGACACACAGGTTTTCGCGCCCATCGTTGGGGAAACTTTCGATCAGTAACCTGTCACGCTGAGGCAGGCGCGAGATATCGCGCTGCAAGGCCAGCCAATCCGCGGTATGCGCGGGTAACTGGGGCCAATCGGGCTGTGCAAACAGCCGCAGGATACGGTCGCTCAGCTGCGTCGAGGTCGCAAATTTGGTGCCTGAAAACGTTGCGATCTTGGGCTTCTTATCCGCTCGGCGGCTGACTTCGACCGTCATCTCGCGCAATCCCTCATAGCGCACGATCTGGCCGCCGATCAGAAAGGTATCTCCGTGGGTCAGCGAGGCAGCAAAGGCTTCTTCGACCTCTCCCAGAGGTTTGCCCCCTCGATTGCGTTTCAGGCGGACTTTCAACGTATCGGTGTCCTGAATCGTGCCAAGGTTCATGCGGATACGCTGCGCAGCACGGGGGTCACGTAGCTGCCATTGACCATCTGGCCGTAGCTGCAGCCTTTGCCACCGATCATAGGCGCGCAGCGCATAGCCCCCGGTTGCACAAAAGTCCAAACAGGCGTCGAACTCTGCTCGGGTCAACCCGGCATAGGGGCCCGCTGCGGTCATTTGCCGGAACAGGTCATCGGCCAAGAATGGCCCGGATGCTGCGGCAATCAGGATATGTTGACACAACACATCGCGTGGACCTGCGCCGCGGGGATCACCGTCCAGATCATGAGCTTTCACAGCCTCAAGTGCCGCTATGCATTCCACAACTTCGAAGCGGTTTGCGGGCACTAACAATGCTTTGGAGGGGGCGTTGTATCTGTGATTTGCGCGCCCGATGCGCTGAACCAGCCTTTTGACGTTTTTGGGCGCCCCGATCTGAATGACCAGGTCGACATCGCCCCAATCAATACCAAGATCCAGACTGCCTGTGCAGACGATTGCGCGCAGCTCACCGCGAACCATTGCGGCCTCGACACGTTCGCGTTGCTGCCTGTCCAGACTGCCGTGATGAATGCCAATCGGCAGCCCGTCTTCGTTGGCAAGCCAGAGGTTGTGAAAGAAAATCTCGGCCTGTGCGCGGGTGTTGTGAAAGATAAGCGTCGTCTTATGCTTCCGGATCTGGTCCAGAACGGCAGGGATGGAATAGGCCGCTCCACCGCCCGACCACGGAGGCATTTCCGGCGTTTCCAACATTTGGATATCGGGGTCAGGCCCAGGATCGGCCTCAACGATCCGGCAGGGATCAGGGTGACGTGCCAGAAATCGGGCAATCGCATTGGGGTCTTCGACCGTTGCAGACAGGCCCACCCTGCGCAGGTCCGGGCAGAGCCCCTGCAGACGGGCCAGCGCCAGCATCAGCTGGTCGCCACGCTTGCTCTCGGCCAGGGCGTGGATTTCATCGACAACCACCCGTTGCACGCCCTGAAACATCCGCCCGGCGTCTTCGTAAGAGGTCAGCAGGGCTAGGCTTTCAGGTGTGGTCAAAAGGATCTGCGGTGGGTCAACCCGCTGACGCTTTTTCTGTGTGGCTGAGGTATCTCCGGTGCGGTCCTCAATCCGGACGGCCAGGCCCATTTCCTCGGCTGGGCCACGCAGGTTTCGCCGGATATCTGCCGCCAGCGCCTTGAGTGGGGAGACGTAGATTGTATGCAGGCCATCATGGTCCCGCTTTGCCAGATCGGCCAGCGTGGGCAGAAATCCGGCCATTGTCTTGCCCCCGCCGGTGGGGGCTATCAGCAACGTCGCCGGTTCAAGGGCCCGGTCGTACATGTCCTGCTGATGCGGGTGGATGGACCAACCTTTGTCTTCAAACCAGTCAGTAATCCGGGCGGGAATCTGCGTCATAAAGGCAGATTACCCGGCCCGTCAGCGAAATGGCATTAGGTTATTTGACGATTTTCTCATCTTTGACGAACATGTTGGCCCAAGCGCGTTCAATCAGATCGGGGCTCATCTGATAGGGGATGCCCTCGAATTCGCAGATCGAGATCATCTGATCAATCAGGAATATCGGCTGATAGTTCGCATAGATGTTGTCGATGGTCGGGTATTTGACCTTTAGCAGATGGACCAATGCGGCCTCGTCCAGAGGCATCCCGCGTTTGCGGGCCACCATGGCGAAGATTTTCAGGAAGTTCTCTTGGTTCGGACCGTCAATCTTGATCTTGAAGAAGATTCGGCGCAGAGCGGCTTGGTCAAAGATCTCGTTGGGGTGAAAGTTGGTCGAAAAGATGACCAGCGTGTCAAAGGGCACTTCGAATTTTTCACCCGATTGCAGGCCAAGGATATCCTTGTTCTCTTCCAGTGGAACAATCCAGCGGTTGATCAGGGCCTGTGGTGGTTCCTGCTGACGGCCAAGGTCGTCAACGATAAAGATGCCGCCCGTCGATTTCAGCTGCAGCGGGGCCTGATAGGTCCGCGCCGTAGGGTTATAAACCAGATCGAGCATGCTGAGTGACAGTTCACCGCCAGTCACAACAGTTGGTCTTTCACATTGGACATAGCGCGAATCAAACCGCTTGCGGCGGCGCAAGCTATTGGGATCATCTGCTTCTTGTTCGATGGCTGTGTGTACAATCGGGTCATACACCGTGATCACCTGACCAGCGTATTCGATGGCATATGGGACATAGACACTATCGCCCAAAGCATCCCGAATACCGTTCGAGATAGAGGATTTACCATTACCCGGAGGTCCATACATCAGGATTGATCGGCCTGCACTGACCGCGGGTCCAAGGTGGTCCAGCAGGCTGTCAGGCAGAACCAGATGGCCCATTGCCCCGGTCAACTGGTCGCGGGAAACCTGGATATTCCGGATCGACTGGCGTTTTACCTGCTCGCGGTACACATCCAGCGGGACGGGCATGGCGCCGAAATATTCGGACTGGCTCAGCGCATCCAATGCACGCGCTTTGCCCGCATCGGTCAATTGATACCCCATCTCATTGCCGCTGTTGGCGTTCAAAGTACCGGTTGCTTCCAGCAGCTTTTGTTCGCGGGCAAGGTCGATCAATTCCTGTGTGACAGAACCCGGCAAGCAGATCGCTTGGGCAACTTCGGAAACTGTATCTACGGTTTTACGAAAGATAGTTTTCAGCAGGATATCCCGCATCATAACAATAGGAAGCTGCATATCGCCCAACCCCTTTGGGGTAGGGGGGGCCATTACCGAGGTTGTCTGCATATTCATGAGCGTTGCCCGTCTAATTCAGTATTCACGCCAATAGCCCTGAAAAGGGCCCTTTGACGAAAATTTGGCCGGGCTTTGTGTCAGTTCCAAGGCGGGGACAAGGCGGACTGATGATAGTTTACGAGCCGTAAACAGTTCCAAGTATCAGGTAGATGGCCAGGGTTGCACCAAGCGCAAAACCCATTGGAAATTGTTTGTCCCGACGCCAGCTTTCCCAATCTGGGGCAATAGCTCTGAGGGCGGTATGTTTGGCCAACCGATGCGTGACAAAGGCCGCCAAGGTGGTCGACATCAGGATCAACAATACCAATGTGAAATCGCCCAACCAAACAAAGGCTGAGGCCGCGGCTATGAACTTTGCGTCTCCGGCTCCCATAATGCCGGCTGCGTTGAGCAGAATGCCGATGACCAGCATTACAACTATATGTAACAGCTGCCACAAATAGGGTGGGAGGGACACAGAAAACGGGCCGGTAATCCAACCATCCGACCAGGGCGGCAGGACAAACAAACCGATGACCGCAAATACCGAAGCCAGTGCTACTACGGCGTGATTCTTGATGAGCATGTCACGCAGGTCGGTGAAGGCCACGTAATAGCAGATCGGCAGTACGAACGGCAAAAACCAGGCCGCAGCACCCGCTGGAATATGCATGTATCAGGCTTCCTCAAGCGCGCGCAGGGATCGAACGGCTTCGTCGTAATGTTGCGGATGGGTGGCGATCGCTTCACGGAACAGGTTCTTGGCCGTCGCCACATCACCGCGTTTCACCGCCGAGATGGCCATTGTGTTCAACAACATCGCTCGTTCGACCTGAGACATGGGAACGACAGGCATGCTGTAATTGCCCTGTGCAGCCCGGGCGAGGACCAGATTGTTCTTTGCCGTGAATAGAGAGTTATCCTGTCGAATGGCCTCGGTGAACAACCGTTCGGCTTCGTCGTACTGGCCGCGTGTCAGTTTGGAATATCCCCAGTTGTTCATCACACCACCGGGGCGGGTCGTCAGACCCACGGCGGTTTCATAGAAATGATCCGCGCGTTTCCAGTCTTTTTGCGAATCCGCGACGACGGCTTCCAGGCGGTAGCGTTTGAAAGATTCAAAAGTCGGCGGGATCGAATCCAATGTCGATTTGGCCTGTGACCAGTTCCCGGAACGTACCAGAGAGTCTGCGTATTCGATCTTGTCTACATTGGTCGCACCGCTCATCGTAGTGACTTTTTTCCAAGCGGCGGTTGCCTCGGTCGTCCGTTTAGCGCGCGCCAGTGAAATCGCCAGTCCACGTTGCAGGTCTATACGACCCGGGTTCTTGGCGGCGGCACCCTGGAAATAGGTAACGGCTTCGTTCGGATCGGCGGCCGACAGAAGAACGTCGTTCAGGTTGGTTTCGTCAATGACGTTCACCTCCTGAAATGTACGCTCGACCTTTTCTTCTTCGGACTCTTTTTCACAGGCTGAGAGGATCAGCCCGCAGATTGCGATAGACGGAATCAAGAATTGTTGGCGCATTTTTGCGTCCCTTACTGCTCTTGCCTATGTTACGGGAGCTTGCGCAGCATGAATTGCCCGTCGCCTTGCTGCTCCAGTGTGTATTCTTGTTCTTGAGGGGTATTATTATCAGTATTTTCCATTTTTGCGAGAGCTAACCGCAGATTGTCCCGGATTGCGTCACTTTCGCCATTATCGAGAGCATAGGCCCGGCGAAAGACCTGAGCGGCCTCGGGATATTCTCCGATTTCCATCAGCAACACACCCAGATTGTTCCAGGCGACAGACCATTCGGGGTCATCTTCAACCGCACGGCGCAGCAGTGTTTCCGCCTGTCCAAGCCTCCGAAGGCCCAGATTTGCCGTCCCCATCGAGGTCAGGATCTGCGTTGTCATTCCCTGATTGAGCGCTGCGCGGATAAAGGCATCCAACGCAAGCTCGTATTCACCCGAAGCCATCAGCCGGTTGCCGACTGCAATCTGATCCTCGGCCGGGGCTTTACGATCAATGCCAGGTGCATCCAGATCCCCGGAGGACCCCGTTTCCGTGCAAGAAGCCACCGTGGCAAGAACCACGGTGGCCTGTAACACGCGGCGTATCCCCGTTTGGATGCACCTGGGTTTCAATTTCATAGGCTATTAGCCTCCGCCGAATTCAGCGATGCCTTTGGCCGAGGGTCCAACCAGAATGACCAGCAACGGTGGCACCGTCAGCATCATAGTGGCGAGTGTCATTTTGGTTGGCAACTTGTTAGCGGCCTCTTCGGCGCGCATCACGCGCTTATCTCGCATCTCGCCAGCGTAAACCCGCAAGGCTTCGGCGATGGATGTACCGAATGTTGCCGATTGGATCATCACCGTCACAAATGAGTTAACATCCTGAACGCCACAGCGCGTACCAAAATCGCGAAGAACCGTATCCTTGTCCTTACCGGCCTTCAATTCGTGGGCGACGACTTCAAATTCAAGCGAAATCTCAGGGTAGGAGGCTTTCATTTCGCGTGCTACGCGAACGATGGCCTGGTCCAGCGACTGGCCAGCTTCGACACAGACCAGCATCAGGTCAAGAGTATCGGGAAAGCCTGCGGTGATCGCTTCTTGCCGTTCTGCGACCCTTCGGGTGATCCAATAGCGCGGCAGAAAATACCCGGCGGCCGAAGGGACAAGAACTCGTATTATCATCTGCTGCGCGGTAAATTCCTGACCGTCGGAAAGGACAGTGACTAGCAAAACACCAATCACAATTCCGATGATGCCCAAGGAAAATTGAGCGAAGTGGAAGAACCGAACTGCGTCCTTTGATTGGTACCCCGCCTGCCGCAGTTTCAGCTGCATGGCAGACAGTTCTTCCTTATTCTGTGGCTCAAGGAAGTTGGCAAATTTCTCAAGCTGCTCGTTTCGCCCGCTGGTTCTGAGCTTGTCCTTTTTGACCTTCTTATCCTGTCGAGGGGCTGCATTAGAACGCTGCAGTTTCTTCAGGGGATCTTCTGGCTGGCTCAGGATCAAGGGGACTGTGATCAAGATCATGAACAGTCCAAGTACACCAACCACGATCAGTGGACCGAAGGGGCCAAGGAGCTCGGTTAGAAAGTCGTTTATTCGGGTCAGGATTTCCATGGTGGTGTCCTCAGACCTTGATGTCGGTTAGAATGCGCATGACGATCAGGTTCAGTGTCAGCATGATGCCGACAAAGAAACAGGCAGGAATGAACCATGGGTGATCCATAACTTCGTCATAGTACCCGGGGTCGTTCACCAAAATGAATCCCAGGCAGAACAGTGGAAATCCAGATAGGAATTTTCCTGACCATTTTGCCTCGGCTGTGATGGCGTTGACGCGCCGGAAAAGTCGAAAACGGGCCCGGATCACCTTGGCCAGACCGGCCAAAATTTCGGCCAGGTTACCACCGGATTGCTGTTGGATGCCGACGGCCACTGCCAAAAACCGTAGATCCTGCATATCAAGTCGTTGTGCGAGATCTTTGAGAGATTCACCGACGTCACGGCCATAGGCACATTCATCAGCGATAACCCCGAATTCAGTGGCGAGTGGATCCTGGACTTCATTTGCGACGATTTGAATGGTGGACACAAAAGGGTTCCCGACGCGAAGCGACCGAACCATCAATTCCACAGCATCTGGCAACTGTTCTTCCAGCATTGCCATACGCTTTTTGGCCTTGTTGTTTACCCACGCATAGACACCGCCAACACCGATTGCGACCGAAATAGCGGCCCGCATTATGGTTTCCGTTCCCGTTGCAATACTGAGCCCCATAAAGGCAAAGCCTGTCACCAACACCATAATCAGGATCAACTGACGGGGTGTGAAGGCGATGGCGGCCTTCTGAGCCTTGTCCGCCAACAGGGAATAGAGCGGAATGCTCTGGGACTTCATATGCTGCTGCATTTCCTTGCGCAGCTGTTCCAGAACTTGTTCGCGCCCGACGCCTTTATCCAGCATGTCCAGACGGCGGTTCACGCGGCTGTTCAGACTGATGGATTTTCCGAAGGCAACCAGATAGATTCCTTCCACCAACGCAAGTACGCCTACGAAGATCGCGACGTAGATCAGTGCCTCCATAGGCAGTTGCATTTCAAGATCTCCTACATAGTCGTTGGTTCGTAAATCGAAGGGGGCAGATCATAACCCCACAGACGGAAGCGTTCGGAGTAGTGGCTGCGAACGCCTGTCGCGGTAAAATGGCCAATGATCTTGTTGTCGGGTGTTAACCCAACGCGTTGAAAACGAAAGATTTCCTGCATGGAAATCACATCGCCTTCCATACCAGTGATTTCGGTGATCGAAGTCATGCGCCGCGAGCCGTCCTGCAGGCGGCTTGCCTGAACGATCAGGTTCACAGCACTGGAGATCTGGCTACGGACGGCCTTGATCGGCATTTCGATCCCGGCCATCGCGATCATGTTTTCAAGACGCGAAATCCCGTCTCGGGCCGAGTTCGCGTGGATCGTTGTCATCGAGCCATCATGGCCAGTGTTCATGGCCTGTAGCATGTCGATAACTTCCGAGCCCCGTGTCTCACCCACGATGATACGGTCGGGACGCATACGAAGGGCGTTTTTCAGACAGTCGCGGGGGCTGACTTCACCCTTACCTTCGACGTTGGGCGGGCGGCTTTCCATCCGGCCAACATGAGACTGTTGCAGCTGGAGTTCCGCTGTATCCTCGATGGTCAGAATACGCTCGGCGTCGTCGATAAAGCTGGACAAAGCGTTTAGCGTGGTTGTTTTACCGGAACCGGTACCGCCCGAAACGATCACATTCAGGCGTGTAGATACAGCAGCCTGCAGATAGGCGGCCATTTCTTCGGTGAAGGCACCAAAATTCACCAGGTCATCAATGGCCAGCTTATCTTTTTTGAACTTACGAATGGATACCAGCGAGCCGTCAACGGCAATCGGTGGCACCATGGCGTTGAAACGCGAGCCATCCGCCAGACGGGCGTCCACATAGGGGTTGGATTCGTCAACACGGCGGCCCACGGCGGATACGATCTTGTCGATGATCCGCATCAGGTGCTTTTCGTCTTTAAATGTAACGTCGCTAATTTCTAGCTTACCGAACCGTTCAACGAAAATTTGCTGCGGGCCGTTGACCAGAATATCGCTGACAGAGTCGTCCTGAAGCAAGGTCTCGAGAGGGCCAAGACCGGTTACTTCGTCATACAGTTCTTTGTTCAGCTGCTGCCGGTCGTCGCGGTTCAGAACGATGTTGCGGGATTCCAGAACCTCACTGGCAATCGCACTGATTTCCGAGCGCAGCTCGGATTCTCCAGCTTTCTCAAGGGCCGCTAGGTTCAGGTTTTCAAGAAGCTCGCGGTGGAGTTCGATCTTGATTTCGCCCAGACGCTCTTTGCGCTTGCGTTCCTTGTCCGCCCCTACAACCTCGGCCGCCTTTTTGGGGGTGGGTCGCCGGGCAACTGCAGTAGCGGTTGATGCTTGCTCCGCTGCAGGTGCAGGTGTGGCCTCGGGCGATTTAGCCGGTGCCTGGACCGGTTGTGCTTCTGGTTTTTTATATCTTGAAAACACGGCGGCTCTCCCTGTGGGATTGTGTTATGCGGCTTCGGCACTACTGCTGCCCAGGCTGTGCAGCGACTTCGCAAGCTTTGCGATTTCCTTGCGCAGTGGGTTCTTGGCCGCAGCGTTGGCCAATGGCAGACCGTGATCACCGCTTTGCATCACCGGTTTGCCGCCATCCGGCAGTTGAAGATCAATAGAGATACCCAGGCTTTCACCCATGCGCTTGACCCGGCCCTTACCATTCAGATCGGTAAATTTCGGGGCGCGATTGAGAGCGAAACGCAACTTATTGAAGGGTAGTTCCTCGGCCTGTAAAGCGCGCTTGAGGCGCAATGCGTTCTGAGCCGAACGCATGTCCAGTTCTATCAGGGCAAAGTAAACATGGGCGGCCTGCAGGACAGTTTCCGACCAGTGAACCAATGTCGTTGGCATGTCGACGATCACATAATCGAAGTGTTTTCGCGCCTTTTCGATCACCCGTTCGATATCTTCTTGCGTAATCAGATCCAAAGGCACCATATCCGACGGCGCGGTTAGCACCTGCAGCTTGTCCTCATAGGACTGAAGCGCCTGGTTGAAGACGTCATCATCCATTGCCGCCGTATCAGACAGCATCTCGAATACAGTTTCTCGACGGGGAAGATCCAGATAGGTCGAAACCGTTCCGTATTGCAGGTCCAGGTCAATCAAACAAACCGAAGGGGCCTCTTTGTCAGAGACCGTTGCCAGTTCCCAAGCTAGGTTGACGGCTATAGTCGTCGACCCGACCCCACCGGCAAGTCCCTGAATCACAAACAAAGCACCCTCTTTAGAGTCGCCAGCTGCACGTGCGGCATCTGATCCGGGGGCAATGGCGACGGGTTCGGGTTTGTTCATCCGGTCGATTGCTTCTTGCAATTCACCTTCTGGAAGAGGGTAGGGGACGAATTCGTCCGCGCCCTTGCGCAACAACTGATGGAGCGAAGCCGGGGTCACGTCCTCGGCGATCAGAACTATTTTGATATTTTTGTCTTTGGCCTGTGTGATGATTTCACCCATCAGTGACAGGTTGTCTTCATCCTCGCCATCAATGGCCAACGCGACAAATTGCAGTGAATTGGCTTCGGGTTGGTTGAAAAATGTCAGGGCTTCGGCAAAACCGAGATCGCCCCAACGCTCACCCAAAGCGCCTTCCATATCTTCTATAAGCAGATCGAAATTCTGGACATCACGACTGATCGTGCAGGCCAGAATTGCGGTCTCTTCGTTTTGCGGCGTGGCGCTTGTCATTAACACAATCCTCGTCGAAGGGTAGGCGAACCATCCTGGCCCAGAGGACAGGATTGGCTTGCTGTCACCCTATTGCGGCCATTTTCGGACGCAGGTCACCCAATTGTTGAAAATGTGGCTTGGAACTTAGGCAAGAATTAGGCGCAAAAGAACCAATTGTAGGGAATTGGGCGACGATGTCGCCCAATCACAGTTTATTGTTCGCTTGTATCGCCAATAGCGGTCTCGCGGCGCAGCTGGGATTGATAAACCGCGCTTTCCACGTACTCACGATTGACGATGGCGGCGTATTTGCCATCGAGTAGCTGGGGTGCACGATCAACGAAGCCTGATACTTCGGTTACGGTGCGCCTGTTGCGACGGTCTCGATCCGGCGTAGCCACGAGAGGTCGAGACTTACCGAATGAAACAACCGCCTCCAACCGCGAGCGAGAGATACCCTGCCGCGTAAGGAACGCAACAGCCGCATTCGCGCGCCGCTGGCCCAGGCTTTGGTTATATGCCGTTGATCCAACAGCATCCGTATGGCCATAGACCCGGAACCGTGCCTCGGGGAACTGTTTGATCCAGTTCGCCTGACGCAAGAGTACTCGCTGAGCTGTTTCGTCCAGTTGAGCGCTGTTGAAATCAAAGTTGATCTGGGTCGGCACTTCGGCTGCGAACCGTTGGCCCAGGATCTGGGCATATGTCAGTTCGCCATTCATTACTTGAATGTTGTTCAGTGTCGCATTCCCGAACGCGCCCTGATCGGCTTCGTATCCGGCCTCACGCGTACATGCGGCGACAGCGACCGAAAGACCCAGTGTGATGATCCACTTCTGCATTGGTCCTATCCTCCTAATCAATCCAGGACGTAGCCGTACGAGCTACCGAAGTCCTGATTCGCGACTTCCGAAGCTGCACCGGCACCCAGACGTTCAGTCCGACCGACTTTGCCATTGACGAACAGATCAAATTCGCTGGGCGGTTTGACCCGATCCGTAGGCAGAGCCAGTGCCTCGCCACGAGTCGGCGACACAAGGTGGGCTGTGATGATGATCACCAGTTCACTTTGCTGACGCTGATATTCCGCGCTGCGGAAGAGGGCGCCAAGAACCGGGACGTCACCCAACCAAGGAATCTGGCTGTTCAGGTCGGTGAAATCATCCTGGATCAAGCCGGCGATCGCAAAGCTTTCACCATCGCGCAGCTCAACCGTTGTGCTGGTCTGGCGTGTGATGAAAGATGGAACATTATCACCCTGAATGGTGAAGTTCGACGAACCATCGATAGCTGACACGGCAGCAGCCATTTCAAGGTTGATCAGATCACCATCCACAACGCGGGGGATAAAGTCGATTTCAACACCGAAGGCTTTGTATTCAATCGCAATTACGCCGTCGTCCTGCGGTACCGGAATAGGAACTTCACCACCTGCAAGGAACGTCGCTTCCTGACCCGAAAGTGCGGATAGGTTAGGCTCTGCTAGGCTGCGCGCCAGTCCTTTGGACTCGAGTGCCTCCAGCAGTAGACGAACCTGTGTGGAGCCTGCGCCAAAGCCGAACAGAATTGCGCCGGTATTCGTCTGTACCGCCGGAATGTTGTTGTTCAGGGCATTTGCCAAAGCACCAGCATTGTTCAGCGTGTTGATACCGCCAGTCACATCACTGCCGCCGAAACCAAGCGACGCAGTCAGGCTTTTAGCCACCGACCGATTCATCTCGGCAAAGCGCACTTTCAGCATGACCTGCTGAACGCCGCCAACCGACATGAGGTTCGATACGCGCTCCGGTGCATAGCGCTCTGCCAGCTCCAATGCCCGCGCCAACTTGGCTGCGCTAGAAATTGTGCCAGAAAGAACGATACCGTCATTGGCGGTGCGAACTTCGATAGGCTCGGCTGGCAAAATCTGGCGCAGACGTTCTTTAAACTCGGTAACATCCGGTGCCACACGGACCCGAACATTAGCAAGTAGATTACCTGCGCCGTCGAACAATGTCAGGGTCGTCAGGCCAGGAGCCTTACCCAAAACATAGATAGTACGATCCGAAAGCGACGAAATATCAGCGATGCCTGCATTGGCGATGCTGAGTTCGGCAAACGGTTGCTCACTTTCCACAACTATTGCGCGGTTCATTGGCACATCAAGCGTTTCCGCTGTACCCTTCTTTACCACGCGAAGTGTTTCAGCCCAGGCAGCATTGCCGACTGGGCCAACTACGAGCGCCAAGCCCAATAGGGCTGCACTTATCCAGGAACTTCTTTTCATGTGACCTGCCTCTCCGATCACGCCTCGTTTTTTGCGGCTACTGCCTTATGTCTGATAACACTGCGCGAATTGAGAATTTATTGCAATAATCAATGGTTTCTGGAATTTTCCTTATGTGGACAATGCGCAACATGCGAACAAATTAGGGCCGCGCAATTCGCGCGGCCCCGGTCATGTAACGCACTGATTTTCTGTTAATTTGTGCAGGGTGTTACTATTCCCGTGTCGACGATCTCGGCACCGCGGCGCGTCTTGACCGTACAGACCTCTTCCGCGATTTTGGGTGCCACGGGGACGACATCTTTAATGCCCAGAAGTTTTCTTTGGTCAACTTCGACCGCGCTTGCGATTGTGTCGTCTTGCACGCCAACCAGCGCCAAAGACAGGCGGCCGGTGTTCTGAGCCTGAGCCAGTGCCGCGATTTGTTCCGGAGTAGCAGCGACCGTAACGGTCCGCGCGATCGTGGCTCCGGTCAGATCGGACCCGGCGCTCTGGTCAACAGCGATCAACTCAATGCTGGTTTGAATCAGGCGGGTGATTTCGCCGCGCGACCCATCGATTCCGCCACCATATGAACCGGTCCAATAAACATCGATACTGTCACCAGGGCGAAGGAAGCCGGATACGCCCGAGGCAACGTCCACGCTGATTGCAAATGCGCGCTTACCTTTCGCGATTCGTGATGTCAGGCCCGCTGCCTCGCCTGGTTTGGTTACTTTGATCTCCATCAGGGCTTCGTCTTTTTCCATGGTCCTCAGAACGAAGCGGTCGCCACTGGCGTCCTCTGGAAACAGGACGGCCATTTCAAGGAAGCTTCCTTCGGGAATTGCATCCTCAGGCCATTTCACGATCCGCACATCTTCGGTGGCCAGACGCTCACCATATTTAAGAGCACGGTTCGAAACCAGAACGTCCACCGTCGGGACGGATTTAACATTTGCCAATGCTTCCTGAGCCGCCAAACGTTCTCTGGCCAATTCCGCCTGATACTGAGAAATATAGTCCCGCGCCATATAAACGGCTCCTCCTGCCAGAGCCACCCCAACAATCAGGACAAGTCCAAATACTGCACGCATGCGCGTTCCCTCGTTTATTTGTATGCGATGTCAGTCGTCATAGGGAATACGACTTCAACTGACTATTGGTTACAGGAGAATTGTGTCGAAAAGGGGGACAATGAAGTATTTTTTTGACGCCCGTGTCCTTAGTGCCAGATTGATCAATCTGATTCCGATGCCTGTTCCTGATTCGCAGAATAGACCTCTACACCGCGAAGTGCGTTACCCGTCTCGGTATCGACGTGTTGTACCCCGCCCGTCAAGTTGAATACCGTGACAAGTCCAAGGCCGACCAGCGCAGCAGTAAGCACCACCCAATCAACGGTGATCGCGCCATGTTCCCCGGATAAGAATTTAGAAATACCCTTCATCGCAGGACCTCGTATTTTCTATAAAAAAGGGGGCCGCGATCTGACGAGCGCAGCCCCCTTCGAAATTCTATCTAAATTATTACGGGGTTGGGCCCGCGTCAGGTGCATCAACTTGTACGCCGGTCAAAGCGACATCAATGTCGCTGGCCAGATCGTCGACACCGCTTTGAACCTGTGTCCAAGCAACAGCGGCCAGGCCAACAACGGCTGCGGTCAGAACGACCCAGTCTACAGTTACGGCGCCGTCTTCGTCGGTGGTGAAATTCTTGATGAACTTGATCATGTTACGTCCCTCCTAAAGGATCTAAAAGTCTAATGAACCTCGGCGTCTTCCAGAGCTTCGTCTCTCAGTCCGCTCCCGATCGTCTCGGTATGGCATTATGTTTGCCTGTTGGGCGTGGCAGGAATTGGGCCAAACCCCAAATTTTTGTGCCCCAGCTTAACTTTTTGGTAGCTTTCCGATTAACTAATTGAAATTAAAGAAATAAAAATAATCCCTTCGTACGAGTACAGATAAAACCCGATGCAAAATGGCGCCAAATGAGGCGAAATTGCCCCAATTCACATTGTTTTTCTGGCCTTACAGACAGATTCGGGGTTCAAATTGACGCAAAAGAGAACGTGAGGCAGGCAAATGAATCTCCGGAACGCAATAACTTGCGCCGGCTTGGCGCTGGCAGTGGTGTCGGCACCTGTGTCTGCCCCCGCCGAAGAAGTCGAGCCGCGTGGCGTATATAAACGGATCAAAGCAGCCAAGCCCGGTCAGCGCCCGCGCATAACGGTTCAGATATCGCCTACAGAACATGCCTCAGCACCTTCGGCGCCCAGCACAGGGGCTGAGATCGTAGTTCCTGAGATTATCGCGAGGACACGTGTTACGCCTCCGGGGCTTCCGGGAATTACGCCGCAAAACAAACCTGTCGGGTCTTATAAAGCGTTCTGGGACAGGATCTCACCCGGGATAGATGAGGCCAGTTCGGGTCGTTTGCAGGACTCGATAAATGCGCTTGCCGCCATAAACGTAGCCTCGCCCCGATTGCAGACGCTTCAGAATATTGCTCAACGGCAGGGGATCGACATTTTACGCTCGACCGTAGGGACAAATGTGTCGCCTGCGTTGGTGCTGGCCGTCATCTCGGTTGAATCGGCGGGCCGCGAAACGGTGGAAAGCTCGGCTGGGGCGCAGGGATTGATGCAGCTTATGCCCGCGACCGCGAAACGATTTGGGGTCGAGGACAGCCTTCACCCGGGGCAGAACATCTCGGGCGGAGTGAAATACCTGAACTGGCTGATGGAAGAGTTTGGAAACGACCCGATCCTGGTCCTGGCCGGATATAATGCGGGCGAGGGTGCGGTTCGTAAACATGGTGGTGTACCGCCTTATGCGGAAACACGGGATTATGTGCCCAAGGTTCTCGCGGCTTTTCAGGTGGCGCGAGCGCTGTGTTCGACACCGCCCGAGTTGATTTCTGACGGGTGCGTGTTTCAGGCTCTTAATTGACCAAGGCCCACACTGAAGTGGGCCTTGCCATTAGGTGAATTGATCAGTCGACAATCATCGCTTGTGTCGCAGCGCGCATCTCATCCTCGCTGACACCGTCTGCCAGTTCCACGATCTTCAGGCCGCCATCGACCACATCCAGAACTCCAAAATTGGTGATGATGCGATCCACAACACCCTTGCCGGTCAGCGGCAGGGTGCACTCTTTCAGCACTTTCGATTCACCGTGTTTGTTGGTGTGATCCATAACCACGATCACACGGCCAACGCCGGCCACCAGATCCATGGCGCCGCCCATGCCTTTGACCAGCTTGCCGGGAATCATCCAGTTGGCCAGATCGCCTTTTTCATCCACTTCCATGGCACCCAGGATTGCCGCAGCGATTTTGCCGCCCCGGATCATGGCGAAAGACGTAGCGCTGTCGAAATAAGCAGTCCGAGACAGTTCGGTGATCGTCTGCTTGCCTGCGTTGATCAGGTCCGGGTCTTCGTCACCCTCGAAAGGAAAGGGACCCATACCAAGCATTCCGTTTTCGGATTGCAGGGTGATATCCTTGTCGCCAACATAATTTGCCACCAGCGTCGGGATACCGATGCCGAGGTTTACATACATGCCGTCTTCCAGCTCTTGCGCCGCGCGGGCGGCCATCTGATTCCGGTCCCAGGGCATTATGCGTCCTCCTTCTTGCGGGTGGTGCGCTGTTCGATGCGCTTTTCGTGATTGCCCTGAATGATGCGATGCACGTAAATTCCAGGTAGGTGGATTGTGTCCGGATCCAAAGATCCGCGCGGCACGATCTCTTCAACTTCGACCACACAGATCTTACCGCAAGTGGCGGCGGGCACGTTGAAGTTTCGGGCGGTCTTGCGGAACACCAGATTGCCGGTGTCGTCGGCTTTCCACGCCTTGATAATCGCCAGATCTGCAAAAATACCTTCTTCGAGAATATAGGTCTCGCCGTTGAAGTCTTTGTGTTCTTTGCCATCGGCAATAACAGTGCCTACGCCCGTTTTTGTATAGAAGCCCGGGATCCCGGCGCCACCTGCGCGCATCCGTTCGGCCAGGGTGCCTTGAGGGTTGAATTCCAGTTCAAGCTCACCGCTGAGGTACTGACGCATGAATTCGGCGTTTTCGCCCACATATGAACTGATCATCTTTTTGACCTGCTTCGTTTGCAGCAGGATACCGATACCGAAATCGTCCACGCCCGCATTGTTCGAGGCAAAGGTCAGGTCTTTGGCACCCGAGGTCTTGATCGCCTCAAGCAGCAGCTCGGGAATCCCGCACAGGCCAAACCCGCCAGCGGCGATCAACATGCCATCCGAAAGCACGCCATCGAGCGCTTCGTTGGCATTGGCATAGATTTTCTTCATGGAAAACTCCCCCAATGAGATGGTGTTGGGCAGGTTGTGCCGTCACGTCACGGGGAAGTCAATGAAACCGGGCGAAGGGTGGTATTTCTACCTAACCGGCCTTCTTGGTTGTCTTCTTGGCGGCTTTTTTCTTGGGCGCCGTCTTTTTCTTGGTCCCTTTCAGGGCCGCGCGCTCATTGACCAGTTCGATGGCCATTTCCTGCGTTACGTCCTCGGGTTTGATGTCCTTGGGAATGGTCGCGTTGACCTTTTCCCACTTCACATATGGACCATAGCGCCCATCCAGAACCTGCATTGCGCCACCATCGGGATGTTCCCCCAGTTCTTTCAGCGCTTTGGCCGCAGCCCGGCGTCCGCGTCCCGGATTGGAGCGCTTTTCAGCAAGCAATTCGACCGCGCGGTTCATGCCGATCTCGAACACGTCATTGGGGTCTTTGAGGTTTGCATAAACCGGTTTGGCCTCATCCGCCAGCTGGTGCATCAGATATGGTCCGAACCGCCCGAAATTCGAGCTGATCATACCGCCCTCGGGGTGCTCACCAATCTGGCGGGGCAGGGATAGCAATGTCAGCGCCTTGTCCAGATCCATATCATCCTTGCTCCAGCCACGTGGCAGCGAGGCGCGCGGAGGTTTCTTGTTCTCGGGCGTTGGCTCTCCACGTTGAACATAAGGTCCGAACCGGCCGGTCTTCAGCCAGATATCATCACCCGAATCTTCACCCAGCAGGCGCTCTTCACCCTCGGCACCTTCACCGGCGATAGGACGGGTATAGGTGCATTCGGGATAGTTGCCGCAGCCGACGAACCCGCCAGTGCGTGAAGTTTTCAGGTGCAACTGGCCTGCGCCGCATTTCGGACAGACACGCGGGTCAGATCCATCCTCGCGTGGCGGATAGAGCTGCGGTGCCAGTGCTTCGTCCAGTTTGTCCAGCACTTCGGAAATGCGCAGTTCCGATGTCTCGCCAATCGCGGCCGAGAAGTCGCGCCAGAATTTGCCCAACAGATCCTTATAGTCCCGATCACCTGCACTCACATCGTCCAGCTGTTCTTCCAGATTGGCGGTGAATTCATAACCGACATACTGACGGAAGAAGTTCAGCAGAAAAATCGTGACGATCCGCCCCTTTTCTTCGGGGATCAGCCGGTTCTTGTCCTTGCGTACATATTCCCGGTCCTGAATCGTTGTGACAATCGAGGCATAGGTCGACGGTCGCCCGATCCCCAACTCTTCCATCCGCTTGACCAACGTCGCCTCGGTATAGCGCGGCGGCGGTTGAGTGTGATGTTGCAGTGCCAGAACTGATTCATTGTCTGACAGAATGGCCTCTTTCGCGGCCCGGTCCGTGCCATCGCTTGTCGCTTTGGTGAACTGATCCCGCAACGTGGTTTTAGAGAACCGTGCAGGGTCGCCCTGCATGATCTGGGGCAGGCGTTTGTCATCCTCATCGGCGACATCATCGCGGCCTTCTTCATAGACACGCATGAACCCGTCAAACATCACCACCTGACCGGTCGCGCGCAGGCCAACCTGCCCATCTTCGCTTCCGATTTCGACAGTTGTGCGTTCCAGCCGGGCAGCGGCCATCTGGCAGGCAATGGTGCGTTTCCAGATCAGGTCATAGAGCTTGCGCTGATCGTCGTCCGTTACCTTCAGCGCTTTGGCATCGCGGGTCATATCCGTAGGCCGGATGCATTCGTGGGCTTCCTGCGCGTTCTTTGCCTTGTTCTTATAGATGCGAGGGCTGTCCGGCACATATTCCGCGCCATAGCGGTCGGCGATGGTCTCGCGCGTAGCCGCCACGGCCTCGGGGGCCATGTCGATGCCATCGGTTCGCATATAGGTAATGTAGCCGGCCTCATACAAGCGCTGTGCCACTTGCATCGCGTGACGCGCACCCATGCCGAACTTGCGGCTGGCCTCTTGCTGCAGGGTCGAGGTCATGAAGGGTGCGCTGGGATTTCGAGCGGCGGGTTTCGCCTCGACCGAAGTGACACTGAGCGCGCGGCTGGTGATCGCCTGCACCGCCAGTTCGGCCTGGGTTGAGTTGGACAGATCGTGCTTGTCCAGCTTTTTACCGGCTAGTGTGACCAGGCGTGCCTCATAGGTCTGACCACGGGGTGTTTCGAACAGGGCGCGCACCGACCAGTATTCCACCGGTTTGAACGCCTCGATTTCCATCTCTCTCTCGACGATCAGGCGCAGGCAGACAGACTGCACGCGGCCTGCGGATTTTGCACCAGGCAGTTTGCGCCACAAGACGGGCGACAGGTTGAACCCCACAAGATAATCCAGCGCACGGCGGGCCAGATAGGCCTCGACAAGTGGCATGTCCACCTGACGGGGGTTTCGCATTGCCTCGGTCACTGCGTCCTTAGTGATGGCGTTGAAGGTCACCCGGCTGACAGGCGTATCCTTTTTGATCGACCGGCGTTTGGTCAGTGCTTCCTGCAAATGCCAACTGATCGCTTCACCCTCACGATCGGGGTCGGTGGCGAGGATCAGGGCGTTGTCTTCTTTCAGCGCGTCGGCGATGGCTTTGACATGTTTGCGGCTGTCGTTCCCGACCTCCCATTTCATCGCAAACTCATCCTCGGTATCGACCGAGCCATCTTTGGGCGGCAGATCTCTAACATGGCCGTAAGACGCCAGAACCGTGTAGTCCGGGCCAAGATATTTATTGATTGTTTTGGCCTTGGCAGGGGATTCTACAACAACTACAGGCATTTAAGGGGAAACCTCGCTCGACGGAATTGGCGCCTTCTATGAGTGTGCAAGATGTGTAGGGCAAGAGCGAATTGTCAATGCGTTCCTTTGAAGGCAAGGATTTATACGCGATTACAATGGGATACATGTGTAAGATTGGATATCCAACACTCAGGCGGTCAATGACAGAAGACCCCCGGGTTGGCGTTGAATACGTCCGTCCAGTTCCAGATCGACCAAAACCGGGGCAATTTCACCCGCCGTTGCCTCAACATCGCGGATCAACTGGTCTTCGGCGATAGGAGAGGGGCCGAGCCGGGTCAGAATTAGGCGTTCCAGGTCATTGGTTGAGCATGGTGTGCGGGGTAAATTCTTTTGGAGCATTTGCTGGGGTTCGAATAGGTTCGCTTGCTGCGGTAGCGCTTCGATCACATCTTCTGCAGACCTTATCAAAGTAGCACCGTCGCGGATCAGCAGGTTGCAGCCAGCCGCACGCGCGTCAAACGGGTGTCCGGGCACAGCCAGAACATCGCGCCCCTGGTCCAAGGCGTCGCGCGCTGTAATCAGGCTGCCGGATTTGGCGGCGGCTTCGACCACAATAACGGCCTTTGCCAGGCCCGAGATGATCCGGTTGCGACGCGGGAAATGGCGCGCCTGTGGCGTGACGCCCATGGGTTGCTCCGAGACGCGCAGCCCGGAACCTGCGATTTCAGCGGCAAGATCGGTATTTTCAGCAGGGTAAACCACGTCGACCCCCCCCGCCACAACGGCGATGGTGCCTGTTTCAACCGTGGCTAGGTGCGCCGCGGTATCAATCCCGCGGGCCAGGCCAGAAACGATCACATAACCCTGTTTTCCCAGATCGGTCGCCAATCCGCGCGCCATTCGCGCGCCCAGAGATGAGCAGTTGCGGGCACCGACCATAGCGACCGAGGGGCGCTGTAAAAGAGAGGTGTCACCGATTGCCCACAACATTGGCGGAGCATCATTCAGATCATGTAAAGCGGATGGGAAATCGGCGGACCCTAGGCACAAAAGCCGCGCATTGGCAGCTTTTGCGGCCTTGAGTTCCGCCTCAATCACGCCGGGCGGGCAGATTTTATACCCTTCTATTCCGGCAGCGCGTGCCATTTCCGGCAGCGCGGCCAGCGCATTCTGCGCCGAGCCATGTTCGCGAAGCAGCCGCCGAAACGTCGCCGGGCCCACTTTGCGAGAACGCAACAGACGAAGCCAGGAAAACCGATCCTCTTCCGTGGTGGGTGGGAGTGTGGGGTGATTGGAAGAAAGCTGCTCTTCGGTCATCCGTTGCTCCGTCTGATTGCAGAACTGGTTTACGGCTGCCAGGGTTAACAGCGTGTGAATCCCGTCAAATTTTCCGGATATATTTCGAGTCTCGGTTGTCTCAGTTGCGTAGGTTGTTGAAAAACAACGGCAAAAAATACAGCCGAGTCGGAAGTCGGAAAACGCCTCTCCGCAAAGTATCAATGCATATCCAAAGCGGGGCGTTAACCCTGCGCTTTGGAAGCAGTGACCGATTCTACTTAGGCCGCCGATCCTCCAATCGTCAGCCCATCCATCAGGACCGTAGGTTGACCGACGCCCACGGGCACCCATTGGCCATCCTTGCCACACGTGCCCATTCCCGGATCCAAGGCCATGTCGTTGCCCAACCCGCGAACGCGTTTGAGGGCAGAGGGGCCATCGCCAATCAATGTTGCCCCTTTGACCGGCGCGCCGATTTTGCCGTTTTCAACCCGGTATGCCTCGGTACAGGAAAACACAAATTTGCCGTTGGTGATATCCACCTGACCGCCGCCAAAGCCTACGGCCCAGATGCCATCCTTTATATCGGCTACCAAAGCGGCGGGATCGGCATCGCCACCCAGCATGATTGTATTTGTCATCCGTGGCATTGGTTTATGGGCATAGCTTTGACGCCGCCCATTCCCGGTTGGCGCAACACCCATCAGACGGGCGTTCTGGCGATCCTGCATATATCCGGTCAGGATGCCGTCTTCGATCAGCACAGTGCGCGAACTGGGTGTGCCCTCATCATCGACGCTGATTGACCCGCGCCGGTCTGCGATTGTGCCGTCATCAACGACCGTAACACCTTTGGACGCGATCTGTTGACCCATCAGCCCGGCAAAGGCGGAACTGCCCTTGCGATTGAAATCCCCTTCAAGGCCGTGGCCAATCGCTTCGTGCAGCAAGATGCCGGGCCAGCCAGGGCCCAGTGCGACCTCCATCACGCCAGCAGGGGCGGGAACAGCCTCGAGGTTGACCATGGCGATGCGAAGGGCCTCGCGGGCTTTATCCTGCCAGTCGGTTGGATCGATCAGCCCGTCCAGGCCGATCCGGCCACCTCCACCGGTCGAGCCGCTCTCACGACGGCCGTTCTGTTCTACGATGACCGAGATATTCAACCGGGTCATGGGGCGGACATCGCGGACCAGAATGCCGTCAGGGCGAAGAATCTCAACCTCCTGCACCGCAGCAGCAATAGTAGCACTGACCTGTACTACACGCGGATCAAGATCACGGGCAAAGGCGTCAATCTCGCGCAATGTTTCGATCTTGACGGGAAAACTGGCAGATTCGATCGGGTCTTCGTCTGTATAGAGGCGCTTGTTGGTGGCCCGGGGGGCATCAGCTAGCGTTCCGCCACCATCACCGACCGCCAGCCGCGCGGTCTCGGCGGCCCGTTTCAGGGCAGGAATCGAGACGTCCGTTGAATGCGCATAGCCTGCCACTTCGCCCTGTACGGCGCGCAGGCCGAAACCTTCGGACGCGTCATAAGAAGCGGTGCGCAAGCGCCCGTCATCAAAGACCAGAGACTCGGATTTCCGGCGTTCAACGTACAGTTCTCCGTCCTCGGCCCCGGCGGTGGCGGATTGCAGTACTGCAAGCGCTTCGTCATGTGGAAGAGCGCTTTCAAACGGGCGAAACGGGTCGTTGGGCATCTCTTGGGACCTTTCGAGTTTGATCCAGATCAAAAATAGCGTCTGTTTGACGCAAGCATTTTGCTTTATCTACCCGCAGGAATATGGTTTTTAACGCGGCCAAAGACAACGGGTGAGGTGTGGCCGATTCACACCTTTTCGCCAGGGACGCAAAGATCAAACGATCAGGACAGAAAATGAAGAACGCTTTGAAGCTTTCGGGGCTTATGACAGCCCTCTCCAGCCTTCCCGCCATGGCTCAGGAGCTTGAGATTATCGGTCAGCCGGTTGACGGCGGCATAGGATTCCAGCCCGCAGCCACAAGCCTTGCCGAGGGGATTCATCGCCTGGATAATATGATTCTGGTGATTATTACCGCGATCTGCATATTCGTTGCGGGCCTGCTGATTTACTGCATCATGCGTTATAACCAACGCGTCAACCCGACCCCGGCGCGATTCTCGCACTATACTCCGGTCGAGATCGTCTGGACGTTGGGTCCGATTCTGATTCTAGTATTCATCGGTGCTTTCTCTCTGCCGGTTCTGTTCAAGCAGCAGGAAATTCCCGAAGGTGATGTCGTTATCAAGGTTGTCGGCAACCAGTGGTATTGGACATATGAGTATGTCGATCACGATTTTGCATTCGACAGCTATCTGCTTGGCCATCCGGCCACGTTGGACGAAGGTACCCGCCCCGCCGATGCGGACGTGACGGCGTTTGTCCTGGATGACGCGATGCGGGCCAAGCTGGCAGACGCAGGGTATAGCGACGATGAGTGGCTGCTGGCCACCGACACAGCGGTAGTTGTCCCGGTTGGAAAGGTCATCGTGATGCAAGTTACTGCGTCCGACGTGATCCATTCCTGGACCATTCCGTCCTTCGGTGTGAAGCAGGACGGTGTACCCGGACGCCTGGCTGAGCTGTGGTTTGAGGCCGAAAAGGAAGGCATCTATTTCGGCCAGTGTTCGGAACTGTGCGGCAAAGACCATGCCTATATGCCGATCACTGTCAAAGTTGTCAGCCAAGAGGCGTATGACGCGTGGCTGAAAGGTGCGATCGACGAGTATGCGGGCCTGCCGCAGAACTATCAGGTCGCTTCGAACTGATTTCAGTAAGGGCGGGATGCGTCCCGCCTGCTACAAGATGCAGGCTGTGCGAGAGATCGCACAGCCTTCGCCCCAAAAGGACCCGAGATGAGCGACGCAAGCATCAATGCAAGCCAAACGACCGCCCAAGCGTATGCGAATGAGGCCAGCTTTGGCGATTACTTCGCCCTGCTGAAGCCGCGCGTGATGTCGCTGGTTGTATTCACGGCGCTTGTTGGTCTGCTGGCAGCGCCGGTACCGGTACATCCGTTCGTTGGGTTCTGCGCGATATTGTTCATTGCCATCGGAGGTGGCGCATCCGGCGCGCTGAACATGTGGTGGGATGCAGATATCGACCGCGTTATGAAGCGCACCAAAGGTCGCCCCATACCGTCGGGCAAGGTACAAGAGGGCGAAGCGATGGCCTTGGGCCTGGCACTGTCCGGCCTGTCGGTGATCATGTTGGGTCTTGCAACCAACTGGTTCGCCGGAGCCTTTCTGGGCTTCACCATCTTCTTCTATGTCGTTGTCTACACGATGTGGCTCAAGCGCTCGACGCCACAGAACATCGTGATTGGCGGCGCAGCTGGGGCTTTCCCGCCGGTTATCGGCTGGGTCGCTGCAACCGGATCCATGTCCGTCGAACCTTGGCTGATGTTTGCCCTCACCTTCATGTGGACGCCGCCGCATTTCTGGGCGCTGGCCCTGTTTATGCGGTCGGATTACGACGATGCGGGTGTGCCAATGTTGACGGTAACCCATGGTCGGCGGGCGACGCGCTGGCATATTCTGGTCTACACCGTTCTGCTGGCAGCGCTTGCGATTGGAACCGGCTTTTCGGCAATCGGCGGTCCGGTCTATCTGACCGTCGCTATTGTACTGAACGCGTTGTTCCTGCGCGGAGCATGGGCAATCTCGCGTCGGACCGAGGATGACTCCGAGGCTGATAACTTCAAAGTTGAGCGTGGCTTTTTCAAGCTCTCGCTGCTGTATCTTTTCCTGCATTTCGGCGCGATCCTTGCCGAAGCACTGCTGAAGCCTTACGGGCTGGGAGGCTGGGCATGAGCCTGCGCAAAAGCCATGAGTTGCATCAACGTCGGTTCAGCCGAAATCTGGGGGTTGGCCTGACGCTTGCTGCATTCATCGTGCTGATCTTTGGGCTGACGATCGTCAAAGTCTCAGGGACCGATTTTAACAGGGCCATGCAAGAGGTGCAGAACTGATGGCGTTAACGGGGCCGCAAAAAACCGTCGTGCAAACCGTCGGCGTTGTTGTTCTGATGGGCAGCCTCGCCTGGGCTTCGGTGCCGTTTTACGACTGGTTTTGCCGGGTCACCGGGTATGGCGGCACAACCGGAGTGGCTGAAGCCGCGCCAGAGGACATCCTTGAGCGCACTGTTACCGTTCGCTTTGACGCCTCAAAGGCGAAAGACATGGCCTGGGAATTTAAGCCGGTCGAGCGCCAGATGGAAATCCGCATCGGCGAAACGGGCCTGGCCTTCTATGAGGCATATAACCCCACGGACCGCCCAATTGCCGGTCAGGCGTCTTACAACGTTGCGCCTTATTCGGCCGGTGGGTATTTCCAGAAGATCGCCTGTTTCTGTTTTGAAGAACAGGTGTTGCAACCCGGAGAACGGGTTCAGATGCCGGTGAGCTTTTTCGTCGATCCCGAAATGGTCGAGGATCTGGAAGCCAAATATGTGCATACGATCACTCTGTCGTATACATTCTACGAAATTGACCTGCCCGAGGGCTATGCCGCCCTTGATGTTCAGGGTGATACAAACAAGAACTAACGCCTGTAGGTGAGGGACGCTGATGGCACACGCAAAAAATCATGATTACCACATTCTGACCCCTTCGATCTGGCCACTGATCGGCGCTGCGGGCGGCTTTGTGATGTTGTTCGGAGCCGTCCTCTGGATGCACGGCGTCACCTCCTACATGTTCTGGGCCGGTCTTGTCGCGGTTCTTTACACCATGTTCGCCTGGTGGTCCGAAGTGGTGGCCGAAAGCCGTGTAGGCGATCACACGCCGGTCGTGCGCATTGGCCTGCGCTATGGGTTCATCCTATTCGTGATGTCCGAGGTGATGTTCTTCTTCGCCTGGTTCTGGTCGTTCTTCAAACACCGCATGTACCCGATGTACGACTATGCGGGCACCGAATACATCCAGCCGGATATCCACGCGGTTGACCCGTTCCACTTGCCGCTGATCAACACGCTGGTCCTGCTGCTTTCGGGCTGTGCCATCACCTGGGCGCACCACGCGCTGGTGCATGACAATGACCGCAAGGCGCTGATCAACGGCCTCGCTATTGGTATCGTTTTGGGCATCGCCTTTACCGCTCTGCAGGGCTTTGAGTACTACGAATTGCTGGCCCATGAGGGCTGGAAATTCGGTGGTGATCAGTTCTATTCGAACTTCTTCATGGCAACCGGCTTTCACGGCTTCCACGTGATTATCGGCACCATCTTCTTGTCGGTCTGTTTGATCCGGGCACTGAAGGGTGATTTCACGCCGGAAAAGCACGTCGGTTTCGAGGCCGCGGCCTGGTACTGGCACTTTGTTGACGTTGTCTGGCTGTTCCTGTTCTTCGCAGTCTATATCTGGGGACAAGCCCCTTTGATCTGACGCCGGACCGGTAACAAAATTGCAAAAGCCGCCCCCAAGGGCGGCTTTTTCTCTATCAGGGTGCAAGATTGCACCCGATACAAATGGGTGGTTGCAATTCAGTTCACACCGCCCTTAACAAGACGCCGGTTTCTGCAACAAGGTTTGACCCCGCCATGCGCCGCATAACTTTCCTGCTGATCTTCGGGCTCGCCGGTCTGGGCGTACTTGTGTCGCTGGGCGTCTGGCAGGTACAGCGGCTTGGGTGGAAACAAGACGTGTTGGCCGAGATTAACGACCGGATCTCCGCCGAACCTGTTTCCCTGCCGCAGCAGCCTTCCGAGACACGGGACAAGTACTTACCGGTTTTCGTCCAGGGTGAGATGCAGCCGGGTGAAATCCATGTTCTGGTTTCGGTGAAACAAGTAGGCGCTGGCTATCGAGTTATCCAAGCTTTCGATACTGGCGACCGGACTATTCTGGTCGATCGCGGTTTTATCCCAACCACTGCCAAACAGGTTGAAAGACAAACCGGACAGATCGAACTGACGGGCAATCTGCACTGGCCGGATGAGATCGACAGCTATACGCCCGAACCCGATTTGTCTGCTAATATCTGGTTTGCCCGCGATGTTCCCGCTCTTGCCGCAGCTCTGGGAACCGACCCGGTTCTGCTGATCGCACGGTCCCAAACCGATCCGAATGTGACCCCTCTGCCAGTGGACACTGCGGGCATCCCGAATGATCATCTGGGATACGCGATCACATGGTTTGGCCTGGCTTTGGTCTGGGCTGCAATGACTGGTTATTTCCTGTGGCGCGGTCGCGCCCCATCAGAAAGTGAAGCGCAATGAAATATGTCTCAACCCGCGGGCAGGCGCCCGAACTGAGTTTTGAAGAGGCGATGCTGACCGGGCTGGCCCGCGACGGCGGCCTGTATCTGCCCGCCGAGATCCCGGTGATGAGCCAGGATGACATCGCTGCTTTGGCCGGCCTGTCCTATGAGGAGATCGCCTTTCGTGTGATGTGGCCCTATGTCAGCGGATCATTTGGGGAAGATGAGTTCAAACAGATCATTGCCCGCGCCTATAAAGGGTTCGGCCATGACGCCCGCGCACCGTTGAAGCAGTTGAACGAGAACCACTTCCTGCTGGAGTTGTTTCACGGCCCGACACTGGCCTTCAAAGACTTCGCCATGCAGCTAATCGGTCAGTTGTTCCAGGTAGCGCTGAAGCGTCGCGGGGATCGGGTGACTATCGTGGGCGCGACCAGCGGTGATACCGGTTCTGCCGCGATTGAGGCGTTCCGGGGGCTGGATGCGGTAGACGTGTTTATCCTGTATCCGCATGGCCGTGTATCTGAGGTGCAGCGTCGTCAGATGACCACACCTGCGGACGGCAATGTGCATGCTCTGGCCGTCGACGGGGACTTTGACGACTGTCAGGCCGCGCTGAAGGATATGTTCAACGATTTCGAGTTCCGCGATGGGGTCAAACTGGCGGGTGTGAATTCGATCAACTTCGCCCGGGTTCTGGCGCAGATCGTCTATTACTTCTCGGCCGCGGTCAGCCTTGGCGCACCGCATCGCAAGGTCAGCTTTACCGTGCCGACAGGCAATTTCGGCGACATTTTTGCGGGCTATCTGGCGAAACGCATGGGCCTGCCCATCGACCGCCTGGTCGTGGCGACCAATCAAAACGACATCCTGCATCGCTGCCTGTCGGGTGAGGGGTATTTTAAAGGCGAAACCATCCCGTCGATTAGCCCGTCGATGGATATTCAGGTCAGCTCGAACTTTGAACGCGCGCTGTTCTATGCCTATGGTGAGGATGGCAATGCGGTCGCACAGTTGATGGATGAGCTGAAAACCGGCGGCTTCAATGTCAGTCAAGGGGCGATGGAAACGCTTCGTGAAAACTTCGACTCAGGGAGAGTGTCCGAAGACGAAACGCTCGATACGATCAAGCACACGCTGGCCCATAGCGCGGAACTGGTTTGTCCGCATTCCGCAGTGGGGATCAAAGTCGCGGAACAGCACCGTGGGACGAACGTCCCGATGATCACTTTGGCGACCGCACACCCGGCCAAGTTCCCGGCTGCGGTCGAGAAGGCGAGTGGCGTACATCCGCCTCTTCCCTCTCGCATGTCTGATCTGTATGAACGTCCGGAACGGGTGACCCGCATCGCCAATGATCTGGGCGCCCTTGAGGATCATATCAAAGGGCATATCGCCGAGTGACTGTCAGACAAGACCAACTGAAGAACGGCTTCCGTATCGTCAGTGAACATATGCCGGGGCTGCAATCTGCGGCCATAGGCATCTGGGTAACCGCCGGTGCGCGCAATGAGCGGATCGAACAGAATGGCATAGCCCATTTCCTTGAGCATATGGCGTTCAAGGGAACCAAACGGCGATCCGCGCTGCAAATTGCCGAAGCGATCGAGGATGTGGGCGGGTATATCAACGCCTATACTTCGCGCGAGGTGACGGCCTATTATGCGCGCGTTCTAAAAGACGATGTGGCGCTGGCGATGGATGTCATCGGTGACATCGTCCTGAACCCGATCTTCGATCCGCGCGAGATTGAGGTCGAACGCGGTGTGATCCTACAGGAAATCGGTCAGGCCTATGACACGCCCGACGATGTAATCTTTGACTGGCTGCAAGAGCAAAGCTATCACGATCAGCCCTTGGGCCGGACCATACTTGGCCCCACTGAACGCGTCAGCGCATTCTCGCGCGAGGATCTGTCGGGTTTCGTCGCCGAGCATTATGGCCCTGAACAGATGATCCTATCCGCTGCTGGTGCGGTTGATCATGATGCACTGATGAAAACGGCCGAAGTGATGTTTGGTCACCTGCAACCACGCAAGGGTTTGATCCCTGAAGTGGCTCGATTTACCGGTGGTGAGGCGCGGCAGGAAAAAGAACTGGAGCAAGCTCATTTCGCTTTGGCGCTGGAAAGCCCCGGCTATCGCGACGACGCGATCTATACCGCGCAGATTTATTCGACCGCGCTGGGCGGGGGTATGTCTTCGCGCTTGTTTCAGGAAGTTCGGGAAACACGCGGGCTTTGCTATACGATCTTTGCCCAGGCCGGCGCCTATGCCGACACGGGCACTACCACGATCTACGCGGGCACATCTGCGGATCAGATCGGTGAGTTGGCGACGATCACCATTGACGAAATGAAGCGTGCCGCCGAGGATATGAGCCCCGAAGAGGTCGCCCGTGCTCGTGCGCAAATGAAGGCCGGAATGCTGATGGGGCTGGAAAGCCCCTCGAACCGGGCCGAGCGTCTGGCGCGTCTGGTGCAGATCTGGGGACGGGTGCCGTCGCTTGAGGATACAGTCGCCAAGATTGACGCGGTCAGCACCGAAGATGTCCGCAGCTTTGCCGAACAGATAGCAGCACAAGCGCCAGCGGCGCTGGCGCTGTATGGTCCGGTATCAGGTGCACCCACACTCGCGGACTTGCAGGAGAGGCGCGCGGCGTGATGCTTCTGGGCAGACGCAAGCTGAAACTTGAAACCGAGCGGCTCAGCTTGCGCCCGCCCGTGCACTCCGATTTTAACGACTGGGCGGCGCTGCGACGCTCGTCCAAAGACTTTCTGACCCAGTGGGAGCCGATCTGGGCCTCGGACCACTTGAGCCGGAAATCCTTTACTAACCGTGTCTACTGGGCGCAGCGCTCGGTTGCGAGTGGGACGGCGATTCCGTTATTTCTGTTCCGGCGATCTGATGACCTGCTGGTCGGTGCGATCACCCTGGACAATGTGCGCCGTGGCCCGGCACAGGCTGGGACCTTGGGCTATTGGACCGGTCAGGCTTTTGCCCGCAACGGGTATATGCGCGAGGCTATTGGCGCGGTGGTCCATCATGCCTTCACGCGTTTAGACCTGAGCCGGATCGAGGCGGCCTGCCTGCCCGAAAACAAACCCTCGCGCGGATTGCTGGAAAGCTCGGGCTTTAAATACGAAGGCGTGGCGCAGTCCTATCTGCAGATTGACGGGCGCTGGCGAACGCATGTGTTATATGCCTGTCTGCGGTCGGACCGGCGCGGGAAGACAGAAGCGGGGTAGGACCATGGCGCGGGCGAAACAGCCAATGATTTGGATCAGCCGTGCGATGGTAAGCACCTCTAGCATCAAAGGGTTTGAGGCAGACGTTGTCTTGAACGACAGGGAGCGAGCCGTTGAAGCAATGAAGCGGAACAGACTTGGCGAACCGCAGCCCGAAGATTGCTTCCCCAAAGAAGTGTACGCGAAATACAAAGACAAAAAGGAAAAGAAGCAGCCGGACTTCTTTATGGCTGGAGGGCTATGGACGGTTTCTGCAGCATGCGCCGCTGTTCTACGCCAATTCGACCTTGGTGACGGAAATCTCTATCCAGTCAAACTGTTTCAACACGATCGCACCACACCGGTTGAGGGCGAGTATTTCTGCTTGAACTTTGGGGCGCAAAAAACGGCCGTGCTGACCGATCAATCACCGCGTATAGATAAGCCATATGAAAACCACAACATCTGGGAGCCGCCCGGCGCAATGCAAGACAAGGACATCGCCGTGAGCGTGTCTGCGTTGGATGGGCCCGACATCTGGATCGACACACAAATGCGCGACGCGTTTTTTGTGAGCGACGCATTGGCACAGGCCTTGCGTGCGGCGAAGGTCTCACGCCCGTTCAGGCTACGTAAGTGCATCGTGGTTTGAGGCACTTCAACCCGCGGAAAGTTCAATTTCACTTTGCGGTCGCGATTCAACCGTGCTCTGCGCTACAATCACGTCATGCGCTGGGTGGTTTTGGCATTTTTGGTGATCTCGGGCGGGGCTGTGGCACAGGAGCGGCGGCCAAGCCATTGCATCGCCGTTGCGGATGCGTCACCGGGGATCGAATACCTGCATAAAGCAGCCTGGCAGGATCCGGTACCGGAGTATTCCGTCCGGATCAACTATATCGCCCATGCGTCTTTTCTGATCCAGACGCAGGGCGGGTTGAACGCCGTGACGGATTTCACCGGGTTCATCGGCGGGGCCAGTCTGATTCCCGATGTGGTGACGATGAACCACGCCCATGGCACGCATTGGACCGAATACCCCGATCCCGCCATTCCGCATGTGCTGGAGGGGTGGGGCGTGTTCGGGGAGGGGATCGAACATCATCTGGATCTGGACGAGATGCTGGTGCGCAATGTCTCGACCGATATCCGTTCTGTTTATGGCGGGGTCGAAGAACGTGGCAATTCGATCTTTGTGTTTGAGGTGGCGGGCTTGTGTATCGGGCATCTGGGTCATCTGCACCACGTCCCATCGGACGCGCAATTTGCGGCCCTTGGGCGGTTAGATGTTGTCATGGCCGCCGTTGATGGCGGGACGACCATGCCGCTGCCCGAAATGATCTCTGTTCTGAAACGATTGAAAAGCTCGGTCATTATTCCGATGCATTGGTTTTCGGACTATTCGCTGGATCGGTTTCTGGCGGATGTCAGGGGCGATTTCCCGGTTGAGCGCGATGGCGTGTCGGAAATCACCGTATCCCTGCGCTCACTTCCGGACCGGCCAACGGTGGTTGTGTTAGAGCCGCAATACCTGATCGAGTTGGAATAGGGCTTGTCGGGACCCGTTGCCTTGGGCAAGGAATGGGCATGACCCTGAATCCCGCAGACGATCAATTCGCCCAATCAATTCGCGCCGCCTTGCCGGATGAAGTGCTGCGACCGGTCACCGCGCGATATCTCGAGGAGCCGCGCCGTCGGATTTCCGGGCAGGCGGGGGTGCTTGCGGTGCCCAGAACGGCCGAGGAGGTGGCGGTTCTGATCCGATTGGCTGCCGAGGCATCGGTCCCGGTGGTGCCATATGGGGGCGGCACCGGTGTTGTTGGCGGTCAGGTGACGTCGGACGGGCCTGCGCCTTTGCTAATCTCGCTAGAGCGGATGACAGCGATCCGGGCTGTCTATCCGACAGAGAATGTGATGATTACAGAAGGTGGTGTGATCCTTGCAGATGTGCAGGCGGCTGCCGAAGGCGCGAACCGGTTATTTCCACTTTCCCTTGCCTCACAGGGGTCATGTAGGATCGGAGGGAACCTGTCGACAAATGCAGGGGGGGTTAACGTGTTGCGCTATGGAAACGCCCGTGACCTGTGTCTGGGCCTTGAGGCGGTTCTACCAAGTGGCGAAATCTGGCATGGGCTCAGCCGGTTGCGAAAGGACAATACCGGGTATGATCTGCGCAATCTTTTGATCGGAGCCGAAGGGACGCTAGGGATCATCACTGCGGCGGCACTCAAGCTGTTTCCCCGTCCTGAGGCGGTTGGAACGGCCATGGTTCAGGTCACCTCTGCCGAAGCGGCGGTTGATTTGCTGGCGCTGGCGCGGGACCTCATGGGCGACAGCGTCAGCGCATTTGAACTGATTCACCAACAGGGGCTTTTGTTCCTGAGTGAGGTTCTGCCAGAGACGCGGCAGGCTTTTGCCGAGCCGCCCGAATGGTCTGTACTGATCGAGATTGGCTTGTCGATGGGACAATCACCTGAAACCGCGTTTGAGGTGCTGTACGAGGCCGCTGACGCACGTGGGCTGGTCACCGATGCGGTGATTGCACAAAGCGAGGCGCAGCGGCAGGACATTTGGGCCGTGCGCGAGCGTATTCCGGATGCAAACCGGCTGATCGGGTCGGTCTCAAGCCACGATATCTCGGTGCCGATCTCGGCCATCCCAGAATTTATCCGGCGTGGTGCAGATGTTGTGGCCACGCTTGGTCCGTATCGGGTGAACTGTTTTGGGCATCTGGGCGACGGGAACCTACATTACAATGTGTTTCCGCCAAACGGGCATTCCCGGTCAGAGTATGACGCCGAAAGTGCGAAGGTAAAAAGGGCCGTTCATGACCTTGTGCATGAGTTTCAGGGATCCGTCAGCGCAGAGCACGGTATCGGGCGATTGAAGACCGAAGATCTGGAGCGATATGGCGATCCGGTCAAATTGAGCGCGATGCGGGCGATCAAATCGGCGTTGGACCCCAAAGGGATCATGAACCCCGGCGCGGTCCTGCGGCTGTAACTGTGGGATCGATCAGAGTCCTTCGAATTCGCACAGGACATGAACATCCATGCCCATCTCTTCCAGAACCTTGCGCCCGCCCAGTTCTGGCAGGTCGATGATGAAGGAACATGACACGATCTCGCCGCCCAGCCGTTCGATCAGTTTGATCCCGGCGGCGGCGGTGCCTCCGGTGGCCAGCAGGTCATCCACGACGAGAATTTTCTCACCCGGTTGGATGGCATCATCGTGAATCTCGACAATGGCCTCGCCGTATTCCAGCGTGTAATCCTGGCTGATTGTTGTGCCGGGCAGCTTGCCCTTTTTGCGGATGGGGACGAAACCGACGCTCAGCTGATGTGCGATGGCGCCGCCCAATATGAAACCGCGCGCCTCAAGTCCCACGACCTTGTCGATCTGTTCGCCAGCATAGGGGTGCAACATTTGGTCAATCGCCATACGAAACCCGCGCGGGTCCGCAAACAAGGTGGTGACATCCCGAAACATGATCCCTTCGTGCGGAAAGTCGACGATGGTTCGGATGTAATCCTTGACCGACTTGTTTCTTGACATGACCATCCCCTTCTGGCGTCAAAACACGCTGGGTTGTTTGGCCCATCGGGGACGGTCATGCAAGAACAGAATGAATGTGCTGGCTTGCAATCTTCCTAGAACGTGCGATTGCCTATCTCACCGAAAAAACCAGATAGGTTTCCCAAGACGTCGTCTTTTTTAGCCAATGCGTTGGTTCCGAAAAAGAATTACCTGAATTGAACACAGGCTACTTGCAAAGATTCCGCAAGGTTGTTAGCTGCCCATCATATGTTTTCTATATACTTAGTATATACGTTTCATTCCTTCTGAAGTCTTTTGGAGACAAAGTGCATGTCAGGGACAGATCGTAAGGTTTCAGTCAAAAAGGACAGCCAGTTGGTTCTGCGGCTGGATCGTGGCGAGCGCGATGCTTTTGTAGAGCTGTGCAGGGAACTCGACACGTCGGCGGCGCGGGAAATCAGGCGGTTTATCCGCGGATTTATGAATGATCACGCTGCAGAATAGGCCCTCAGGCCGGGCGACGCAGGATTGATGTGGCGATCCCCATACCGATCAGGGTCAGCCCCCCGAAACGCGTCAATGCGCGAATGGTGCTTGCGCGGCCGATCATATGGCGCAGCCGATCTGCCAAAAGGGCATAGGCCAATGCGTTCAACCAGGCCAGCCCAACGAAAGTGCCTATCAGGATCGCGAATTGAGGGCCTAAAGGTTCGGTAGGGCGCAGGAATTGCGGCACGAAGGCGATAAAGAACGCAATCGATTTGGGGTTCAGGGCGGTTACAGCGGCGGCGTGACCAAAGACGCCTCGCGCAGAGATATCTGCGCCGGGTTCAACCGCTTGCAGCCCCGCCGATGGGGCGCTGCGGAGTAACTTGATACCCAGCCACACCAGATAGGCCGCGCCGATCCACTTCAATACGGAAAACAACGTAGCTGAGGCCAGAACCAATGCCCCCAATCCCAGCAATGAGGCCGTCATGGCCACCAAATCGCCAACCGCCACCCCGGTGGCCGAGGCTACGGCAACGCTGCGGCCTTTGGACAGCGCATAGCTGAGCACCAGCAGCACAGTGGGGCCGGGGATCAGCAGCAAAGCGGTGGATGCGGCCACAAAGGCCAGCCAGAGGTCAAAGGGCATGTGATCTCCGATTATGATACGCGGGTATCAAGCTTTGGTGACGGGCAAACGTCAAGCCCCCGATGGGCGCGTCACACGGTGCATCAACGCCTCAAGTGGTCCGCGTCTGAAGCGCAGGAACCATAGCAGAGCAAATCCTGAGGACAGCACGCAGAAACCCAAGGCGTAGCCAACGATCTGTGGCGCGCTGAGCGATCCGTCCAGCAGGCCGGCCTCTTCCAGAATGCCCATCCCAATCACGATATGTGCCAGATACAGCGTCAAGGCCTGCCGCCCCGGCGCAGTCAGTGCCGGTGCGACGCCCAGCTCCTGAATCCGCGGCCAGAGCTTTAGCAACAGGCCGATCACCACGCAGGCGGATCCAGCCCCGGCCAAAATGTAAAACGGCCCGGGAGGGATGGATTGAGTGCCCAGATAGGCCACCAGATCGGGATCGGTTGCCAGCTTTTGCGGAAACAGGGCCAGAACCGCTGCGCCAAATCCCCACATGATCAACCGGTGCTGAACACAGACCGTCTGCAGTTGCGATCGCCCAATCGCTATACCGATCAGCAAGAACGCTGCCCAAGGTAGAACGGGGTGCCAACCATTGAACAGCAAGTTTCGTACAAAGCCCGGTATCGTCCACAGGTCGGTATGGGTCAGGGAAACCCAGTCCCATCCCTGATCATAGTCAAAGATAAGATTGGCGAGAACGGCCAGGACAACGACACTGCATGCGCCAAGCCACAAACCAAAGATGGACGAGGACAGAAACGCCGCGCCGACAACAAAATACAATGCATAGAAATGCAGGATATCGGCCTCAAACATGGTCATGTTGATCAGGCCAAGTACGAACAGAAATGCAGCCCGTCGTAACAGAATTCCAGCAGAAGGGCTGGACAGGCCAATACCGATCCCGGCCAGAATGACATACAATGCAGCAGCACGACCTTCCAGTGCATCGACAAGCGCCGATGCCCAGTCATCTGTCGGTTTGACCTGCGCCGCGATGCGAAAGTTCACCAGCACCATGCCGCAAAATGCCAGAAAGCGTGCGGCGTCCAGGGCCTCGAGCCGTTTCATTCCTATCCTCTTCGTTCCCTGCCGCCCGTACCGAACTTAAAAGGCTGCCTTTCGGTTAAGTACTGATGCGGCCGACCGGAATAGGGTTGATACCAATCGCTAGAGCACCCGCCCCGCGACTGCGTCCAGTTTCGCCAGCAGCGCCGGATCACGTTTTTCTGGCGCGGTCAGGATCGCGTATTCCAGCGCCCGGTCACACCCGTGCGGGCAGGGCAGGCGCGCTGCTCCCAGCAACTCTGGCAAGCCCTTGACCAGCGCTCGGCCTTTTTCGGCGTTCCCGGTCAGGGTGGCGATAATGGCGGTCACGTCGACCTCGCCATGGTCCGGGTGCCAACTGTCATAGTCGGTGACCATCGCGATCGAAGCATAACAAAGCTCGGCTTCTCGGGCGAGTTTAGCCTCGGGCATGTTGGTCATTCCGATCACATCGCAGCCCCAATGCTCGCGGTACATTTTGGATTCCGCCAGTGTCGAGAACTGCGGCCCCTCCATCGCCAGATAGGTGCCGCCGCGATGAATGGTGATGCCGGCGGCCTTGCCAGCCGTCTCGCAAGCATCTGACAAACGTGGGCAGGTCGGGTGGGCGACGCTGACATGGGCCACGCAGCCGGAGCTGAAAAAGCTTTTGTCCCGCGCAAAGGTGCGATCGATGAACTGGTCGACGACAACAAAATCTCCGGGCGCCATATGCTCGCGGAATGATCCGCAGGCCGAGATCGAGATCACATCCGTGATCCCCAGACGTTTCAGCGCGTCAATATTGGCGCGATAGGGCACGTCCGTCGGCGAATGAATGTGGCCACGCCCGTGGCGAGGCAGGAACGCCATCTCGATCTCGTTCAGCGCGCCGGTCAGTATTTGGTCCGAAGGCCTACCCCAAGGCGTTTCAACCGAGACCCATTGCGCATTCTCCAATCCGTCGATGTCGTAAATGCCTGATCCGCCGATGACGGCAATCTTGGTCTGGGTCACTGGTTTTCTCCGATTTTGGCGCCTGTTCAGCGATTTGTGCGCTGCGCTGCATGGTTTGACAAGGGTGATCGCCCGGTGGTTCTATCACTTTTTTCGCAGGGATTCGGGTCGTTGCTATCCGAGCCAGGCAGAGCATCAAGCCAAGGTGTGACGGCAACGAACCGACATCAATTCACCTATTCGCGAGATATGTGCTATGCGTGCTGCGCATATCAGCCTCCCGCCTGATGCGGTGGCTCAAAAACCGGTTCACAGATAGAAGTCCCTTTTTCGCGCGAACCCATAAACCAACAGGACGCCCTATGCCCCGAGCTATGCTGGCAAGCTTTGCCAATCGTATCGCCAAACCTGATCTTCGTTGGGTTCCGGATGAGGGCCTGACCGTCTCGCGCCTTCGGATCGAGCTGCTGTCCGGCCTGACGGTTGCACTTGCTTTGGTCCCTGAGGCGGTGGCCTTTGCGTTTGTCGCGGGCGTGCATCCTCTGGTTGGTTTGTATGCTGCGTTCATGGTGGGGCTGATCACTGCACTGATTGGTGGCCGTCCGGGTATGATTTCGGGCGCAACCGGGGCGCTGGCCGTGGTGATGGTTGCCTTGGTGGCAGAACATGGGGTCGAATACCTCTTCGCTACAGTGGTTTTGATGGGAATACTGCAGCTGATCGCAGGGGCGATGCACTGGGGGCGTTTTATCAGGCTGGTACCACATCCAGTGATGCTGGGGTTTGTGAACGGATTGGCCATCGTGATTTTTCTGGCCCAGATGGGCCAGTTCAAAGTTCCCGGCAGCATGGAAAACACGGGCCATGGCATGAGCGGTGGCGAATGGCTTTCCGGTATTCAGCTTTTTACTATGTTGGGTCTGGTCGGCCTGACTATGGCGGTGATCCTTATCGTGCCGCGCATTACACGCATTGTCCCGGCGCCTTTGGCAGGGATCATGGTCGTCGCAGCATTGGTGATTGGTTTTGGACTGGACGTCCCACGGGTGGGCGATCTTGCCTCGATCGAAGGTGGCTTGCCGCCGTTCCACATCCCGATGGTGCCGCTGAACTGGGAGACGTTTGAGATCATCCTGCCATACGCCGTCATATTGGCAGCGATCGGCCTGATCGAGTCGCTTCTGACGCTGAACCTTGTTGGCGAAATCACCGGCAAACGTGGTGGTGCCTCGCAAGAATGTATCGCCCAAGGGTTTGCCAATGTGGCCACTGGCTTTTTCGGAGGCATGGGCGGCTGTGCCATGATAGGTCAGTCCATGATCAACGTGAAATCAGGTGGGCGCACGCGCATTGCCGGTATCGCAGCGGCGCTGTTCCTGTTGGTATTCATCCTGTTCGCCTCCCCGCTGATTGAGCAGATTCCATTGGCCGCTTTGGTCGGGGTCATGTTCATGGTGGTGATCGGGACCTTCGCCTGGAACTCGTTCAAGATCATGCGCAAAGTGCCCTTGATGGACGCGTTTGTCATCGTGCTGGTGACTGTCGTGACCGTGATGGAGGACCTGGCGGTAGCGGTTGTTGTTGGTGTGATCGTCTCGGCCCTGGCTTATGCTTGGAACAACGCCAAGCGTATCCATGCAATCACCCGCGATTCACTGACGGAAAAAGGCGCAAAGGTCTACGAGATTCAAGGGCCGCTGTTCTTTGGTTCGTCCGAGGGATTTGTTGAGATATTCGACGTTTCAAACGACCCGGAAACCGTGATTGTCGATTTTGCCGAAAGCCGTGTGGTGGATCAGTCGGCATTGCAGGCCATCGAGAACATCGCTTCGAAGTATGAAGCCGCAGGAAAGCGCGTCATGCTCCGCCACCTCAGCCGTGACTGTCACAAACTGCTGAACAAGGCAGGCCATTTGATGGTCGACAGCGACGATGACCCCGATTACGCGCTGGCGGTCGATTATTCTGTTCGCACCGGCATTCTGGGTGGGCACTGATTGTGAAAGGCGGCCAAATAGGCTGCCTTTTTTAGGGGGCTAAACGCTCCAGCATATCGACGTTTCCGGACAGCAGAGCGCTTTCGGATTCGGTAATCAGATCAGTTGGCCAATCCCACCACTTCAAAGCAAGCAGCCGGTCGATTGTACCGGCCTCAAACCGATACCGTCGTACCTCTGCAGGATTGCCTGTCACGATTGCATAAGGCGGTACTGTTCCGCGCACGACGGATCCTGCACCGATAATGGCGCCATCTCCGATTTTAGCGCCAGGCATGATCAAGGCACCGTATGCGATCCAAACGTCATTTCCGATCACGGTATCGCGCCTGTCAGGTTGATATTCCAACAGCTTTTCGGGATCGAAAACGGGAAAAGGATAGCATGTCGCCCCGCTCATGGCGTGATTGGCCGATGAAGTGATGAACCGGACGCCGTGGGCGATTTGACAGAATCTACCCAAGACAAGTTTTTCGCGGGAAAACGGGAATAGATAAGGGGCAAGGCGTTGCGCCCAATCCTCTGGTGCGTCGAAATCCGACGCATAGCTATATTCACCGGCTTCTATTCTGGGGTGGTCGATAGCCTGAGACAGGAAGACCGTACCCGGGTGGTCCGAGCCGTCAGGCAATGTGATTGGGTATCGGCGCGATGCGTCAGGTAAAGGCATTAGTCATCCGGTCTTGAAAGGCTGAACAGCTCGGACGCGACCGAATAATCCCGGTAGCCAAGCCGTGCCAGTGGTTTGAAAGACGTCACATCGAATTTGCCATCCCGCATATGGTCGTCGTGCAGATGCACTCCTGTCACTTCGCCGAACACAACCCGGTTCGCCTTTCCGGGCAGGGTCACGATCTGCGTGAGCTTGCATTCCAATGCGGCTGGGGCACCTTCGACACGGGCGCAGGGGATGGTCTCGCATTCGATTGCGGTAAGGCCGGCGTGTTTGAACTCGTCGACATGTTTGGGCAGCGCGGCTGAACTGGCGTTCATTGCGTCGCGGTGGGCGTGGGCGACAACGTTCACGCAGAATACGCCTGTTGCCTCGATATTGGCGATGCTGTCCTTTCCACCGTCCTGATCGGCCTTGGTTCCGGTCGAGGCAAACATGACCTGCGGGGGTGTGTAGGCCACACCATTAAAGAACGAATAGGGCGCGAGGTTGTTGGTCCCATCCGCGCCACGGGTTGATATCCAGCCGATCGGGCGCGGGGTGATAATGGCGTTGAACGGATTGTGTGGCAGGCCGTGGCCGTCTTCTGGGCGATAGAACATAAGGTCTCCAAGCGTTTGCCCAAGGCGTAACGAAGTGCTAGGGCGAATTCCAGCTAGGAAAAGAGGGCAGGGTGCAGCAATTCGTGATCAGGCCGGAGGAGCCGGACGATTGGTGGGAAGTCGAGGCTTTGTACGATTTGTGTTTTGCGCCCGGGCGCGAAGCGCTGTCTTCGTATCGCCTGCGCGATGATGTTCCGCCAATGTCAGGCTTGTCACAAGTGGTGCGGGACGGGCAGGATATCCTGGCCGGTGCAATAAGATTCTGGCCCGTGCATGTTGGCGATCAGGACGCGCTGCTTTTGGGCCCTGTGGCCGTCCACCCGACCCATCAAGGTGAAGGACTGGGTGGATTTTTGATCCACGAAGGATTGCGGGCCGGGCGAACCAAGGGTTGGGACAGGGTCATGTTGGTCGGGGATGCACCCTATTATGCTCGGTTTGGATTCACCCGTCTGACCGGGGTCGAGATGCCCCCGCCAACCAACCCGGATCGGGTTCTGGGCGTAGACCTGATACCCGGCGGATGGGACGGAATAACTGGTCTGGTAACTCGCTGGAGCCGCTGAGCTATTGAAACCGCTGCGGTAAGTGCCGATGTTCTAGGGGCAGGAGGGTACTTATGCAGGACTTGGTTCTTGTCGGAAAACTCAATGCCGAAGCGGAACTGGACCGTTTGGCCGGATATTACCAATCCGCCGGAGGGCCGGGCGTCAAGTTGTTGAACAGTGTCGGTGGCTCGGCAGAGTCATTGCTTGAACAGCTGCCGCCATCTGTGCGCGAAGCCCTAACCGGGGCGACAGAAAAGGCGCTTTGGATTGCGATGAACGCGGCTGAAGGGTCGCGTAGGGCGGTGCCCGATCAGTTGCCATGGGTCAATACGGCCCTGACGACAGCCATGGGAGCTGCAGGCGGTATCGGTGGCGTTCCGACCGCATTGATGGAGTTACCGGCAACCACGACCATGCTGCTGCGTTCAATTCAGGGCGCTGCGGCGCGCGAAGGGTTTGACCCTTCAGAGGTTGGTGTCAAATTCGACTGTGTCCGGGTATTGTCAGCCGCTGGTCCGATGTCTTTCGATGACGGCGCGGATCTGGGTTTCTTTTCGGCGCGTCTGACCCTGACAGGCCCAGCTTTGCAAAAGCTGATATCTGCCGTTGCCCCGAAACTGGCGGTGGTTTTGGGGCAAAAACTGGCTGCGCAATCCGTGCCTGTGTTGGGCGCCATTGCCGGTGGCGGGACGAATTACGTCTATACCCGCTATTACCAACAGATTGCCCGCGTCCACTTTGGCCTCAGGCGGCTGTCGGTAGATGCCGATATCCCGCATGAGGTTCTGGTCCGCAAACTTGAGGCGCGGATGCAAGGGATTGAAAAATAACACTTCATATGGCATTCTTCAGATGCGGGCCCGCTAAATAAGCGCAAAAGCGCATCGGGCGGGCATATACAACGTTCCCTGAAGAGGCAGCAGGACGTGATCGAGCAAAGGCAACTCAACCTGCATCAAGCGGGCACTGTACGAGTCGTACGGCAATCGGCGGCTCTGTGCTATCGTGTCCAAAGCGGCACGCCAGAGGTGTTGCTTATTACGACGCGTGGTTCCGGTCGCTGGATCATACCCAAGGGGAATTTGATTGATGGCCTTTCGCCCTCCGGTGCGGCCAGTCAAGAGGCCTGGGAAGAGGCTGGTGTGACCGGTACATGTACCCCAAATGCCTTTGGGCAGTTCCTGCACTACAAGCGGCGGCACAAGAAAGGATCAGCGGTTTATCTGGTCGATGTCTATCCGCTGGTGGTCAAATCCCTGGCCGCGCGATACCCTGAATGGCAAGAGCGCAAGCGCAGGTGGTTTTCGCTGGGACATGCCGCCTCTCGGGTTAATTCGCCCGATCTTGCATCATTGTTACGCAATGTAGAGCATTTGTATCACTGATGTCCCCCTCAGGGGCTTGCCATTGCAATAGTGGTTGGTATCTATTTGGCATCCGACATTTGGACAGAACATGATTCAATATGCGTTGAAATGTAATAGCGGTCACAGCTTTGACAGTTGGTTTCAATCAGCCGCCGCTTACGACAAACTTGCCGCCGCGGGCATGGTGACATGCGCTGTGTGCGGTGATCCGCAAGTTGAAAAAGCAATCATGACCCCGCGTGTCCGCCCCGGACGTACGGTCGAATCTCGTACCACGGTCCCGGCATCTCGGGATGAGGTCGTCAACATGGCAACGCCAAGCGTTGATGTCGAGAAAGCCCTTTCCGAGCTGCGGCGCAAAGTCGAGGACAACTCGGATTACGTTGGCAAGGATTTTGCCAAAGAGGCCCGTAAGATTCATTTGGGCGACGCGCCGGAACGTGCGATCTATGGCGAGGCCAAGCCAGAAGAAGCCAGGGCATTGATCGATGACGGCGTACCTGTTGCGCCGCTGCCTTTCGTACCTTCGCGCAAGACGAACTAGCCGATGCATGTTGTTATCACCGGTGCTGGGCGGGGGATCGGAAAGGTTCTGGCGGACAGGTATCGTGCGCAAGGATGCGACGTAACGGGCACGGCTCGGGATGGCAGCGCGGAGGTGGCGCTGGATGTAACAGACCCGAAACAACATCAAGCGATGGCGGAAAAACTGGCAATGCGCCCTGTTGATCTGCTGGTCTGCAATGCCGGTGTATATCTGGATAAATCCCAAACCATCGATGGCTACCCCGCCGAAATGTGGGCGCAGAGTTTCGCTGCCAATGTGACCGGGGTCTTTCTGACAGTTCAGGCCTTGTTGCCCAATCTGCGCGTAGCGCAGGGCAAGATTGCGATTTTATCCTCGCAGATGGCCTCGCACAGGCGGGCGCCTGGTGGCAGCTATATCTACCGCTCGTCCAAGGCTGCTGTTCTGAATCTGGGGCGCAATCTGGCTGTGGACCTGCGCGGCGACGGCATTTCAGTAGGCATTTACCATCCCGGCTGGGTTCAGACGGATATGGGTGGGACCGGGGCTGATATCACGGTTGATAAGGCTGTTCAGGGCCTGATCAACCGTTTCGATACTCTGTCACTTGAAAGTACTGGGTGCTTTGAAACCTATGAAGGCCAGTCGCACCCTTACTGACGGGCAAGAGCGACTTTAGGGATCTCATATACCTCACCGGGATCAACGAAAATCACCATAACATCGCCTCGGTTTTCATAGGTGATCTTAGCTGCCGAATTTGTTGAATCCGGGATGCCATCGGTGAAATAGATGTTGCGGACTTCGCCATTTCCCATCGCAACCGCAAGCGTAGAGCTGCCGTCGTCACGGCGCCGCATTTCGGCGTTGCAAGTGCGCATCGCCTCGCCTGGGCTGGTCGCACAGGGCACCTTCCCCAAGGCGTTTTGACCGTCGGTGCCGGTCAGCGAGGCGACTTGCGCCGCCGCAGGTGTGGAAAATAGGGCAAGGACAAGGGCAAGACGGTGCATTGAATACCTCGTAGTGAATTTGATGCGTCAGGCTTACACCGTCATACGCGGTTGTAAAGCGATGCTAGGCCCCGACTGATGCGGTATTGCACTCTTGCTCTTGCGGCCCCCCTCGCATAAGACGCACGGGATCTGAATTCCAAGGCGCGGAGACATCAGCCCCCATGCCCGTACTCGTGATGAAATTCGGCGGCACATCCGTCGCAAATCTGGACCGTATCCGCCGTGCTGCAAAGCGCATCGGCGTTGAGGTGGCCAAGGGTTATGACGTGATCGTCATCGTCTCGGCCATGTCGGGCAAGACCAACGAGCTGGTGGGCTGGGTCAACGAAACCTCGCCACTGTTTGATGCGCGCGAATATGACGCCGTGGTGTCTTCGGGGGAAAACGTCACCGCCGGCCTTATGGCGCTGACATTGCAAGAGATGGACATACCAGCCCGCAGTTGGCAGGGCTGGCAGGTGCCGTTGCTGACCACCAGCGCCCACAGCCAGGCCCGGATCGAGGATATCCCGACCGACAACCTGAACCAGAAATTCGGCGAGGGTATGAAAGTGGCCGTTGTCGCGGGTTTCCAGGGTCTCAGCCCCGAAGGCCGTATCACGACACTGGGCCGTGGCGGGTCGGATACCACTGCCGTGGCCTTTGCTGCTGCATTCGGGGCCGAGCGCTGCGACATCTATACCGATGTAGACGGCGTTTACACGACCGACCCGCGCATCTGCCAAAAAGCGCGTAAGCTGGATCGGATCTCATTCGAAGAAATGCTGGAACTGGCCTCGCTTGGGGCTAAGGTGCTGCAAACCCGCTCGGTTGAGCTGGCGATGCGATATAAAGTGAAATTGCGCGTTCTCTCAAGTTTTGAAGAACAATCCGACGAGGCCGGTACGCTGGTCTGCGACGAGGAGGATATCATGGAATCCAATGTTGTGGCCGGTGTGGCCTATTCTCGTGACGAGGCCAAGATGACCGTCGTTTCCGTGGCGGACCGCCCCGGTATCGCCTCGATCATCTTCACGGCGCTTAGCGACGCGGGCGTGAATGTGGATATGATCGTTCAGAACATCTCGGACGAAGGGCGCACGGATATGACCTTTTCCTGCCCCACGGATCAGGTGACGCGCGCCGAAAAGGCGCTGTTGGCTGTGAAAGACCGAGGAGAGCTGAACTATGCCGACCTCGTCGCAGATAATGATGTCTGCAAGGTTTCTGTGGTCGGGATTGGAATGCGTTCGCAATCGGGTGTTGCGGCAAAAATGTTCAAGATACTCTCGGATGAGGGTATCAACATCAAGGTCATTACAACCTCTGAGATAAAAATTTCTGTCTTGGTGGACAGGAAATACATGGAACTTGCGGTTCAGGCACTGCATGATGCCTTTGAATTGGACAAGGCGGCCTGAGCAATTCAGCCAAGGGTCACGCCTGAAACCTTAGACTGGTTGGGCTATGGCAGACGGCACTGAAACAGAATCCCGTAAGCTGCTGGTGCGGCTGCGTGAAGAGATGGCGAGCGAAGCTGCCGGCCAGGAACGTCTTGACCGGATCACTCACCTGATCGCAGACAGTATCCGGGCCGAGGTCTGCTCGATCTATCTGTTCCGCGACGAAGAAACCCTGGAACTTTGTGCGACCGAAGGGCTGTCGCCCGAGGCTGTTCATAAGACCCGTATGCGCATGGGCGAAGGACTGGTGGGGCGCGTCGCGAAATCCGGCAAAATCGTGAATACGCCCGATGCGCCGTCAGCCAAGGGCTTTCGCTATATGCCGGAAACGGGTGAGGAGCGTTTCTCGTCTTTTCTGGGTGTGCCGATTCAGCGGCTGGGTGAAAAGCTTGGCGTTCTGGTTGTTCAGTCCCGCAACGCGCGCGAATATTCTGCGGATGAAGTTTATGCGCTGGAAGTGGTTGCAATGGTTCTGGCCGAAATGGCTGAACTGGGAGCATTCGTTGGCGAGGGCGCGGCCCTGTCGCCACGCCACCAGCAACCGGTTCAGTTTACAGGCGGCCCTGCACAAGAGGGCTCGGCCGAAGGCCATGTCTGGCTGCACGAACCGCGCGTTGTTGTTACCAACCCGATTGCCGATGACCCGCACCGCGAACAGGAGCGTCTGACCGAGGCGGTCGAAGAATTGCGCGTCGGTGTCGACAAGATGCTCGAGATATCCAAGAACGGCGACAAGGAACAGCTTCAGGTTCTGGAAGCCTATCGCATGTTCGCCAACTCCAAGGGCTGGATGCGCCGAATGGAAGAGGACATTGCACTTGGGCTTAGCGCCGAAGCTGCGGTGGAAAAGGAACAATCCCAGGCGCGCGCGCGCATGAGCCAAGTCTCCGACCCCTATCTGCGCGAGCGATTGGCGGATTTGGACGATCTCAGCAACCGTCTGCTGCGCATTTTGACCGGGCAAGGGCAGACAAACAGTGCCGACCTGCCACCGGACCCAATCCTGGTTGCCCGGAATATCGGTCCAGGTGACCTGCTGGAATATGGCCGGTCCTTGAAAGGCATCGTGCTCGAAGAGGGCTCGGTCGGAAGCCATGCCACCATTGTTGCCCGTGCTTTGGCCATACCACTGGTGGTCCATGTTGGGCGCATTACGACCGAGGCCCTGAACGGAGACCATATCCTGGTTGATGGCGATCAGGGCACTGTGCAGCTCAGACCAGAAGATACCGTGGTCAGCGCGTTCCGCGATAAGGTCGCGATGCAGGCCAAGGCGCAGGAACGCTATGCCTCAATCCGCGAAACGCCAACGGTGACGCGGGATGGAGAGCGGATCAATCTGGTGATGAACGCGGGTCTGATGGCGGACCTGCCTTCGCTGAACAATTCCGGTGCCGAAGGCGTGGGCCTGTTTCGTACCGAGCTGCAGTTCCTGATCCGCAATAAGATGCCCAAGCGTTCCGAGCTTGTGACGCAATATCAGCGGGTTCTGGATGCGGCCGATAAAAAGCGTGTGGTATTTCGCACGCTGGATATCGGGTCCGACAAAGTTCTGCCCTACATGAAACATATCGAGGAGCCGAACCCGGCCTTAGGCTGGCGCGCAATTCGGGTTGGCCTGGATAAACGCGGCGTGATGCGGATGCAGCTGCAGGCTCTGATCCGGGCCGCCAATGGTCGTCCGTTGACGGTCATGTTCCCATTCGTGGCACAAGCGGAAGAGTATTATGAAGCGCGATGGGAAGTGAATAAGACCATCGACCGCGAGAAACGTCTGGGCCATGCCCTGCCTGAAAGTATTGAAGTCGGAGCGATGTTGGAAACACCCTCGCTCGCTTTTGCACCGCAGAAGTTTTTTGACGAAGTCGATTTCATTTCGATTGGTGGCAATGATCTGAAACAGTTCTTCTTTGCTGCCGACCGTGAAAACGAGTTGGTCCGCCGCCGCTATGACTCGCTGAATGTCAGTTTCCTGACTTTTATCGAACGGATCGTAGAACGCTGCAACATCTCGGATACGCCACTCAGCTTCTGCGGTGAAGACGCAGGACGCCCGGTCGAGGCACTGTGTCTGGCCGCGATGGGAATCCGGACGTTGTCGATGCGCCCGGCGTCGATTGGGCCGGTCAAAAGCGTATTGTTGCGGGCAGATCTGCTAGCAGTGCGCAAGATCATATCGGACGCTCGTCATCGCGGAGAGCAATCCGTGCGACCGGCTGTGATGGAATGGTTACGCAGCCAGGGGTAGTGCGTCAAATCCACCCTTGCTTTCTTTTCTCGCTTTGCCTAAGGAAATGGTGAATGTTAGCGATAACATTTTCTATTCACCGGCGCTGTCAGCTTTAAGTGCTATTGTGGTTCAGCAGAGGATTGAAGGAGCCCGACGATGGTTTCACGCGTAATTCCCGTTAACCCGTTCGATCTGGTGCTGTTTGGCGCGACCGGTGATCTGGCGCAGCGAAAAATCCTGCCGGGTTTGTGTCATCGTTTCGAAGTCGGCCAGATGCCAGACGAAGCCCGGATTATCGGGTCTGCCCGATCCGCCATTGATAGCGACGCGTTTCGGGATCAGATACGCGCCTCGATGAAAGAGTTCGCGCCGGAATTCAAAAAAGACGTTCTGGACCGCTTTCTGTCACGCGTGGAATATGTACAGGTTGATGCCTTGGGTGATGCGGGCTGGGACAATCTGGCCAAGTCATTGCGCCCAGACGTTGTGCGAGCGTTTTACCTTTCTGTCGGCCCAAGCTTGTTCTCGGGCATTGCGAAACGGCTGAACGATCACGATCTTGCAACGCCTGACAGTCGTATCGTTGTGGAAAAGCCGTTTGGTCATGATCTGGCCTCGGCCAAGGCGCTGAACGAAGGGCTGCGCGCCTGTTTCGAAGAACATCAGATCTATAGGATCGACCACTATTTGGGCAAAGAGACCGTGCAGAACCTGATGGCCCTGCGCTTTGCCAATTCCCTGTTCGAGCCGTTGTGGAACGCAACACATGTCGACCACGTCCAGATCACCGTGGCTGAAACCGTCGGCGTCGAGGGGCGTGGGGCCTATTACGATCAGTCGGGTGCAATGCGGGATATGATCCAGAACCACTTGGTACAGCTGCTGTGCCTGACAGCGATGGAGCCGCCGTCCAAGTTCTCTCCCAACGCGGTTCGCGATGAAAAGGTCAAAGTGATCGAGGCGCTTGAGCCGGTGATGCCTGCGGATATCGCCCGCGGTCAATACCGCACGGGCGAGGGCGGTGACGGGTATCTGGACCATGTCGGCAACCCTGCAAGCCGGACAGAAAGCTATATTGCGCTAAAGGTTCATTTGGGTAACTGGCGTTGGGCTGGGGTGCCTTTTTATCTGCGCACCGGAAAACGTTTGCGTGCGCGCGAGTCGGAAATCGCCGTCTACTTCAAGGATCCTCCACACACTATCTTCCCCAATGTAGGGCCATTGCATGGAAATGTGCTGGTGATCCGTCTGCAACCGGACGAAGGGATCACCCTGCGCACCACCATCAAAGATCCCGGTCCGGGCGGATTCCGGCTGTCGGATGTGTCGCTGGATATGAGTTTTGCCGAGGCGCTGGGCGCAGATGCGCGGGCTCAGGACGCTTATGAACGGCTGGTGATGGATGTGATCCGCGGCGACCAGACCCTGTTCATGCGTGGCGACGAGGCCGAAGCCGCCTGGGCTTGGGTTGACCCTATTATTCAAGGTTGGGAAAACCGGGGCGACCGGCCATCGAAATATGATCAGGGCAGTTCCGGGCCCGAAGAAGCTCTGATGCTGATGCATCGCGACGGGCGCCGCTGGCGTCAGATCGGAGGTTAGACATGGTTAATTTAGTTATCACCGACGTCACGCAACGGATTATAGCGCGCAGCGCCGATTTGCGCGGCCCGCATCTTGAGCGGATGGAACAGGCCCGGTCCAAAGGCCCGGCGCGGGCGCATCTGTCCTGCAGCGGTCAGGCCCACGCCTATGCCGGCGCAGGCGATGACCAACAATCGATGGCCACTGGTACGGCGGGCAATCTGGGCATCGTCACCGCCTATAACGACATGCTGTCAGCCCATCAGCCGTTCGAGCGCTATCCCGGCCTGATCCGCGATGCGATCCGCACCGCAGGTGGAACCGCGCAAGTGGCAGGTGGCGTACCGGCAATGTGTGACGGCGTCACGCAGGGCGAGGCGGGGATGGAACTGTCGCTGTTCTCGCGCGATGTGATCGCATTGGCTACAGGCGTGGCGCTGAGCCACAACACTTATGACGCTGCCGTGTTTCTGGGGGTCTGCGACAAGATCGTGCCCGGCCTTGTGATCGGCGCGCAGGCGTTCGGCCATCTGCCAGCTGTATTTCTGCCCGCAGGCCCGATGACCAGCGGTTTGCCAAATGACGAAAAGGCCAAGATCCGCCAGAAATTCGCCGCCGGAGAGATCAACCGCGCCGAGCTCATGGCCGCCGAGATGGCCGCCTATCATGGCCCCGGCACCTGCACCTTTTATGGCACCGCTAATACCAACCAGATGCTGATGGAGTTCATGGGCCTGCACCTTCCGGGATCCAGTTTTGTCAATCCAAACACACCGCTGCGCGATGCGCTGACTGAAGAAGGTGCGCGCCGTGCTCTGTCGCTCAGTGCGCTGGGCAACAACTATGCGCCGGTCTGCCAGATACTTGACGAACGTGCCTTTGTGAACGGCATCGTTGGTCTGATGGCCACTGGCGGGTCGACAAACCTGCTGATCCACCTGATCGCGATGGCGCGCGCGGGCGGTATCGTGCTGGATTGGCAGGATTTTTCCGAAATCTCCGCCGTGGTGCCACTGGTCGCGCGAGTCTATCCCAACGGACTGGCCGATGTGAACCATTTCCACGCCGCGGGCGGGCTGGGCTATTGCATTGGCACGCTGCTCGAAGACGGGTTGCTGCACCCCGACACGCTGACCGTCGCGGGGCAGGGGTTGCACAATTATACCAAAGAACCCAAGCTGAAAGACGGCGACCTGACCTGGGAGGACGGCGCAGGCCAAAGCCTGAATGACAAGATATTGCGCCCCGCCAAAGACCCGTTCCAACCTACAGGAGGTCTCTCGCGGCTCAGCGGCAATCTGGGTACCGGAGTGATGAAGGTTTCGGCGGTTGCCCCCGAGCATCAGGTGGTCGAGGCCCCGGTGCGGGTGTTCCAAACTCAGGATGCGGTCAAGGCGGCGTTCAAAGCCGGAGAGTTCACGGATGACGTCATCGTCGTTGTGCGCTTTCAGGGACCCAAAGCGAATGGCATGCCCGAATTGCATTCATTGACGCCGATGCTGTCGATCCTTCAGGGCCGGGGGCAAAAGGTGGCGCTGGTGACCGATGGCCGTATGTCCGGCGCATCCGGCAAGGTTCCCGCTGCCATTCATATCTGCCCCGAGGCTCTGGATGGCGGCGCGATCGCCTATTTGCAGGATGGCGACATTCTGCGCGTGGACGCCGTAAACGGCGCGCTCGAAATTCTCACCCCAGGTGTGCTAGATCGCACTCCGGCCACGGCTGACCTTTCTGCCAACCAACATGGTGTCGGGCGCGATCTGTTCGGCGCGTTTCGCAACGCTGTCGGCACCGCGGATACCGGCGCCAGCATCTTCGGAGTGTAAGACCTATGTCCAAGACACAACGCACCCGTGAAATCTGTGCCCTTGCCCCGATTGTCCCGGTTCTTGTAATTGACGACGCCGCCAGCGCACGACCTTTGGCCGAAGCTCTGGTCGCGGGCGGTCTTCCTGCGCTCGAAGTCACCTTGCGCACACCGGCAGCGCTCGATGCGATCCGGGCGATGGCGCAGGTTCCCGGTGGCGTCGTCGGGGCGGGTACATTGATCACGCCTGATGACGTGCGCGCCGCGAAAGAGGCTGGTGCGCAGTTTGGCGTCTCGCCCGGTGCCACTGACGCCCTGATCGCCGCATGCGAAGCCCAAGACCTGCCTCTGCTGCCCGGCGCCGCAACCGCCACCGAGGCGATGGCCCTGCTGGAAAAAGGCTATGACATGCTGAAATTCTTCCCGGCTGAGGCCTCGGGCGGGGCGCCTGCGCTCAAGGCTATCGGCGCGCCCTTGCCGCAAATCACCTTCTGTCCAACGGGCGGTGTATCGCCTTCAAATGCCCGAGATTACCTGTCTCTGTCCAACGTGATCTGTGCGGGCGGCAGCTGGGTAGCACCCAAACAGATGGTCGCAGAAGGCAACTGGTCCGGGATCGAAACGCTTGCCCGGGATGCCGCCAAGCTGATGGATTGACGCCGAAATTGGCCACGTTAGGGTAGGGCCAATTCAAACAGGTTGATCCCATGACACATCCAATCTCCCTCGCGCGTGGGCGCGAGTATCTGGCTATTCCAGGCCCCTCGGTCATGCCTGACGCAGTGCTGCAGGCGATGCACCGACCGTCACCTAATATCTACGACGGCGAATTGATCGAGATGATGCCCGATCTGATCCGCGATCTGCGTCGCGTTGCCCGCACGGCCCATAACGTGGCCATCTACATTGCCAACGGCCATGGCACGTGGGAGGCGGCACTGTCGAACACCATCGCGCCAGGTGAGACAGTGCTTGCCCCCGCATCGGGGCGGTTTACCCATGGATGGGCCGAAATGGCCGAAGGGATCGGCGCTAAGGCGGATGTGATTGATTTCGGAACCAGCTCGGTCTGGGATTTCGATCGCATTGCCGAGGTGCTACGTGCTGATTCATCGCATGATATCAAGGCTATACTTGCAGTTCACGTGGATACCTCGAGCTCAATTCGCAACAACCTCCCGGCGCTGCGCGCGTTGCTGGATGATCTGGATCACCCGGCGCTGGTGATGGCGGACTGCATCGCCTCGCTGGGATGTGAGCAATTCGAGATGGATGCCTGGGGTATCGATGTGACTGTTGCCGCCTGTCAAAAAGGGCTGATGACCCCACCGGGCGTGGGGTTTGTATTTTTCAACGACAAGGCGCAGGCAAAACGGGCCGCAATGCCGCGCGTTTCCCGGTATTGGGACTGGCAGCCACGAGCCAATCCCGAGCTATTCTACCAATACTTCGATGGTACCGCGCCGACCCATCATCTCTATGGGCTGCGGGCCGCGCTCGACCTGATCCACGCGGAAGGGATCGAAAATGTCTGGGCGCGCCATCTACGCCTCGCTCAGGCAATCTGGACCGCCTGCGAAATCTGGGCACAGGGCGGTGCGCTGTCGTTGAACGTAGCTGACCGCGCAGACCGAAGTCATGCGGTCACCGCGCTGCGCCTGAGTGGAGGGCTCGGAACCCCATTGCGGTCCTATACCGAACAATCGCTGGGCCTGACTTTGGGAATAGGCCTCGGGATGGAAGATTGGGACGGCTGTTTTCGCCTGGGCCATATGGGACACATCAATGCACAGATGGTCATGGCGATGCTTGGCGGCGTGGAAACTGCCATGGCCGCCCTTGATATTCCGCGCGGCACGGGTGCGTTAGAAGCCGCCGCCACCGCGCTTGTGACCTGAGACCAGCTCCCGATCTCAGTGCTAATCTGTATCTTCATCTGACTCAAAATACTTTCGGGGGGAATCGCGCAAACGGCGCGATGGGGGCAGACAGCCCCCCCGTCCCGATGGCCATAAGCGAGAGCTTCAGACGTTCAGCGCCCGGGCGTCAGCAAGCGCTTTTGGCAAAGAGGCGGCAAAAGCCCCTAGATTGGAGGCATCGCCGCAGCTCACTCGAATGCACCTGTTCTGAGGCGCGGCAAAGGGCATCCGAACGAAAACCCCCTGCGCCACCAGCGACTCCAGAACAGCCTTGGCAAACACCCCATCCTGACCGCAATCAATGGCCACGAAATTGGTGGCTGAGGGTAAAGGGTGCAGCCCGTTCTCCAACGCTATCGCGTTGATCCTCTCGCGCGCATCTGAGATGCGGGCACGGATTTGTAACAGCCAAACTTCATCCTGCAGCGCAGCCAACGCGCCTGCTTGTGCAGCCTTGTTCATACCGAAATGGTTGCGCACCTTGTTGAACGCCGAGATCAGGCCTGGCGCCCCAATGGCATAGCCGACACGCGCGCCGGCCATTCCGTACACTTTGGAAAACGTGCGCATCCGGATCACACGCGGGTCATCTGCGGCAACCGGCGCTGCAGTCCCGTCGGGGGCGCATTCCACATATGCCTCGTCCAGAACCAGCAAACAGCCATCGGGCAGCGCATCCAATACAGCCACGATATCAGTGCCCGAATGCCAGCTGCCCATAGGGTTGTCAGGATTGGCCAGATAGACCAGCTTAGCCTCGACCTCTGCGGCCTTGGTAAAGAGTGCCTGAGGGTCTTCGTGATCGTCGCGATAAGGAACCGTGTGTATCACCCCGCCAAACCCGGCGACGTGATAGTTGAAGGTCGGATAGGCCCCGTCCGAGGTCACAACCGTATCTCCTTGCCCAACCAGCAGGCGCACCAGATAGCCCAGCAACCCATCAATGCCTTCGCCAACCACGATATTTTCGGGTGAGACGGAGTGGTACTCAGCCAGGGCGTGGCGCAGGTTGTGGTTTTCTGGATCAGCATACATCCAGATATCGCCAGTTGCCTGCCGCATGGCCTCAATAGCGCGCGGCGAAGGGCCAAAGACATTCTCATTCGCACCCAGACGGGCCACAAATGGTGCACCGCGCTGTCGTTCCTGTGTTTCAGGGCCGACAAAAGGCACAGAAGCAGGAAGAGATTGGGCAAGCGGGGTATAGCGTGGATTGGTCATGCAGACAGATAAACGCAAGGTCATCCGACAGGCAACCTTGCTTTGCCTGCACAGTGCCCACAGTCTGGCATCAACAAAAACAAAGGAGTGTCCATGCGCATCGCGATTGGTTTGGCTTTAGTGGGGCTTGCCTATTTGATATTTTGGCCTGTTGGCGTGGACCCAGTGGCCTGGGAGCCGCCCGAAGCTCCGGGCTTTACCGGCGTGTTTGCCGAGAACAACGCTTTGGACAGCCTCGAACTGATCTCTTTGCCGGATGGGGAGGAAGGCCCGGAAGACATCGCGATCATGCCGGATGGCACGATCTACACGACATCCATGTCCGGCGCGCTTTATCGGATCGACGGCGACAGCCCGGTCAAGATCGACGACCTGGGTGGGCGCCCTTTGGGTCTGCAAGCTGGGCCGGACGGCGCGCTATATATCGCAGATAGCTACCGGGGGCTGATGCGCTGGACCGGGCCCGGCACGCTGGTATCCCTTGTGTCCGAGATTGGCGGGTCTCCGGTGGTCTATGCCAATCAGTTGGACGTGGCTCCGGACGGTACGGTCTATTTCTCGAACTCGTCTGATCGGTTCGATCCCGAAACCATGGGCGGTACCAAAGCCACCTCGGTCCTGACCATCTGGGAGCAGTCGGATACGGGATACGTGGCCCGCTATTCCCCTGATGGCACAACAAAAAAGGTGGCCGAGGGCTTTGTCTATACCAATGGTGTAGCGCTTTCCCCGCAGACGGATTTTCTGCTGATCGCCGAAACTGGCCGTGCGCGGGTGCACAAGCTCTGGCTAACTGGGCCGAGTGCTGGGCAGCGCGAGGTGTTGATGGAAAACCTGCCGGGATACCCCGATAACCTAACGGCGCAGGGCGACGGCACTTATTGGATGGCCTTCGCCAGCCCGCGGGTGCCGAGTGAAGCTTTGATGCCCTATCCCTTTTTGCGCAAGGTGATTTGGCGGCTGGGTCCTTTGGTGCGACCGGCCCCGATTCATCGCGGCATGATCGTCCAATTCGACGGGGATGGCACAATCCTGCAAACCTTGCAGGACCCCGGCGGGCGGCTGGGCATCACCACGGCGGGTCAGGTCGTTGGTGACCTGTTCTATGTCATGACGCTGGATTCGCCGTGGTATGGCCGAATGCCCGTCGCTGATTTGCCCTGACGTCGTGGTGGCACTGTCCTCATCTTGCTGGCATGGTTGACGCAACACTGATTTCCGGAGGGACCAATGTCTCGCGTTTCCATCGAATACAAAGACCATATCGCCCATGTCACGCTAACCCGTGGCGACAAGATGAACGCGCTGGACGAAGCCATGATCAAGGCGATCCTGTCTGCCGGGCAAGAGGTGGCGGTTTCCGACGCCCGCGCCGTGGTGCTGTCGGGTGAGGGTAAAAGCTTCTGCGCCGGTCTCGACATGGCCAGTTTCGCCAGCATGGCCCACAAGGACCCAACCGAATGGCTGATGAACCGCAGCCATGACGACGCCAACGAAATGCAGGAGCTTGCCTTGATCTGGCGCCGTGTCCCCGTTCCAGTCATCTGTGCCATTCAGGGTGTGGCCTATGGTGGTGGTCTGCAAATCGCACTGGGCGCGGATATCCGCATTGCCCACCCCGAGGCGAAATTGGCGGTGATGGAGATGAAATGGGGTATCATTCCCGACATGGGCGGCATGGTTCTGCTGCCCGAGCTTGTGCGCTCGGACGTGCTGCGCTTGCTGACGTATACTGCACGTCCAATAGGCGCGCCGCAGGCGGCTGATTGGGGGCTGGTCACGAAACTCTCGGACGATCCTCTGACCGAGGCGCTGGCTCTGGCTGAAGACATCGCAGGCCAAAGCCCTTCAGCCATCCGTGCCGCCAAGCGCCTGATCGACGTGGCCGAAACCCGTACGCGAGCCGACGTTCTGCTGGCCGAATCTGCCGAACAGGTGGAGCTGATCGGCAAACCCGATCAGATGGAGGTTGTCATGGCGCAGATGCAGGGCCGTAAGCCCAAGTTCAAGTAGTCACCACATGAATCCCGATGCGCATCGCGGACCTGCGCGTCAGGCAGTGGGGTGTAGGCTTTGCGCATCTGATCCAGCGTTACTTGAAACGAATTCTCTGGGTTGGACCTAGGTCTGTGCTTTCTTGATCCGGCGTACCACCAGAGTTCCCAATGATCCAAATTTTGGCCGGTTTTACTTTGGCTGTGGCCTCAGGGCAAAGCGGCTATCGCAGCCGGTTAGTCACCAGATAGGCAATGCCACCAGCCAGCAAACCCCAGACCGCAGCCCCCAGCCCGAAGACTGTGATACCGGACGCAGTGATAGCAAAAGTCAGGATCGCCGCCTCACGCTCGGCCACAACCTCCAGCGCAGCGTGGATCGCATTTGCCAGCACGCCGATCAGTGCGACCCCGGCCAGCGTCCCCATCAGCAACGGATCGGCATGGGCGGCAAATCCGGTGATGGCCACGGCAAAAATACCAAACAGGCAATAGAATACGCCACCCATGATGGCCGACCAATAGCGCAGCGCAGGATCGGGATGACTATCCTGATTTGAACACATCGCGGCAGTGATGGCGGCAAGGCAGGTGGCGGGGGCTCCGAACGGGGCGGACAGCAGGCTGGCCCCTCCGACGGCCGAGAACAATTTGCCCGGCACGGGCGCAAAGCCAAAGCTGCGCATCACCGCGATGCCGGGGATGTTCTGTGTCGCCATAGTGACGATGAACAGCGGCATTCCGATCCCTATGGCCGAGGCCAGCGAGAATGTAGGCATGGCCCAGATCGGTGCCGCAACCAGACGCTCGGGCATGATCGTTGTATCCCCGGCGTTCAGGATGACTACAACGGCTGCTGCGATCACTGCCGCGGGAACCGCAAACAGCCGGTTGAACCGCCCCGCGATGAACCATGTCAGGATTACGGGTAGCGCCTGCCACGGAATCTCGACGGCCGCTTTGAACGGGAGGATACATAGCGGCATCAGAACCCCGGCAAGCATTGCCTGCGCTAACGTGGTCGGGATTGCAGCTGCCAACCTTCCCAGCGGTTTCCACAACCCAGCCACAACCGTCAAAGCGCCAGCGCACAGGAACGCACCGATAGCTCCTGAGAACCCCTCGACAGGTGTAGCGGATACAGCCAACAGCGCGACACCCGGCGTGGACCAGGCGACACTGATCGGCAACTTGTAGCGCAAGCTCAGCACGATGGCGGCCAGCCCCATGGCGATGGCGGCGGTCATCAGGCCCGATGCGGCCTCCTCCGGTGACGCACCCATCGCATCCAGCCCCTGCAGTACAATGGGGAATGAGCTGAAAAAGCCGACGATGGCCACAACCAATCCGGTTGAGATGGTCTGCATTGGTGGAAATGCGCGTGTCATCCTGCCCTCAGCGTTATCAACCCGCACTTGCTAGCAATCGTAAGCGGAGGTGAACAGGGCTAAATCCGGGCCGGGGAACGAAACCCCCGCCAACGCGGGCGTGGCGGGGTCTGGTATCTAGAACGGCTTGGAGTAGACGAAGATCAGGCGATTTCGGTCAGACGGGCTAGCGCCTCGTTCAGTTTCACCTCTTCCTCTTCACGGGCGGCGAGGTTGGCTTTGGCTTCGGCGACAACCTCTTCCGGGGCCGAGGCCACAAATTTCGGATTGTTCAGACGACCGCGCAAACCACCCAATTCCTTGGCAAGTTTGCCCTTGGCTTTCTCCAGTCGTTCCTTTTCGGCGCCGATATCGATGATATCCGCCAGCGGCAAACCGAACGTCGCACCCGGCGCGGCAATCGAGATCGTCCCCTTGGGAAATGCGTCTACTTTGGTCAGGCTGTCGATCCGCGCCAGCCGCTTGATCAATGCCTCGTTACGGTCCCATGCAGCTTGGCCATGCGCGTCAATCTCTGTCACCAGCATTGGCACATACAGCCCCGCTGGCACCCGCATCTGCGAACGAGCTGAGCGCGTGTTCTCGATCACCGAGATCACCCAGTTCATTTCGCGATCCGCCTCTGGGTCGACCAGTTCGGTGCCGTAAGTCGGCCAGTCGGCGTGCACGACCATCTTGGCGCGCGTGCCTGTCAGGCCCCACAGTTCCTCGGTAACGAAGGGCATGATTGGGTGCAGTAAGACCAAGCACTGGTCCAGAACCCAGCGCATGGTAGCGCGGGTCTCGGCCTGTGCTTCGGCATCGTCACCCTGCAGCAGCGGTTTGGAGAGTTCAACGTACCAGTCGCAGACCTTACCCCAGACAAAGGTGTAAAGCCCGTTGGCCGCATCGTTGAAACGATAGCTTTCCAGTGCGGCGTCGACCTCGGCCCGTACGCGGGCAGTTTCGCCTATGATCCAACGGTTTACGGCGGCCTTGGGTTTCAGATCGGCGACGTCTAGTTGCGGTACGGCGTCGGTGAAGACCTCGTTCATCTCGGCAAAGCGAACAGCGTTCCAAAGTTTTGTACCAAAGTTGCGATAGCCGGTGATGCGTTCGCGAGACAGTTTCAACACGCCGCCAATCGCCGCCATCGAGGCATTGGTAAAGCGCAGCGCGTCGGCGCCGAATTCGTCCACGATCTCCAGCGGGTCGATGACGTTGCCGGTGGTCTTGGACATCTTCTTGCCCTTCTCGTCGCGGACGAGCTGGTGCAGGTAGACGGTGTGGAACGGGATCTGATCGACCACCGCCAGTTGCATCATCATCATCCGGGCGACCCAGAAGAACAGGATGTCAAAGCCGGTGATCAGAACGTCCGTGGGGAAGTAGCGTTCCAGCTCCTCGGTCTGCTCGGGCCAGCCCAGCGTGCCGATGGGCCAGAGGCCGGAGGAAAACCAGGTGTCGAGAACGTCGGGGTCACGCCAAACCGGATAAACCAGCTTCGTCGGGTCTTGTTCAACTGCATACTGAGCAAGGCTTTCGGCGAATTGATGGATCGCTTCTTGCTTATCGGCAACTTCGATTACAGTTGCGTGGCTTAGCGGGCTGGGAATGTTTGCATTATCGTCCAGGAATTTTTCAGTCACTGCCTCCAGACTCGACGCGCATTCCATGACATTGCCACGATGCAACATACCACCTTCGTTCAGCAAACGACCCAATTCGACCAGATCAAGGTTGCCGTCGTTTTCGTCATCTTTGAAGTTTTCGGCCGACAGGTCGAGACCATACCAAACCGGAATCTGATGCCCCCACCACAACTGGCGCGAGATGCACCAGGGCTCGATGTTTTCCAGCCAGTGGTAATAGGTCTTCTCGCCCGATTCCGGGATGATCTTGACCGTGCCGTCCTTGACCGCGTCCAGCGCGGGGCCGACGACTTTTTCGGCATCCACGAACCACTGGTCAGTGAACATCGGTTCGATCACGACCTTCGAGCGGTCGCCAAAGGGCTGCATGATCGGTTTGCTCTCGACCAGCGGGACGAGTGCAGCCGGGTCGTCGTCCTCACCCAGCTTTGTGCCCAGAATCGGATTATCGGCGCGGGTCATGACGGCCAGACCGTCGGCGGTGATCTCTTCGACAACCTTGGCGCGCGCCTCGAACCGGTCGAGCCCGCGCAGGTGGTCGGGGATCAGGTTGATCGCGTCGATCTCATTCTCGGTGAATGCTTTGCCGCGTGCGTATTCCTGCGCTTTGCCCGCCTCCTCGGCGTAAGGCACTCCATCGGCCCGCATTGCGCCACGCGTGTCCATCAGACGGTACATCGGAATACCGCCACGCTTGGCGACCATGTTGTCGTTGAAATCATGCGCGCCGGTGATCTTCACCGCGCCCGAGCCGAAATCGGGATCGGGATAGTCATCAGTAATGATCGGAATCTGGCGACGATGTTCCTTTGGTCCAACAGGAATTTCACAGAGTTTGCCGATGATTGGCGCGTAGCGCTCATCTGACGGATGAACCGCAACCGCGCCGTCGCCCAGCATTGTTTCGGGCCGTGTCGTGGCGATTGAGATATAGTCGCGCTGTTCCTCAAGCACGATATTCCCGTCCTCATCCTTTTCGACATACGTATAGGTCTCACCACCCGCCAGCGGGTACTTGAAGTGCCACATATGGCCCGCGACTTCGATATTCTCGACCTCAAGATCCGAGATTGCGGTCTCAAAATGCGGGTCCCAGTTGACCAGACGCTTGCCGCGATAGATCAGGCCCTTTTCGTACATTTCTACGAAGACCTTGATGACGGCATCGTGGAAATTTGCAGAATTCTCATGCCCTGTGCGCGGGTCACCCGGTGCACCTGCCATGGTAAACGCGTTGCGCGACCAATCGCAGCTGGCGCCAAGACGCTTGAGCTGTTCAATGATCGTGCCGCCGTATTCACCCTTCCATTCCCAGACTTTCTCAAGGAACTTCTCGCGCCCGAGTTCACGCCGCCCTTCGTTGCCCTGCGCCGCCAGCATCTTTTCAACCTGCATCTGCGTGGCGATGCCTGCGTGGTCCTGACCGGGTTGCCAAAGCGTGTCGAAGCCGCGCATCCGGTGCCAGCGGGTCAGGATATCCTGCAGCGTGTTATTGAACGCGTGTCCCACATGCAGCGCCCCCGTCACGTTGGGTGGCGGGATCATGATGGTAAAGCTTTCATCGCGCGATCTGTTCGCGCCCGCCTTGAAGGCTCCGGCCTGTTCCCAGGCCTCGTAAATGCGGGCCTCGGCCTCGGCCGCGTTGAATGTCTTTTCCATCGCCATTGGATGCGTCCTGCGTCAACAAATTCGGGTTAGCGCTTGCAATATCGAAAGGATAGCAAAAGGGAAAGGGCCAAGCGCCGGGGCTATGGACAATGATGCATCGCAGCCTAATGTCGCCTAGAGGCAGAGACAGGAGCGCGCGGTGGAAAAGTTTGGCAAAAGCCAGCCCGTCAAACGGACCGAGGACCAGCGGTTTCTGACCGGGCAGGGGCATTTTATGGACGATGTCCTGCCGCACGGGGCTTTGCATGCGGTATTCGTGCGATCCCAGGTGGCACATGGGGTGATTGGGGCGCTGGATCTGGATGACGCGCACGCGGCCGAAGGGGTGCGGCTCATCATGACGCTGGACGACCTGAAGGCCGCCGGGATCGACACGTGTATGAATGCGGCCATCCTGAATAACCGAGACGGTTCGAAAGCCGTTGCGCCGGACCGGCATATGCTGGCCGCGGATCGCATACGGTTTGTCGGAGAACCCGTCGCTGTAGTCATTGCCGACACCGCCTTACAGGCCCGCGATGCGGCCGAGCTGATCTGGGTCGAAACCTCAGACTTGCCCGTAAAACTGGACGTGTGTGCGGGCGGAGAAACGCTGCACGCGGAAACTCCGGATAATCGGGCATTCGACTGGGCGCTGGGCGATGAGGCGGCAACTATTGCTGCGTTTCAGCAGGCGGCCTATACCGTTGCACTGAATGTGGAAGGCAATCGAGTGATCATCACGTCGATTGAACCGCGGGGCTGTCAGGCGCATTGGGTTGATGGGCGGTTGCACTTTTCCTATGGCGGGCAGGGGGTTTGGGCCATGCGTGGTCAGCTGGCGCAAAAGTTGCGACTCAACCCCGAAGATATCCGCGTCACGACCCCGGATGTCGGTGGCGGGTTCGGCATGAAGGTCATGCCCTATCCCGAATATTTCTGTGTGGCCGTAGCTGCGATGAAGTTGGGCCAGCCGGTTCACTGGATGTCTGACCGGTCCGAGGCAATGTTGTCCGATCACCATGGCCGCGACCTGTCTTCGCTGGCAGAGCTGGCATTTGACAGCGATCACCGGATCATCGCCTATCGGGTGCACAGCAAGGTGAATCTCGGCGCTTATAACAGCCATTTCGGGCAGGCGATACAAACCAATCTCTTCAGCAAAGTGTTGATGGGCGCCTATGATGTACAAACCACCTTTCTGCGGGTCGAAGGGTTCTTTACCAATACAACGCAGGTTGACGCCTATCGCGGCGCAGGGCGACCCGAGGCCATATATGTCCTTGAACGCGCTATCGACCGCGCGGCCCGAGAACTGGGCGTGGATCCCTGGGAGTTGAGGCGCAAGAATTTCATCCGGCCTGAGGCATTTCCTTACAAGACCGCGACCGGCGAAACGTATGATGTCGGCGATTTCGACATGGTTCTGTCCCAAAGCCAAAGACAGTCCAGCGGCTTTGCCGCCCGCAAGATCGCCGATGCTGAACGCGGTTTGTTCCGGGGGCAGGGGATTTGTTACTATATCGAAAGCATTTTGGGCGACCCTTCCGAGAACGCAAAGATCGAGTTCGTTGAGGATGGCACCTTGAAACTTTTTGTCGGAACCCAATCCAACGGGCAGGGGCACGAAACGGTCTATGCTCAGTTCCTGTCTGACCAAACCGGGGTTCCCCTGGATTGCATCACCGTAGTTCAAGGTGACAGCGACCAGCTTCCGAATGGTGGGGGAACCGGGGGATCGCGATCAGTTACGGTGCAAAGTACAGCGACGCTTGCCACGATCGACGTCATGGTTGCCGCATTCACGCCCTATCTCGCAGATAAGATGGGGGTGGAGGAAAGCGACGTGCGCTTTGATTTTGAAACCTTCCGCGCGCCGGGATCAAACCTGACGCCCACTTTGACCGAGGCCGCGGATATGGCCCGTGCCGACGGGCGCGTTGATTTGTTGCAGCATCAGGCAAGCATCACGCTGGATGACCGTAGCTATCCCAACGGGGCACATGTTGCCGAAATCGTGATTGACCCTTGTACCGGCGAAACATGGGTAGACCGCTATACTGTGGTCGATGATTTCGGTAATCTTATCAATCCGATGCTGGCCGAGGGGCAAGTTCATGGTGGTGTCGCACAAGGCATCGGTCAGGCGCTGTCCGAACATGTTGTCCATGATGCGCAGGGGCAACTGCTCACGGCATCGTTGATGGATTACGCCTTGCCCCGCGCAGCCGAGATACCCATGATTAAGTTTACCTCGGCGCCGGTACCGTCAACCTCTAACCCGTTGGGAATGAAAGGATGCGGAGAGGCCGGCACCGTGGGCGCGCTGGCTGCAGTGGCAAATGCGGTTCAGGATGCGCTCTGGGATCACGGGGTGCGGCAGGCCGATATGCCTTTTACGCCGCACAAAGTATGGGAACTGCTGAACGATGCAACTGTCGCGGCTGAGTAGAAAGGTACTGGGGTGGCTTGGACGGCCGCTGCGATCCGAGCATTCGGCCGAAACGCGCCATCGTGAACCTGTCAGCCATGTCATCATTCTAGACGGCACCATGTCGACGCTTGAGCCCGGATATGAAACTCATGCGGGGCAGGCGCTGCGGCTGTGCTGCGAGATGGGAAGCAAGGTATCCGTCTTCTATGAGGCCGGCGTGCAATGGGAAAGCTGGAAGTCCTCGTTGGATGTGATGATGGGGCGGGGGATCAATCGCCAGATACGCCGGGCCTATGGCTATCTGGCCTCGCGGTATAAGCCCGGCGACCGTATCTATTTCATCGGCTACTCACGTGGGGCCTACGGTGTGCGCAGCCTTGCGGGTGTGATCGATATGATTGGCCTGCTCAAGGCCGAGCATGCGACCGTAAGGAATATCAAACAGGCCTACCGCCACTATGAATGCAATGCCAATGGTAGCGCTGCTGCTGTGTTTCGCCGGCAGTTCTGCCATGAAGATGTTGCAATCGAAATGATCGGCGTGTGGGATACAGTAAAAGCGCTGGGCTTGCGTCTACCGCTGCTTTGGCGTTGGGCCGAGGATCGCCACGCCTTCCACAACCATCAGCTTGGTCCCGCTACGCGCCACGGCTACCACGCGATGGCGCTGGATGAAACGCGCGAGGTATTCGAGCCGGTCCTGTGGAAATGTACCCCCGATTTTAAAGGCCATATCGAGCAAGTCTGGTTCCGAGGCACCCATGGCGATGTGGGTGGCCAGTTGAACGGGTTTGAAGAAGCCCGTCCTCTTAGCAACATCTCGCTGGTTTGGATGCTGGACAAGGCAGAGCTGCACGGCCTGCCATTGCCGGAGGGATGGAGAGACCGCTTTGTGATCGACCCTCATGCGCGTTCGGTCGGCACATGGCGCGGTTGGGGTAAGATTTTCCTACTGCGCAAGCACCGCAAAGTAGGCCGCGACCGATCCGAGCGGCTGCATGTCTCGGTTTCGCCAAACGAACTGCCCGGTTGGGTGCCGATGCTGGATTTGCCATCGCATCCAGCGCAGTAATTCGGTTCCAGCTGCGAACAAAAATCACTGGGAACATTTACTGGTTAGTGAGACCCTAATACTCATATATTGAAACAAGTATCGGATCATCATACTCACGCCGAACACAAAGGCGAATTGACATATGGCAGACCCATATTTTTCCGAACTCAAGTACCTAGGAGGTCCACCACAGGACTTTATCGAGGTCGCTGTTGACGCGGGTGCGGATGTTTCTGGGCTTGTTGTTACGATCTACAACTCTGACGGATCTATCCGCAGCACTAACACGCTTGATGGGATCACCCCGACGACAGTCGCAGGCCGGGACGTCTATGTAATTGACTCAGCCAGTTCCGCCACCTTTACCGGGCTCGGTAAAACCAATGGTATCTCTTTATCCGACGGGTCAACGGTTTATCAGTTCAGCTCTTTCAGCGATCCCCCCAGCCCCGGCCCGATAACGGCGACAGCTGGCCCCGCCAATGGGATGAGCTCGACGGTTATCGGCGAGGCCGGGGCGGGAGATTCACTTATTTCCACCGACAATGGTGGAACCTATACGGTGAACACCACTCCGACACCGGGCACCATACCGTGCCTTACGGCAGGAACGTTGATTGCGACCGATCAGGGCCCTGTCCTGATCGAGAGTTTGAAGCAAGGTGATCGTGTCTTGACGGATCATGGTTGCACGCAGCCTTTGTCACAAATCATTCGGCGACATGTCAGCGCGCGGGATTTGCGCCGCAATCCAAAGCTTTACCCAGTACGCATTTGCGCTGGCGCGCTAGGGCAGGGCCTGCCCAGACGCGACCTGCTCGTGTCCCGTCAGCACCGGATGCTGATATCCTCGGCGATCGTTAAGCGCATGTTTGAGCGCCCCGAGGTTCTGGTCTCAGCTATAAAGTTGGTCGAGCTTCCGGGGATATACGTCGACGACAGAATTACAGAAGTTACTTATTTCCACCTGGTGTTTTCTGAACATGAGGTAATTTATGCAGATGGCGCCCCGACCGAGAGCCTTTTGCTTGGCGATGAAGCACTGAAATCTCTACCGGCAGCAGCCATGGAAGAGCTTTTTACGCTGTTCCCCGATCTTGTCGAAACCCCGATGCAAAAGACCAACTACAAAATCCCAGAGGGGGGGCGGCAAAAGCGATTGATCGCTCGGCATGCACGGAACCGGCGGCCGCTTTTGGCAGATTACGACTCTTCTTCGATTCCAGTGTGATCGCTCTTAGATGACGCAGAGCCAAAACAGGTGTATTGCCTACATTCCGGCCTGCTGCGGGCACCGCGTTCTGTTGCTAGGTGCCTGCCGTCGTCAAAGCCTTACCGCCGCCGGTCGCGACGTGAGCTCATAGGCTGGAACGCCACACCCACATGCGCTTCGCAATAAGGTTTGCCTGCCTCAACGGGCAGACCGCAAAACCAGAAATCCTCGGTCGCGGGGTCGCCGACGGGCCATTTGCAGGTCTTCTCGGTCAGTTCCATCAGCGTCAGCTTTTTGGCTTTCTTCTCAACCTCGTTGACCTTGGCCAGCGCCTCGGGGCTGATCTCGTTCGCTGAAGGTTGCGGCGGCAGCGGTTGACCGGCCGGGATGATCTGACGGCGGGCCGGAACAGCGGGCTTGGTCTCGGCTGCAGGGGCTGCGGCTGGACGTGCCGGTTCCGTCTTGGGCGTGGGTTTGGGCTTGGCCTCGGCCTTGGGCGCGGGCGCTGGTTTTTCCTTTGGCTCAGCCTTGGCGGGGGTCGCGCCGGTTGCGCGATTCGACAGGCCCAGCCGGTGGACTTTGCCGATAACCGCATTGCGGGTCACACCGCCCAGTTCCTTGGCGATCTGGCTGGCCGACTGGCCCTCGCCCCACATCTTTTTAAGCAGCTCTACACGCTCGTCAGTCCAGGACATCATTTGCCTTTCAAAAGCGGAAAGCGGCCCCGGATTCGGGCCGCCTTGGGAATTCGTCTCAGCCCCCTATTTTAAACACTGCGGTCCGAGTTACAAGCGGTCTTCGAATCAGGTAGAGGGCAGATCATGCAGAATCTCATGGATCAGGAGGCACGCCGCTTTGGTGCGGTGAACTGGATGGGTCTCTATACGCTGGCCCGGCGGGAAACTTTGCGGTTTATGGCGGTGTGGACGCAGACACTTTTGGCACCGCTGGTGACTGCGGGGCTGTTTCTGCTGATCTTCAACATCGCTATCGGGCCCAGCCGGTCTGATGTGATGGGCGTGCCATTTTTGACCTTTCTGGCGCCGGGCATCATGATGATGACGGTGATCCAGAATGCGTTTGCCAATACTTCGTCCTCGATGGTGATCTCGAAAGTACAGGGCAACATCGTCGATACCCTTATGCCGCCGCTTTCGCCGTTAGAGATTCTGCTGGGATACCTTGCGGGCGGCATTGCCCGTGGCTTTCTGATCGCTGTTGTCGTAGCAACCGCGCTGGCGCTGGTGCTGGGTATTGTCCCGCAGAACCCACTGATCGCCATGATCTTTGTAGTGCTGGGAGGGGCCTTTATGGGCGCGCTGGGCCTTTTTGCCGGGATATTCGCCAATAAGTTCGACCAGATGGCTGCGATTACCAACTTCATCGTCACGCCTTTGGCGTTTCTTTCTGGAACCTTTTACTCGGTCGAGGCATTGCCGCCGGTTTTGTACCGGCTAAGCCACGCCAACCCGGTTTTCTATCTGATCGACGGGCTGCGCTATGGTATGATTGGGGTTTCGGACAGCTCGCCCTACCTTGGGATGTTGATCTGCACGGCTGCAACACTGGTGGTCGGTGCACTGACCTGGCAGATGCTGCGAACGGGCTATCGGCTCAAGGCCTGACGGTGCCGCGCCTCGCGCCACACAAGAATCAGCCCTCCGGCCAAGATGATGGCAGATCCAATCAGGCTGACCGCGTCGGGGACCACATCGAATATCGCAAAATCATATAGCGCAGCGAACAGCAGTGTCGCATAGCTTATCGGCGCTACGAAAGACGCATCTGCCCGCGCCATGCCGTTAACGAAACAGGCCTGTGCGCAAGCCATCAATGCGCCGATCCCCGCAAGGGCCGCCCATTGCGCCGGGTTGGGCATCTGAAACACGAAACTCACCGCGACTGATGCGATGGTCAGGCCCATCGCGTTGTTCACCAATAGAATTTGGATCGGGCTCTCTCGCCCTGACAGCTTTTTGATAAAGATCAGCTCCATCCCGATGACGACAGCCGCCGCCAGCGCCAGTAACGCCGCAGGTTGGAAGCTCGCAGGTGTCGGGCGCAGCAGAACCATTGCCCCGATCAGGGCCACCGCCGCCGCCAGCCAGCGCCAGGGACCGACGCCTTCTTTCAGCAAGGGAATGGCCAGAACCATCGCAAAGACCGGGTTCAAGAACGAAATCGCCGTCGCATCCGCCATCGGTATGAACGCGACCGATGCAAACATCAGCGTGATTCCCAGCCAGCCAAAGCTTGTCCTACCGATATGCAGCCCCCAATGGGGCCGCCGCAGGGTAGGGCGCATGATGCCCACTGCCGAAACGATGACCAGGAAGGCGAATAGAAACCGCCCGTGGCTGATCTGCATTGGATGCAAAGGAGCACCTAGCGTATCTGTCCCCAAAGCTTTGGCCAGCAGGGTGGTTGCCGCAAGGAATGCACTGGCGACAAAAATCAACAGTGCCGCAAGGGGCGGGTTATGCGCTTTGGGAACGAACATGCGTAAGCGGTGATGTACGGGTGGACGAAAGGCAAGAGGTAAAACGGTCAGGGCTGTCCCGACGGTGTTGCAAGAGCCTGTTTGGCCTGTCGCAAGCTGTCCAGAAAACGATTTGCGCGTTCGATCCGCGCCTCAACCTCTTCGATCCGTTCCTGAAGAAATGCTATGCCGTCAAAGGTTTCGGGATCAGCCGCACCAAGTTGCCCCAGCAGGGTTGCAAGTTGCGCGATACTGATCCCCGCCGCCTGTGCATCGCCGATCTGTTCCAGCGTGATCAGCGTGTCATCCGGATAGTCGCGATAGCTGTTTGTCGCTTCTGGCCCGGGGCGCGAGGCAATCAATCCGTGCCGCTCGTAAAACCGCAATGTGTCGCGGGGCAGCCCGCTTCGGCGGGACAGTTCTCCGATACGCATATGTAAAACCATTGACTATACTCTATGGTTTTGATCTTATGGCTCGTGGTCAAAGCCTGCAAGGGGAAAGATGATGGGATTCAAATGTCAAAGCTGCGGCATGCCTCTTAGCAAGGATACCGAAGGGGGCGGCAGCGAAGCGGACGGAACCCGCAGCACGCGGTATTGTTCACTCTGTTATGCGGACGGTGCGTTTCGACATCCCGATGCCTCGTTCGAGGAATTTCAGTCCCATTGTCTGGATGCGCTGGTGAACAAGGGCATGCCCCGTATTCTGGCCTGGGCTTTTACGCGCGGCATGGGCAAGCTGGACCGGTGGAGCGACGCCTGAAAACCAGCCCTTCTGACCAAAGAAACAAAACGCTTTTCATCACAAAGCATCGCCGCTATACGGCACCCATGATCAAACACGCTGATATCCTGCGACTTCGACGCCGACGCTTTTCCGCGTAACCGGCCCGTTTGATCCTTTTGCGCCGTCCAAATCGGCGCATCTCCCACCAAATCAGTTGACGAACATGGCTCTCGTGTATCACTCACGGGGCTCAACATATCGAAAAGGATGATCCGATGATCCCGTCCGTTCTGCCGACCTATAATCGTGCGCCCCTGACCTTTGTGAAGGGCGAAGGCGCTTGGCTGACCGAGGCGGATGGCCGACGTTTTCTGGATATGGGCGCGGGGATTGCTGTGAATGCACTGGGCCATGCGCATCCTGCGCTGGTGAACGCGCTGACGGAACAGGCCCACGCGCTGTGGCATGTGTCGAACCTTTATAACATCCCTCAGCAGCAGGCGCTGGCTGATAAGCTGGTTGAACATACCTTTGCCGACACGGTGTTCTTTACCAATTCAGGCACGGAAGCCTGCGAGCTGGCTGTGAAAATGGCACGCAAATATTTCTACGATAAAGATCAGCCCGATCGGGTCGACATCATTACCTTTGACGGTTCGTTTCACGGTCGGTCCTCGGCAGGCATTGCCGCTGCGGGGTCCGAGAAGATGACCAAAGGCTTTGGCCCGCTGCTGCCCGGCTTTGTACACCTGACATTTGGTGATCTTGACGGAGTCACCAATGCGATCTCGGACAAGACCGCGGCGATCTTGATCGAACCCATTCAGGGCGAGGGCGGTATTCGCCCCGTCCCCGATGCCGAGCTCAAAGCGCTGCGTCAGATCTGCGACGACAATGGCCTGTTGCTGATCCTCGACGAGGTCCAATGCGGCGTTGGGCGTACCGGTAAACTTTTTGCCCATGAATGGGCGGGCATCACGCCTGACATCATGATGGTCGCCAAGGGCATCGGTGGAGGGTTCCCTCTGGGTGCGGTGCTGGCCACCGAAGACGCGGCCAGCGGCATGACGGCAGGTACGCACGGGTCGACCTATGGCGGCAACCCTCTCGGTTGCGCGGTGGGCTGCGCGGTGATCGACCAGGTTGCAACCCACGCCTTTCTGGACGGGGTCAATCGCAAGGCGGGCATGTTGCGCCAGAAGCTCGAAGGATTGATTGCAAATCATCCGGAGGTGTTCGAAGAGGTGCGCGGCGCAGGGCTCATGCTGGGTCTGAAATGCAAGGCGACCAACTTGGACGTGGTGAATGCGGGATATGATAACGGCCTCATCACCGTTCCCGCCGCTGACAATGTGATCCGCCTATTGCCGCCTTTGACCCTGACAGAGGACGACATTGCACAGGCGGTTATTCGTCTGGAGAAAACGGCCGCGCAGGTCGAAAGCAATCTGGCGTCTGCCTGAGCCCACCCGATTAGAAAAGCGAAACGACATGAAGCACTTCCTCGACATTCACAAAACCAATGCCGCCGCTTTGCGGGGCATGATCGACCAGGCTGCTGCCATGAAGCAGGCGCGTCTGGGGCAGCCAAAGGCGGCACCGGATGACGAATTGGCACTCAAAGACCGCATGGTCGCCCTGATCTTTGAAAAACCGTCAACCCGGACGCGCGTGTCTTTTGATGTGGGCGTGCGCCAGATGGGTGGTCAGACGATGGTCCTTTCGGGCAAGGACATGCAGTTGGGCCACGGCGAAACCATCGCAGACACCGCCCGCGTGCTGTCGCGCTATGTCGATATGATCATGATCCGGACATTTGACGAAACCATCCTAACCGAAATGGCGGAATACTCGGACGTGCCGGTGATCAACGGCCTGACCGATCGCACCCATCCTTGTCAAATCATGGCCGATGTTCTGACGTTCGAAGAGCACCGTGGCCCGATCGCCGGGAAGAAAGTCGTTTGGACTGGCGATGGTAACAATGTGTGTGCCTCGTTCCTTCACGCGGCGGGCCAGTTCGGGTTTGATCTGACTTTTACGGGCCCGGCGCAATTCGACCCCGAAGAGGATTTCATGGGTTTTGCCCGTCAAAAAGGGTCCAAGATTGTTGTGGAACGGGACCCCTACAAGGCTGTAGATGGGGCCGATCTGGTTGTCGCCGATACCTGGGTTTCGATGCACGACTCTCAATCCGCGAAAGAACGGCGCCACAACCTGCTGCGTCCTTATCAGGTAAACGCCGAATTGATGGCCCATGCCAAACCCGATGCGCTGTTCATGCATTGCCTTCCTGCGCACCGCGAAGAAGAAGCGACATCCGATGTCATGGATGGGCCGAACTCGGTCATTTTTGACGAGGCCGAAAACCGACTGCACGCCCAGAAGGCCGTTATGCGTTGGTGCCTGGGTGTCTGAACACATGAAAATGGCAAGAGAGAGCCGCGTGCTCTCTCATGATTTCCGGAGTGCACAATGCCCCATATAGTCCTCGAATTCTCTCAGGGCCTTGAAGAGAAACATGATTTCCATGCGGTCTGCGAGAAGTTGTTTGCGGTGCTTTCTGAACATGCTGAGTTTGATGCACCGGCCCTTAAGATCCGTGCCAATCCGGTCACCTATTTTCGGATCGGGACCGAACCGCAGACCTTTGTCCATGCGACGCTTTTATTGATGCAGGGCCGGGATGAGGCCACGCGAGCTGAACTGAACGCTACCGTTTTGGATGTTCTGACTGTTGCCATGCCCGAGGTTGGCAGCATCACGGTGCAAGAGGTCGAACTGAACCGTGCGTCTTATGCCAAACGCCTGGCGTGATTGTGTTTGGCAATTTGTTTATCTGAAGCACGGCGACTGACACCTTCTTTAGTCGTAAGCAACATTCCTTTGCAGGGCAGCAAAAATGCCCTGCATTCCCTGTCAAACAGGTGATCGGGTAGCGAGCTGTTTGGATGGTTCTTTTCTCAGGTGGAATTTCTGTTAGAATTGTTATGTAATAACATTAATGATATGTCATAACGGACAAAAATCCACCGGAGTTGTGCAATTATTGAGGTTTCTTTCAGGTGCAGCGGCCTGCATCTTGCAGGGGCGAACCGTTACCTGCCGAAAAAGGGAGAAACTGGAATGAGCTGGAACCCGTCTCACAACCCCGATCGTTTGACTGAGAACCCGTCTTTAGAGGCACTGATCATTCCTCGCGCACGTGATCTGGGTGGGTTCGAGGTGCGCCGTGCGCTACCCTCGGTCAAACGACAGCTTGTTGGCCCGTTCATTTTCTTTGACCAGGTCGGCCCTGCAGAATTCATCACAGAAGGCGGTATAGACGTTCGGCCACACCCTCATATCGGGTTGGGCACGGTCACCTACCTGTATAAAGGGGAATTTGAGCATCGTGACAGCTTGGGTACCCATCAGATGATCTATCCCGGTGAGGTCAACTGGATGATTGCAGGACGTGGCGTGACCCATTCTGAACGCACCAGCAAGGAAACGCGCAGCAAAAGACACAGTCTTTTTGGCATTCAGACCTGGATCGCGCTGCCAGAGGACCAGGAAGATATTGCACCGGACTTCGAACATCACAAACAATCTGCGCTGCCCCATATTCAGGATGCTGGGGTCAGCGCTCGTCTCATCCTTGGCTCGGCTTATGGTGAAAGCAGCCCGGTCACGACACTGTCTGAAACCTTCTATCTGGACGTGCAGCTTGCCCCCGGGGCCTCTTTTCCTTTGCCTGATGATCAGGAGGACCGCGGTGTTTATGTGACGGAAGGAACGGTTGAGATTGCCGGCGATCAGTTCACCCAAGGTCGTATGATGGTGTTTCGGCCAAGGGATCGCCTTTCCGTTCAGGCAGGGCCGCAGGGTGCGCGGCTAATGTTGCTTGGAGGTGCGACGTTGAACGAGGATCGTTATATCTGGTGGAACTTCGTGTCGTCCTCAAAGGAAAAGATAGAAGCAGCCACCCGCGAATGGAAAACGGCGGACTGGGCCAAAGGGGCTTTTCAACTGCCTCCGGGGGACGATCAAGACTTCATCCCGATTTCAGAAGACCTTGAACGCACCCGTCCGAGGCGCGCGCGCTGACCTGGCGTCAGTTGGCCTTGTCTGACAGGCGGATCGCGGCAATCTTTGGCCGAAGGGGAGGGGCGTCATGAGGATCGCAATCGCGGGGGCGGGCAGCATTGGATGTTACTGCGGGGCTTTGCTGGCCCGATCCGGTCACGATGTCACCCTGTTGGGGCGGGCACGAATCCTCGACCCGATCCGGGATAAGGGGCTGATGGTCACAGATTTTTCAGGCCTGCGGTGTCATGTGACCAACCTGTCCCTGACCGAAGATCCGGCGGAACTGAGTGATGCTGAAATAGTCATTGTCACGGTAAAGACCGGCGCGACGGAAGAGATGGCGAAGGATATCGGGAAACACGCTCCAGACGCTGTGATCCTCTCCTGGCAAAATGGACTGGAAAACGCAGGCACCTTACGTACGATGCTTCCGCACCACGATGTCCGCGCCGGTATGGTGCCGTTCAACGTCGTACCGACAGATACCGGCGGATTTCATCGCGCGACTTCTGGTGAAATCGTTATCCAATCCGGCCTCGGCGATTTGGGAGCAAAGCTGACTGGCCCCGACCTACCGGTGTCAGAGAGTGACCAGATCGAAGCCGTCCAATGGGGCAAGCTGGTGATCAATCTCAATAACGCGCTGAATGCGCTGTCCGGGTTGACGTTGAAACAGCAGTTGCTGGACCGCAACTGGCGCCAACTGATGGCAGATCAGATGTCCGAGGCTCTGACCGTGCTACACTCCGCCGGTCAACCGATTGTGTCAATGACGCCGCTGCCCGCATGGATGACACCGTATATCCTGCGCCTGCCGACGCCCTTGTTTTTGCGGGTTGCCTCCCGGATGCTGAGCATTGACCCCTCGGCGCGCACCTCTATGGCCTATGACCTGATGGCAGGGCGCCCAACGGAAATCGACAGTCTGCAAGGCGAGATCATCCGTTTGGGCGAGCAGCAAGGCATTGCGACCCCAATCTGCGCGCAGGTTCGCGAAAAGATTGCACAGAACCCAAAATCCCCGCTTACTCCCGAGCAAATCCGAAGCTGATGGGTTAGAGAAAAGCCGTCAGTGTCCAGAAGATAGCGGCTGATAACACTGCGGTAGCGGGGACCGTTATGATCCAGGCAGCCACGATCGTCATGAAATGCGAGCGACGGACGAGTTTCCGGCGTTTTTTCTCTTCCTGTGCTTGGCGCCGCTCGGGCAGTCGTTGGTGGTTCGCGTTCTTTCTGCGCCGCTCGGCATGCCATTCGCGATAGAAGCCCACTCCGAAGACCGCGCCCACTGCGATATGGGTGGAACTGACGGGCAGGCCCAGCCAACTGGCCAGGATCACAGTGATCGCCGCAGAAAGGGCGACACAGAATGCACGCATTGGGTTGAGCTTGGTGATCTGACTGCCGACCATCCTGATCAATTTTGGGCCAAACAGGAACAGCCCAAAGGAAATTCCCAGCGCTCCGATCACCATCACCCAGGTTGGAATTGCGACTTGTGCAGCGAAATCCCCGAACTGCGCCGTATGCACGATTGCCGCCAACGGACCAACCGCATTTGCCACGTCGTTGGCGCCGTGGGCAAAGCTAAGAAATGTTGCTGAAATAATAAGTGGTAGCCCAAACAGCGTTTTCAGAGACTTCGTTCTGTTTTCTAGTCCTTCTGATCTGCGATGCACCCAAGGGACTGTCACCAGCCATGTCAGAAATCCGGTGGCCAGACCGAACAGCAAAGCGACTTCAAGCTCAACTTTGACCAGCTTGTTCAGGCCTTTGACGGCCAAATAGGTGGTAAAGGCACCAGCCATGACAGCAACGAGTATCGGCACCCAACGGCGGGCAGCGGCGATCTTGTCGTCCTGATACTGAATTTTGGCATTGATCAAAGCCAGAAAGCCAGCGGCAATAGTTCCACCTAGCACAGGAGAGATGATCCAACTGGCGGCAATGGCGCTCATCGTGGTCCAACTGACCGCGCTTAGGCCAGCTGCTGCGATGCCCGCCCCCATGACGCCCCCCACGACAGAGTGTGTGGTCGACACCGGTGCGCCGACCCAAGTGGCCAAGTTGACCCACATGGCTGAAGATATCAGAGCCGCCATCATCGCCCAGATAAAGACGGTGCTGTCGTGAACCGATGCCGGGTCTATAATCCCTTTCGAAATCGTCGACACGACATCCCCACCTGCCAGCAAGGCCCCCGCGCTTTCTGCGATGGCGGCGATGACGATTGCGCCGGTCATGGTCAGCGCGTTGGCCCCGACAGCGGGGCCCATGTTATTGGCAACGTCATTTGCGCCGATATTGATGGCCATATAGGCCCCAAAACCCGCTGCCGCGACAACGATCAACCCGCCATCAGCCCGCCCAAAAACCACTGCGGCCGTCAGCCCGGCCAGCGCAATAAAGGCGAAGGCGATACCCGGCGCCAGCATGGGGCGTGCCACATGGGCATTGGCATACTCAACGCGCGAGATGCGCGCCAGATCGCTGTCCAGCGATTGCCAACGGAGTTTGGAGCTTGGGTTCGACATCAGGCTATTGCGGGCGGTTTCCAAAAGAACACCCGCGGCTATACGGTTTCGCTCAGACGAGCAACCGTGGCGTCATCACTTTTTGTGGAGGTGTCACAGCTGCAGCAGCAAAGCGCGCAGTTCGGGTTCCTGAACACGTTCGGCCGCTATCACGGGCGAAACCCACTCGCGGGTCCTTTCCTCGGCCTCGGGGTAGATATCGGCCAGTTCCTGCACTTCGATCCGATAGACATTGGTCACCACAGTCTGGCTGGCCCCGTCTTTCAGGATCTTGTCATAAGTATATTGCCCAACTGGGTCTTTGGATAGGGATTGGGCGCGCACGCCGGCTTCTTCCCAGGCCTCTTGCCGGGCAGCCTCGGCGCCATCCAGGCCATCAATCGGCCAACCTTTGGGGATGATCCAGCGTCCGGTGTCCCGGCTGGTGATCAAAAGAACCTGCAGCCCATCCTGTGTTTCGCGGGTGCACAAGGCGCCAAACTGCACCCGATGGGGGCGCAGGAACAGAGGCCGGGCGACCTCTTCCCAAATATTTCGCAGCCATTTTGTCATGTTTGTCGTTCGCGAACCCGGGTTTTACCTGAGCAGCCCACATAGCAATGAAACAGATAATCTTCAATGAACGCCCGGAATCGCCATGCTTTCCGCATCTTCACGCCAAGAATTTTCGACGAAAATTCCCGACGCCCGCCTAATTTCGACGTTTTGCGCGCAGGGTGGGGTCGGCCTTGGTCGGATCTTCGGGCCAAGGGTGTCTGGGATATTGCGCGCGCATATCTTTGCGCACATCCGCGTATGACCCAGCCCAGAAACCGGGCAGGTCGCGCGTGATCTGGATGGGTCGTTGGGCCGGTGAAAGAAGCGTGATCTTGAGGGCCTCACCGCCAATGACCGGATGGCGCGTTACGCCAAACAGTTCCTGCAGCCGCACCGAGATTTCCGGTACTGCACCGCCATAGTCTATCGGCACCTTTCGCCCGAGAGGAGTTTCAAACGACCCTGGAACGCGCCGGTCCAGTTCCTGCGTCTGGGCCCAGTCCAGTCGGGCGCGCAACGCTGGCAACAGGTCGAACCGTTTCCAGTCTTCAGCATTGTGGACGCCGGAAAGCATCGGCAACAGCCAGTCTTGCAGCGTGTCGGTCAACCCCTCGATCGAGAAATCAGGCAGCTCTGCGCCTTCGGTCCGGACCAGTTCCACCCGTGCCGCCAATCGCGCAGCGGCCCCGTTCAGTCGCAGGCCAAGATCACGGACGCCATCCAGCATCGCCAATGCAACTGCTTCGTCCGGAACCTCTTTCCAAACACGATCACTCAACGTGATTGCGCCTAGCCGTTCTTGTTTGCGCGCAACGACACGGCGGTCACGTTTTGACCAGTCGCAGACCTCGATCCAGGTGATCTGATCCTCGAACAAGTCACGAATTTCCTTTTCCGAGATCTGTGCGGCCATGCGCACCTTTGCTTCGCGGGGGTTGCCATCGGTATCGGTCACAACCAGATAAGGCGCGGCAGCCAGCGTATCGCTGCCATCCAGCACAACACCCTTCCCTCCTGACAACACATAACGCGGCTCATCCCCTTTGCGCCGTTGTCCAATGCGATCGGGATAGGCGAGTGCGGCTGTTGCCGCTGGGCTGAAGTCGGACAGGTTGCCTTTGGTTTGCAGCCGCTTGGTCTCGGTTTTTATCCGTTCTAACGCACCAATGTTGACCTGCCAGACACGGTTGCGTTGAAAGGCGCGCATATCTCGCATGGCTTCGAGCCTAAGCAACATATCCACCGGAGCACCCCGTAAGGGATCGCGCTCGGCCATGAGAGCGGCCAAAGGTGCGGCGGCGGGGCCGACCTGTTCCAGCATATGTCCCAATCGCGGGTGCAGAGGTAGCGCCGCTAGTGACCGCCCGTGGTCGGTGATCCGTCCCTTCCCATCCAGCGCGTCCAGCATCATCAGCAACGTGCGTGCCTCTGTCATCGTGCCCTCGGGTGGAGGGGTCAGGAAAGACAGTTCTTCGGGGTCCGCCCCCCAAAGTGCCAGTTCCAGCGCCAGCCCGGTCAGGTCGGTTGCCTCGATCTCGGCCGGGGGATAGGCGGCCAGCGCGCCTTCTTCGCCCTTCGACCATAAGCGATAGCACTTGCCTTCGGCGACACGACCAGCGCGGCCAGCGCGCTGCGTTGCCTCGGCGCGCGTCACCCGCTCGGTCACTAGTCTGGACATACCCGAACCCGGATCGAAACGCGCCCGCCGAGCCTGTCCCATGTCCAAGACCACGCGAATGTCTGGAATGGTCAACGAGGTTTCGGCAATGGACGTAGCCAAAACCACTTTGCGACCGGTTTCGACCGGTGCAATCGCTTGGCGCTGGGCAGCAAAAGGCATCGCGCCGAATAGTGGTCGCACCGTAGCTTTGCTGGATAGCCGGCCAGCCAAGGCGGCCTCTGCCCGGCGGATTTCGCCTTCTCCGGGCAGGAACACCAACATCCCACCTTCTGTTTCGCGCTCGGCCTGAACTACAAGATCGACCAATGCGTCCAGCTTTCGCGCCTGTTGTCCTAGCGGTCGGTCCAGCCAACGTGTTTCGACCGGGTAACTGCGCCCTTGGGACGTAACAACGGGAGCCTCCATCAACCGTCCCACAGGCTCAGCGTCTAGCGTTGCCGACATTGCCAGCAGGATCAGATCGTCCCGCAATGCCCCGGCGACCTCAAGGCACAAGGCCAGGCCGAGATCCGCGTTCAGAGACCGTTCATGGAATTCATCGAAAATCACCGCACTAATGCCGGGCAGATCGGGTTTGACTTGCAGCATCCGGGTCAGGATACCTTCGGTGACGACCTCGATCCGGGTCGATTTCGATACCTTCGCCTCGCCCCGCACGCGATAACCAACTGTGTCGCCCACGCGCTGTCCCAGCGTATCGGCCATGCGCTCAGCAGCAGCCCGGGCCGCCAAGCGGCGGGGTTCCAGCATCACGATCTTGCCATCGCATAGCCCCGCCTCGAATATCGCCAGCGGCACTCGTGTTGTTTTCCCCGCGCCCGGAGGTGCCTGCAGCACTGCGCGGCCCGAAGCCTTTAGGGCGGCAAGAAGGTCAGGAATGGCGTCGTCGATGGGCAGGCGTATCATGCGGGCTTTATCCGCCAACGGTACGACAAGGTCCAGTTCCGTCTCTTATGCCCGGAGAGCGCATATCCCAGAGGTAAATTCTTGTGCGCTCTGGTCTGGACAAACCCCTCATTGGGACGGCAACTAGAACTGCCGCAACTGATTGGGGGCGAAATGGAACTGGACAGCCTGAGTGACAGGATTTTGAACGGAGACCGGCGCGCGCTGGCCCGTGGTATCACGCTGGTGGAAAGCGGTCGCGCCGATCATCGTGCGCAGGCGACGGAACTGCTGACCAGATTGACCAAAGAGGGCCGCCAGGCCCTGCGGATCGGATTGTCAGGAACGCCCGGCGTCGGCAAGTCCACGTTCATCGAAAGCTTTGGTATGATGCTGACAGGGCAGGGGCTGCGTGTTGCAGTTCTTGCAGTAGATCCCAGCTCAACTCGGTCGGGCGGGTCCATTCTGGGGGACAAGACCCGGATGGAACGCCTGAGCCGCGAGAAAAACGCCTTTATCCGTCCATCACCCAGCCAGTCGCACCTGGGCGGCGTTGCCCGCCGCACACGTGAGGCCATCGCTTTATGTGAGGCCGCTGGGTTCGATGTTGTTTTGATCGAAACGGTTGGTGTCGGGCAATCGGAGACGGTTGTCTCCGAGTTGTCGGATCTGTTTATGCTGTTGCTTGCCCCGGCGGGCGGTGACGAACTGCAGGGCGTCAAGCGCGGTATCATGGAAATGGCCGACATGATCTTGGTCAACAAGGCGGATGGTGACTTGAAATCTGCCGCCACTCGCACCTGCGCCGACTATTCCGGGGCGCTGCGTCTTTTGCGTAAACGACCCCAGGACCCGGAAGGATTTCCCAAGGCGATGACTGTCTCAGCGGTCGAGGAACATGGGCTGGCTCAAGCCTGGGAGGAGATGCAGTCCCTCAGTAAATGGCGCCGTGAAAATGGCCACTGGGAGGTCAACCGCGCCACGCAAGCACAATATTGGTTCGAACAAGAGGTTCGGTCTGCCCTTCTGGCACGTCTGACGACTCCACAAGCGCGCTCGGAAATGGAGCGTCTGGGCTCGCAGGTCAGCACTGGTCAGCTCAGTCCGTCGGTTGCGGCGGAACATATGTTGTCTGCTTTAGTCGCTGGCTAAGGCCTTATTCAAGCCTTTGATCTCATTCTCTTTCTGATTTCGGATCGGTGGGTTATCGCCCATAGGTTGCAAGTTGACCCAAACTTGATGCAAACTCAGGTTAAGGCCGCGCATCAGTCGCCAGGCCGGATATGCGGGAACCGTCAGCTATGCCCGATATTACTGGGACCAACGGCAACGACGATATCGACGTTAACAATGACACGGGGACCCTGAACGGTTCACCGGCTGGAACTCCGATTGATAATATCCGCGGCCGGGGTGGCGACGACGACGTCGATATCAATAACAGCACGATTACCGGGAATGTCATCGGCAATGCCGGCTCCGACACGATCACCGTCACCAGCAGCACCATTGGTGGCAGGATTGCCAGCGGGTCGGATGACGACACTGTCGATATCAGTGGCTCGAGTATTGGAAACATCCGGCTGGGGAGCGGCAACGATACCCTGAATTTCACCAGCACCAGCGTTAGTGGCGATTTGCGGGGTGGTGGCGGGACCGACACGTTGAACTTGCCGGTGGGTACCGTCATCACCGATACCAATTTTGGCGTCATTAATGTCGTAGATGGCGTAGGCTATACCCTGTCCAGCGGGACGTTCACCCTACCATCCGGTATCACGGTCACATATTCTGCCTTTGAGAACGGAAGTGGCGTTCCTTGTTTTACCCGTGACACGCACATCCTGACGCATGACGGCATGAAAGCAATCCAAGCGCTGCGGATCGGGGACATGGTCCCGACCATGGGGTGCGACCCTCAGCCTATACGCTGGATCGGTCGTCGACAGTTTGACCGCGCCGCCTTGCTGGTAAATCCCAGGCTCTTGCCGGTACGAATCCTTGCAGGTGCGCTGGGCGAGGGTTTGCCGCATCGCGATCTTCTGGTCTCACGCCAGCACAGGATGCTGGTGCAGTCCAGAATCGCGGAACGCATGTTCGGCACCACCGAAGTTCTGATTCCGGCGATCAAACTGACCGCACTGCCGGGAATCTATATCGATGAGGCCGTGCAATCGGTTGAGTATTTTCACCTGCTATTTGATCGCCATCATGTCATCTTTGCCGAAGATGCCCCAACCGAAAGCCTGTTCACCGGAGTCGAGGCCCTGAAATCCCTCGGATCGGAGGCGCGGCAAGAAATTTTCGAGATCTTTCCGGAACTGATCGAAAATCATGGTGAAAACCCGGCCCGGTTCATACCATGTGGACGCCAACAGTCCCACCTGATCCAGCGGCATTTGAAGAACAACAAACCCTTGCTTCAACGCAATGGCGCCTAGGTCTTATAGAGTTTAAGATGGGTGCAAAGATTTCGCACGGCCCGTCTTGACCCTTCCTGTGATTCCCACTAAACGCATCCAACCAGTTTTCGGGCGCGACTTCGGGTTGCGCCCCTTGTGATTTGGCCACGGGTCCTGTACCCAGCCCGCAGATACAAAGGAAGAAACCATGTCGCGCCGTTGCGAACTGACCGGAAAAGGCCCGATGACTGGCAACAATGTCAGCCACGCCAAAAACAGAACTCGTCGTCGTTTTCTGCCCAACCTGAACGACGTAACCCTGCAGTCGGAAACTCTGGGTCGTGGCGTCAAGCTGCGTATCTCGGCCGCTGCCCTGCGTTCAGTTGACCACCGTGGTGGTCTGGATGCGTTCCTGGCCAAAGCCAAGGATGACGAGCTGTCCACCAACGCACTGAAAGTGAAAAAAGAAATCGCCAAGGCTCAAGCTGCGGTCTAAACGTTCTTTTTCATCAAAGATTTCGACCCTGTACCCGAACGGTGCAGGGTCTTTTCTTTTGTCTGATTGAGTTTAGACGATTTCGCCGTCAGAGCGTGATCTTGTTCACATACAGTGTTCTGATGTTTGAATATGTTTGTTCATATTCTATTGGCGGAGTTCGATCTCATGTCTTTCAAATCCTTTGATTCCCTCTCCCTGTTGGCGGCCTTTTTTGGCAAGACGTTTGGGACATGTGTGCGGATGCAGCGTCAGGTGAACAGGTTGCATACCAGCCTGACCAAAGGGTCTGTCAAACGTCCTGGATTGGACAACTGACCTCGTACTGACCAAAATGACCCGAGGGCTTCTGGCGCATTCGATTGTGCTTGAAGCCCTTTTTGTCTCGGGCGTATACCGAAGGCAGGATGAAACACTTTCGGAACAGATTTCTATCATTTGCCCTGTCTCTGCTGGTCATTCTGACCGGTCAAGGGGTGGCTGCGTCGCGTGGCGTTGATACCGCAGTCGGGCAGATGGTGCTGTGTACTGGTGTTGGTCCTGTTGTGATCTATATGGATGCCGAGGGGCAACCGGCAAAGCCCCCGCATTTCTGCCCCGACTATGCGCTGACGTTGCTGGGTGCTATTGCTGTCGTTTCACATGTGCTGCCCGATGCACCAAGTTATGCCGGGCCATTTTTAGAGCGCGGCGACAGGAGCCTAATAGCAGCGCCCGTTCCGTTTCAGCCCGCCCGCGCGCCACCTGCAAGAGCCTGATTAAATTTAACTTTTTCAGACACTTGACATAGGAGAGGCGCAATGTCCCTCACTTCCAAACTTTTGGCAACCCTGGCTGCGGCCGCATTTGCCACCACTGCAATGGCGCAGGAAACCATCACACTAGAAGATGCCTATGCGCGCTCCGCCGGCAAAACGGCGAAAGCGGGCGCGGCCTTTATGGTGATTCAGAACACGGGCGAGGCGGATGACCGTCTTGTTCGCGCGGAATCGGAGGCGGCTGCACGGGTTGAGCTGCACACGCATCTGATCGATGCCAACGGCGTGGCGCAGATGACCCATGTCGAAGAGGGATTCGTCATCCCAGCCGGTGGTGCGCATGCGCTCAAGCGCGGGGGCGATCACGTGATGTTCATGGGATTGGTTGCTCCGTTTGAACATGGTGCAACTGTGCCTGTAACGCTGGTTTTTGAAAAAGCCGGTGAGGTTGAGATCGACGTGCCGGTTGATCTGGAACGAAAAGACATGAGCGCCCACTCGAACTAAGGTCACGTCATCCTTCAAGCCGCTATGCGGCCGTCATCCACGCGTCAGGCCGGGCTTTGCCCGGCCTGTTTGCCTATCGCTTCAACGGTTAACAACCCGCATCGAAACGCGGTCATGCGCCCGTTTGAAGCGCGCTGCCAGAAAGAACATCACGGCGGCGAAAGCCAGAGCGGAAAAGGCAATGGCCCACCCCAGTGCGACCATGCCACTGCCGGGCCAGAACAACAGCACCAACCCAATGATCAGCGCAATGATCCCCGAGTTTCGCACCATCACGGCATCCGGGTTGTTGCTGGGTATCTGCCGCCATGCCAGCAACGAACCGATGCCGACGATCAGCGCCCAAGCACCCAGCAGGAAAAATGTCAGCCGCGCAACACCCTCGGGCCAGATCAGCAGGACAAGACCGATCAACAGTGCCCCGATGCCGACGCCGCCGATCAATCCGCGCCGTCCAAAGCCTAGTAGGGTCAGGCCGCCATCTAGAACCAAAAGCAGGCCGACCAGTCGCAACAGCAATGAGATACTGCCCGTTGGCCAAAACAGCGCGGCGATCCCCAATGCTCCGGCCAGACATCCGCGCAACAGGAAGGTCCACCACAGATTTGCCAGTTGGTCGCCAAATGTATCGCGGCCCTCCATACTGGAATCGTCCAGGATTTCTTCGCGCGTGTGGTGGGGGTCGGTCATGGGAGCCTCTTATTTCGATTGTCGTATCAATAATTTTGGTGCCGGTCTGGCGGGCTAAGATTCGCGCAGCAGCTTTTGAACCCAGCGTGGCACGGTTTCGGATGCAGGGCCAAGTATCACCTGATCGAAACTCGAGGCGCCGGATGACGGATCTAGGTTCAACTCGACGGTTCGTGCGCCTGACATTGTCGCCTCGTGCACAAATGCTGCGGCGGGGTAGACCTGACCCGAGGTGCCGATTGAAGCGAAGATTGCAGCATTGGCCAGGTGATCGTAGATCAGGTCCATAAAATAGGGCATCTCACCGAACCATACAACATCGGGTCGGGCGGTTGGGCCACCGCAGGCGGGGCAGGGTTCACCCACCGACATCTCGGGCGGGGCGACCCAGCGGTGATCGCAGGTGGTGCATAAGGCCCCAGCGAGGGTGCCGTGCATATGGATCACATTCTCGGATCCTGCGGCTTCGTGGAGGCCGTCGACATTCTGGGTCACGATGATAACCTCGCCGGGCCAGTTGCGTTGCAGATGGGTCAGCGCGGTATGGGCCGGATTGGGTTGCGCCTGTGCAGCCTGCACACGGCGCGCGTTGTAGAACTTTTGCACCACCGCCGGATTGCGGGCAAAGCCATCGGGCGTGGCGACATCCTCGATCCTGTGCTGCGCCCACAGACCTCCTTCGTCGCGGAATGTGCCCAGCCCGCTTTCGGCGGAAATCCCGGCACCGGTCAGAATGACGATCTTTTCCATTTCCGCCTCACGCGTTACACCCGGTTGTATGACACACCGTATCCTTTTCGTCTGTTTGGGCAATATCTGCCGGTCTCCGGCCGCCGAAGGTGCCTTTCGCGCCCGTGCGCCGCATCATGCCACCGACAGCGCCGGAACCTCTGGCTGGCACATCGGAGACCCGCCTTATGGCCCAATGCAGCAGGCTGCTCATGACCGTAGTATCGACATCAGCGATCTGCGCGCGCGCAAATTCGTGGCCGAAGATTTTGACCGCTTTGACCTGATCATCGGAATGGATGCAGAGAACCTTACCAATATTGAAAACTTGCGTCCCCGTGGCAACAAAACTCCGGTTCGCTTGCTGACTGATTTCGCTACTGAGACAGGCGCGGATCATGTGCCCGATCCGTATTACACCCGTGATTTCGAGGGCACGCTGGATTTGATCGAAAAGGCCGTCGCAGGTCTTGACGCACATCTGAGGGCTTAGTTGTAAATGCTCTGATGTCTTCGACATTCAGGTGTAAAATCAATCGACGCCTGCATCGGGGCCAAGCTCACCTGTTTGGTTCTTTCGCAATCACAGTGGATAAGGTGCGTGTCGTCCGGCTTCTGGTGATCGCAATCGCACCCAAAACCAAAGCGCAGGCTACGGCCTGTGGTGTTGTGATTGCTTCGCCAAAGGCAAGAAAGCCCACAGCAAACATTGTCGGCAATTCAATGCTGCCGACGACCGCAGTTTGAGAAGCGCCGATCAACGGCGAGCAGATCGTATAAATGAGCTGTGGCACAAGCGCTGTGACCAGGCCAATTCCGACGATCAAAATCCAGTCGGATTGCCCTTGCGGGAGCAACTTGGCAACATCGGCGTTCAACATCAGCGGCAACAGCCCGAGAACCGATCCCAAGGAAACCGAAGCAATGCGCGCAAGCGGTGCGATGCGGGACAACCTGTGAACCAAGACACATATGCCGAAGCCGAACCCGATTGGGGCTGCCAGCGACATCAGAAGCGTTGGTATGTGCTGTATCGGAACAGATGCGGGCGATCCTGCAATGAGTGCCGCCAACGTAATGAGGCCCGAGGCGAACAATGCGCGCCTTGTGGGTGTATCGGCGAACAAAGCCCAGGCAATGATCAGCGTGAAAACCGGATAGGTCATATAGAGAACGCCCACAGTCGATGCGGGTAATGTCTCCAGCGCCGTCACATATCCAATCCATCCAAGGCCCATTACCGCGCCTGCCGAAAGCCCCCAAACAATCTCGCGCCAAGCGTTTCGGTGTATAAAAAGAACAGGCAGCAGCAGAATTGCCGTAACGATGTAGCGATAGAACGCGACTGCATAAGGCGCGACGCCTTGCTCGGTCAGCCCTCGGCTAAAATAAGGAACCAACCCGAAACAAATTGAGGCGAAAAGAACGCCGGCAACCGCAATCGGATAGGGAATAGTTGGTCTCGTCTGTGTTGATATCGTTGCCATTCCATTTTGCTATCACAGGTTTGCGACTGCTGTAGCAGAGATTCGTCGAGCGGTTGCTTTGGTTTGCAAAGCTAACCCTGGTTCAGTTCTGTATGAAGTTGGTGGCAGAAACACACGGCGCGTTGGTAAATATGCTTCCAATATCTGCGGTGCCCTACACTAACTCATCACCTTCAACTGCCCGCCCAGCCACGGCACCTGCGCGACTGCCGGATCAACAATCTGGGTCCGCATCAGCCGTCGGATCATGTCTGCAACCTCTTTGGGTACTTGGTCTGACCAGTCAGAGCGGGTGAAAAGCGAAATTGTGCGGGCGAAGTCACCGAACGGGACCGGATGCGCCTCCATCCCGTCATGAAACCGCGTCGCACGCATATATCCCAGTGGTGTGGTGATCGCCCAGCCAAGCCCCTGAGCGACCATTGCCATCAGCGCCAGGTGCGAGCCGATTTCAAACCGTTCCTCGAACTCCATTTGCTGGCGCGCCAGATGCGCCTCGATCTGGCGGCTGATCAGCTGATCTCGGGCGTATCGCAGAAAGGGCAGGTCCTGTATTGAATTTCCCACACCCTTTGGGGTCACCAGAATGAATGGGTCCTGAACCAGAGGGTATTCAATCACACCCTTCAGGACCTCTCCGGAATGCGCGGATACAGCCATATGCAGCCTTTGGGCCTCTAGCTCGGCGAACAGGTTTAGACTGGGCAACGTGATCAGTTTGAATTTCGACCGGGTCAGGCTGTCGGCCAGCAAAGTCGCCAGCCGCGGGGTCAGATCGTTGTCGAAATCGTCAATCAAACCGATGGAGAGGGTGGTCAGATGCCCCAGATCCATCACGGTCAGTTCGCTTTGGGCCATTTGCAGTTCGGCCAGCACGACCTCGGCCCGCGCCAGAAAGCTGCGGCCGGCTTGCGTTAAACGCATTGGTCGTCGCCCGTGATCGACCAGATCAGTGCCCAATGCCTTTTCCAGATTGCGCAACTGCTGAGAAACCGAAGGCTGGCTGAGCCCCGTGATCTCGGCGGCCTGTGCCACCGATCCTGTCCGCGCCAAAGCCTCGAACACCTCAAGGCCCCGCAGGGTCAGCCCTTTCATTACCATCTGATACACCTTTCGCTGCGCCATTTCTGAGGTGCAGTGCGCATCAGGTCAAGCAGCGTGACCGGCTTAGTTGCAGATTGCCTGCGCCATCTGGCCAAAGTTCTTATACCGATCCCACAGCGCATCATCGCGCGAAGTCTGCGACATCTTCAACTCCTGCGCCTGATGGGGGTCGGTGAACCACTTGGCGACGGTCTTCTGATCGCCCCGCGTCAACGCCTGATCTGCGACGCGCTGAATGCAACTGCACCGCGCCCGCGTCGCCGCCGACCGGTCCGACGCCAGACACGCTCGTTTGATCTGCGCAGCCTCGCTCGGTGCCGGAGCCAACGCCGTCAGCGATGCCACGCAGAATGCGATTAAGAGGAACTGTTTCATGCTCTTGCCTCGTTTTTGCCTGCCCGGACGGGTCTGATGCCCCTCTCGGTCTGCGGCGGAGTATGAATCAAAGTGGATTTCGGATCAATCATGTGCTGCGAAAAAGTGATTGCGCACATAATTGATGTCGCGTTTTCTGGCCTGACTTCGCTTAGAACTCTATCGTGAGACCAAAATGCTGAAGAAATACGGGCGTACATTCCACTTGCCGCAATCTCCCGGTGCTACGAGTGATGACAAGATCATGTCGAGTGTTGATGAGTTGGCATCAGCGGACGAAGTCGTCTTTACCGAAAAGATGGACGGTGAGAATACGACCATCCACAGTCAAGGCTGTCACCCTCGCAGTATCGACGCCGGATATCACCCGTCGCGAGACTGGATGAAGGCTTTCGCAGCTGGTATCGCACCGCAACTTACTAAGGATGAGCGCATTGTTGGCGAATATCTATTCGCACGTCATTCCATCGTGTATTTGGAATTGCCGACTTATTTTTTGGGATTCGCGCGGATCAAAGCTGGAATCGTTCAGCCATGGGATGCGACGCTGTCACGCTTTACAAAACTTGGAATCAGCCCTGTTTCCGAACTGTATCGGGGACGGTTCTCAGCTCAGGTCGTCGCTGATGTAATTGCAGCCCTAGATCTAGACACACAAGAGGGGTTTGTCGTTCGCAAAACAGCAGCATTCGAGGAAGAAAACATGCCCACTCATCTCGTGAAGTACGTACGTGAAGGTCATGTGCAAAGTGAGACGCATTGGATGAATGCTGAACTGGTTAGAAATGGGCTGGTCTGATCGAATCGAAGCCTAGCAACTAAAGGGTTTCGTCGGGTCTCGTCCTACCTTGACCGCAGCCCATTTCCGACGCATATCCCCAACCCATGACAGACCTCGCTCACATCCGCAATTTCTCCATCGTCGCGCATATCGACCATGGCAAATCCACCCTTGCTGACCGGCTCATCCAAGAGACCGGGACAGTCAAGGATCGTGACATGAAGGAACAGCTGCTCGACAGCATGGATATCGAGCGGGAGCGTGGCATCACCATCAAGGCCAACACGGTCCGCATCGACTATACCGCCGACAATGGCGAGAAATACGTGCTGAACCTGATCGACACCCCCGGCCACGTGGACTTTGCCTATGAGGTTTCGCGGTCGATGCGTGCGGTCGAAGGCTCTCTGCTGGTTGTGGACTCGACCCAAGGGGTCGAGGCGCAGACGCTGGCCAACGTGTATCAGGCCATCGACGCCGATCATGACATCGTGCCGGTGTTGAACAAGATCGACCTGCCTGCGTCCGATTGTGACCGCGTGGCCGAACAGATCGAGGATGTGATCGGCATCGACGCGTCCGACGCGATTCAGGTCAGCGCCAAGACCGGGCAGGGCATCCATGAGACGTTGGAGGCCATCGTCACCCATCTGCCGGCCCCCAAGGGTAATCTGGATGCACCGCTCAAGGCGATGCTGGTCGATAGCTGGTACGACGCCTATCTCGGCGTCATCGTTCTGGTCCGCATCATGGACGGCACCCTGAAAAAGGGCATGCGGGTCAAGTTCATGTCGAACAACACCCTGCACCATGTCGACCGCGTCGGCGTCTTCCGGCCTGAGATGGAGATGGTCGACAGCCTCGGTCCCGGCGAAATCGGCTTTCTCACCGCCTCGATCAAACAGGTCCGCGACACGCGCGTTGGTGACACGATCACCAATGACCGCAATGGCGCAGAAATCGCGCTGGACGGCTTTAAACCCGCGCAACCGGTGGTGTTCTGTGGCCTCTTCCCCGTCGACAGTTCCGAATTCGAGGACCTGCGCGATGCGATTGACAAACTGGCGCTGAACGACGCCAGCTTCAGCTTTGAGATGGAAACCTCGGCCGCGCTGGGCTTTGGCTTCCGCTGCGGCTTCCTTGGCCTGCTGCACCTTGAGGTCATTCGCGACCGGATTGAGCGCGAATATGATATCGAGCTGATCACGACTGCGCCCTCGGTGATCTATCACGTCTTCATGAAAGACGGCGAAATGATCGAGCTGCACAACCCCGCCGACATGCCCGACCCCTCAAAGGTCGACCATATCGAAGAGCCGCGCATCAAGGCGACCATCCTTGTGCCGGATGAATTCCTGGGCGACGTACTGAAACTGTGCCAGGACCGCCGCGGCATCCAGATGGACCTGACCTATGCGGGCAGCCGCGCCATGGTCGTCTATGACCTGCCGCTGAACGAGGTCGTCTTTGACTTCTACGACCGCCTGAAATCGGTGACCAAGGGCTATGCCTCGTTTGACTATCAGATGACCGGCTATACCGAGGACGCGCTGGTCAAGATGTCGGTGCTGGTGAATGACGAGCCCGTTGATGCGCTGTCGACCATGGTTCACCGTGACCGGGCCGAGATGCGGGGCCGGGCGATGTGCGAAAAGCTCAAGGACCTGATCCCGCGCCACATGTTCAAAATCCCGATCCAGGCCGCCATCGGAGGCAAGGTCATCGCCCGCGAGACCCTCTCGGCGCTGCGCAAGGACGTGACCGCGAAGTGCTACGGAGGCGACGCCACGCGGAAACGCAAACTGCTGGACAAGCAGAAGGCGGGTAAGAAGAAGATGCGCCAGTTCGGGAAAGTGGATATCCCGCAGGAGGCGTTTATTTCTGCGCTTAAGATGGATAGTTAAAAGCTGGTCGTTTTGAATGCAGAGCGTGCAACCGCTACAGAACGTTGTGTTCGTAGGCTAAGTTATCCCAGTTTCAATCGCCCAGCCAATCAAGCTGCGTCAAGCAGAAGTCTGCACGGGGGACGTCTGACTGGTATTCGATGACTGGCAGCGTTCTTTTGCTAGTGCATCAGCAAATACGCTGAAAGTTTTTTTGGCCTGATCCGTTTGAGCGGAAGAGAGTTCGCGCCGAGCCATTCTCTCAATGGCTTCTACCACTCGTTGATCTAAGTGCATGGCCGTCCAAACCGCGATCCGTTCAAGATCATATTCGGTCAACCAATTCGCCTTCGCCCATTTTTCCAAGTATATCAGAAGCGCGGCTTCATAAATTTGATAGCCATTCAATTGTTGCGCAGCATTTCGAAGAGCAGCACGATCGCTTGGTCTGAAATTATGAAAATGATATGTGAGTCTCTCAGGTTTCATGATTATCCTTGGATCAGGCCGCTTTAAGATCGTCTAGCTCCAACTCCTTTTCGATTAGCTGTCTGAATTCCACCAAGATGTTCTCTACTTGTTCCTCGGATGGCGGGGCGAATCTGCAGTACCTACCAGAGTTCACGTTCACATACCAGCAAAGCTTTCCACCATTTTCGTCTAAGAACAATTCTCCTCCAATTCGAGCTGAGCCGCCTTGAAGAAGGGTGGGATGGCCCAGCTTCTTCTCCTCTGACGGATGCCTTGGAAAGTCTCTACGCCGGGGGTAACCCATAATCTCGGTTCCGTCGGGCATTTCGGCAAGCTCTTCCACAGAAACGTGAATACAGCCGCCAGAATCCATTGCCCATATATATGTAATTGTCTTGGCCGAATGGCGGAATAAGCCAGGTTCGCTGGCCTGTCTAAAATCGACTAGCTTCTTGCCGAAACTTGTGGACAGAGAACACTTTGACATCGGTTCTCGATTAACCTCCCAGTGATCTACCTTATATGGTTGCCGTACCACTCCAAAGCTCAAGTCAAGATCGCTCGTCAAATTCCAATCCCCCTAACTGTAACATAAATGTGTTGAGAATATGGTAAGAAAAATCAAAATTGCTTCTGCATTACAAGTTTTATTGTCGTTTTCCCGCGGTTTGCGTGGAAGTAAGCACAAGATTGGTTATCTAAGCCGGTGCCTTTCTAAACAGTATTTCGACATACACACCTCCGGCGGCACCGCCGGGCGCGCCGATCCGCCCCCATGGGGCCGGCGCTGCCCTCCGTTCTGCTGATCGACCGTCGCAAGCGCGTTTGCGCCCCAGGGCTCCGCCCGTTCGGCCCTAAGGGCTCCGCCCGTTCGAAAGCGAAACCATCCCCCGGATGGTTTCCGGGCTGCTTTCTCACTCCACCAGACCGTTTCCAAGACGGGCCTCACTCTGACCCAGATCAAAGACCGCATGCGCTCTCACTCCTAGGATCCGCGAAAGTTGAATCCCTGAAATGAGGCCCCCATGCTTCCCCTGATGCTGATCGTACATATCTTCCTAGGATCCACCTTTGCCGGGTCCGCTGTCATTGCGGTTCTGTCGATGGGGTATACGACGCTATACCCTATCCTGATCGCTGCCGGAGCTGGCTTTATTGCGGCGTTTCCGGTTTCGTATCTGGTGACCCGAAAGATCGCGGGATAAGGCCTGTTCGGCCCATTGTGACCAACCTCACAGCCGCATCCCGGCTGGCCTGCTAGAGTTTACGTTGCGAAACCCTAGCAGGAGGCGCAGATGTCCACATCCATGATCCCCTTCATTGCCCTCGGGTCAGCGGGTCTCTATTCCGTTGCCATGGTCGCGATGAAGTTCTGGTGGAAAATCCCCGGCCTGGGGCTTGGCCTGCTGATCGTCGCGACCCTGTTGGCCGGGGCGACGCTCGAACTCGCCGCGCTGCGCGACGAACGGTTGGGCATAATCTATACTGGCATTCTGGGGGCCGAGGTCGTTCTGATCGCCATCGCCTCATTCTTTCTGTTTGGCGAAAACTTCTCGCATCGCGAAGTGTTTGGCATTTCCCTGGTCGTGATCGGCACCGCGCTGGCCTGGGCCTAAGCGCGACAAACTGGTTAGGCTTTTTTAAAGCCTTCATGAAGCTTCCTTTAGGTAAGTTGCAACCGGCCCTCAGCCACCCAATCTGTATAAAAGGCCAGCGAAAGGCCCAGTGCAGGAGGTGAGCCAGTGACAGCAAATTCAACTATCGAAGCGGTAAATGCCCCTTCATTTAGGTTGGCTGCGTGGGCTGGCGCAAGATCCTTGGGCTGTATGTAATCTTGAATTTGCGTAGCCTGCGCGATCGAACGAGTTCCGGGCTCGTCTCTGGTCTCCAGGTGAACTGAAGCGTCTCTGGTCCGGTTGGAATTTAGGGGGTACTGGCTGCGAATTGCCGCAGCGCTTAGTAGGTAACCCAACCGGGTCGGAGCGCTTCTCAAATTCAGAACAGGCTTTCAGCGCAAAATGCGGGCAGGTGGCCCTGATTGGTCAGAAAATGCCTCGGTCCTCGGAGGCCGTGGCCAAAGAGCGACCCGTTCAAGGCGGGTTTGATTCGAAATATCAGGGATCGGATCGGCGCAATCGCTCACCAAAACCCCCAGAAGGGTCGTGCAGCCCGTTTGCGCCTGCAGAAAGAGTCCAAAATCCCGGGCCGAGCACGTAATTTCACTTGTCCAATGGCAACTCTGCGCAGGAACGTAAAATCTAGAGTTATCCACATCACTCTCCAGCGAGATATCAACAGTTTATCCCCGACTATTTTTTATGCTGCAGTGCTATTTTCTTGCCCGTTTATGACCGCGATGTAACAGTCAGGTTACCGCAGAGGTTCTTAGGATCCTGGGTGGGACGCAAAGGCCAAGGGGGTCGCTGCGGTGAAGGGAAATCTTAGGATTTTGTTCTACTGCAAAGACTTACCGGTGCGTGATCCGCTGATTTGGGCGTCAAGTTTGAAACAGGTGATCAAGCTCTCAGAAGGTTAATGCGTGCTGTGCGGGGCCCTCGGGCTCTGTTCAGCGGCTGTGGCCCCTTAGGGGGACAAAGCAACTGGATCGAGACGTCCCTCGGGCGTGTCGAACCGGTAAGGCGTCAGGGGTGTCCTTTGGGCACGTGCAAAGACCGCGTCTGCGCACCTGACGCCTTTTCCTTTTTCCGGGCCCCGGATTCATACAGGCAGCGATTTAATTCCCCCTAAAACGGGAACGGGGTTCTAGCGTTTAAGCAAGAACCCCGTGATCGTGTCAGAAATGCAATGCCGCGTCTATGCACCTGTGTCCGCAAGGATAGCGGGTGTGGGTGCAGAGGGCAACCATATCTTGTATGTCGCCCGATCTTGATCGCTACATTCCGAATGGAATCAGATGTTTTCCTGAACCTCGGTGGCTGCGCCCTGAATTGCGTCACCTGCTTTTTCAATATCTTTACCGGCGCCTTTCGCAGTTTCACATGCGGCGAGTGTGCAAAGGGCCAGTCCAATAAGTGCGGCTCGGATCATAGGTCTCTCCTTTTGTATAAGTCCCGATTTTCGTAGCAGTTTTGCTAATGGTGAACCAGAGTTTTGAACCGGCATTCTATTCTTTGCGAAAAAGTGGCCCGATGGCTGCTGTCACCAGAAAGATCACAGCTGCGGCGCAGACGATGCTGGGCCCTGCCGGAGTGTCGGCAAGATACGCACCGCACAGCCCGACAAGGGCGGCAGCTGATCCGATGATGGCGGCCCCGAACGCCATATTTTCAGGGGTTCTCACTAAAGACCGCGCGCCAGCTGCCGGGATGACGAGCAGGGCGGCAATCAACAGAACCCCTACCACTTTGATTGCCACGGCAACGGCCAGCGCCATGGTCAGCGTCAACCACACCTCCTCGCGCTTTGGGTCAATGCCGGATGCATAGGCCATGTCCGGGTTCAGCGTGGCGACAAGTAGGGCTGACCAGCGCCAGATCATGACTGCCAGGATCAACGCGCCGCCGCCCCAAATGGTTGCCAAATCGCCTTTGGTGACAGCCAGGATATCACCAAACAGAAAGGCATTTAAGTCCAGCCGGACGTCGGACAACAAGGCGACGGTGACTAGTCCTGCGGCCAGGGCTGTATGCGCTATTACGCCTAGTAATGTGTCCATCGCCAACCCCTTGCCACGCAAAAGCGTGACGGTAAGCCCCATGGCAAGCGCTGACGCCACAATCGACGGCAGCATCGGAAGCGAAAACGCCAGAGACAGTGCCACACCCAGAACAGCCGCGTGCGCTGTGGCCTCGCCCAGATAGGCCATCCGGCGCCATACCACAAAGCACCCCAAAGGGGCCGCCGCGAGTGCAACGCCAATACCCGCCAGCGCCGCACGAACCATAAAATCGTCTAACATCAGTTGGTTGTTTCCTGGTCGTGGTGGTGGTCATGGTCGTGCGAATGGCTGTGTTGATGTTGGTAAAGGGCCATCATGCCCTTGGTTCCGCTGCCAAATAGGGCCCGGTATTCGGGTGCGTCCGCGACGGTATGAGGCGACCCCTCGCAGCATATATGTCCGTTCAGACATAGCACACGGTCTGAGGCCGCCATGACAACGTGCAGATCGTGACTGACCATCACGATCGCGCAACCAAGGTCGCGTCTGACCTGCTCAATGCGTTGATAAAAGGCAGCTGCACCCGGTTGATCCAGGCCTTGCGTCGCTTCATCCAAAAGCAAGACCTGAGGATCATCAAGGAGTGCGCGCGCCAGCAGAACTCGTTGAAATTGACCGCCCGAAAGTTGGGTCATTTGCCGGTTGCGCAGATCCGGGACGCCCGCTCGTTCTAGTGCATCCAGCGCTTTGCGGGCCGAGATCCGTTTGGGTAAGCCCAGGAAACGTTGCACGGTCATCGGTAAAGCGGCGTCCAAAGCCAGTTTTTGCGGGACATAACCGATGCGCAGGCCGGGTGCGCGGCTTACCTGGCCTTCTGATGGGGTAATGGCCCCAATGATCGCCCGTAAAAGAGTCGACTTACCAGATCCGTTGGGCCCCACAATGGTTACGATCTCTGCTTCGGAAACTGCCGCATTCACATGTTCAAGGATCGTGCGGCCGTCGATCCGAATGGACATGTTTTTCAATGAAATAAGGGGGGTATTCATGCCGCCGACCCTACGCATTCGGGACATAGGCCCTCGGCCTCGACCACTACTCGTTCGATTTGAAACCCCGAGGTGTTCGCCGCAGCGCCCAATCGACCCTGTGTCAGCTCGGTTTCCGTTTCAGCCACTGCTTTGCAGGACCTGCAGATCAGAAACGCGGGGACATGGTCATGGGTCGGGTGGGCGCAGGCTGTATAGGCATTCAGTTGCTCGATACGATGCACGAACCCGTTTTGCACAAGGAAATCCAGTGCACGATACGCGACCGGAGGTTGCGACCCGAGCCCTTCTGCAGCTAGCACAGCCAGGATATCATATGCGCCCATTGCTCGGTGCTTTTCCAACAGGATCTCAAGAACACGGCGTCGGACAGTGGTGAACTGCAGGCGCTTTGTTCTGCACTTGTTTTCGGCCTGAGACAGCGCAGTGTGAACGCAGTGGGCGTGATCGTGTTGTCTGAATCCAACGGTGCTCATGACGGGGCTCCAATTATTTTGAACTTGATATGTAATAACGTCCGGATTAACAAGCGCTCAACGAATGTAATAACATATCAATTTGGAGGGAAAATGTTCCGATCTACACTATATGCGTGCTCACTTGCGTTTGCGGGCCAGGCAATCGCCGAGGCGCCAAGCGTGGCCGTCGATATTGCGCCTGTCCATTCGCTGGTCGCCCGGGTGATGGACGGCGTGGGTGAGCCCAGCTTGATCATTCCACCCGGCGCGTCTCCGCATGATCACGCGATGCGGCCTTCTGAGGCGCGGTCTTTGCAGTCCGCCGAGATCGTATTCTGGACTGGAGAAGAGCTGACCCCTTGGCTGGCTAAACCCTTGGGTGCGCTGTCGCCGGATGCACTGCATGTCTCTTTGTTGGATGCCGATGGAACGATACTCTATGATTTTCGCGATGCGACCGATGGTGCGGATCATGATGACCATGCAGATCACGACGACCATGCGGACCACGCAGATCATGACGACCATGCGGACCACGCAGATCATGACGACGAACATGACCATGATCACAAAGGGATCGATCCTCATGCCTGGCTGGATCCCGAGAATGCGCGTATCTGGGTTCAAGTGATTGCTGCAACACTCTCACAGGCGGACCCCTCAAACGCCGAAACTTATCAGCAGAACGCTGCAACCGCAGATCGGGAACTGGTTGAGCTGAAAGAAAAAATTATGACAGATCTGACAGATATGCAGACGCTGTCATTCATAACGTTTCATGATGCCTATCAGTATTTCGAAAAGCGATTTGGGCTGGAGTCATCCGGCGCAGTCAGTCTTGGCGATGCGTCCTCTCCCGGGCCGGCGCGATTGGCGGCTTTGCGTGAAAAAGTTGAGCATGAAGGAATTGTTTGTGCCTTTTCCGAGCCGCAATTTGACACAAGGCTGGTACGGACAGCGATCGAAGGAACCGGGGCCACGATCTTTGAATTGGATCCCGTAGGCGTGAGTTTTGACACGGGAATTTCGCACTATGATAGTTTGTTAATGGCCATGTCCGCCGGCTATCAAGACTGTTCCAAAAGTAAGTCGTAAGTAGCCGGGACAGCGGATTGCTCTTATTCTTCGTTGCAAAAGAGTTCGTAGACAACCTCTAACATCCGGCGTGGCCGTTCATCGGCAAGTCTATAAAAGATCGCCTTGCCTTCGCGGCGAGGCGTCACCAACCCTTCAAGTCGCAACCGCGACAGTTGTTGCGAAACAGCCGCTTGCCGCGCCGAAAGCAGCTCTTCCAGTTCTGTTACTGACTTTTCTCCCGATACCAGGTGGCATAGGATCATGAGACGCCCTTCGTGGCTGATGGCCTTGAGAAAATTTGCAGCATGCGTTGCGTTCTCAACCATTTTGTCGAAATTTTCCGGAGATGTTTCCTGTGAAAGTTGTGGAAGGGCCATCCTCTGTTTCCTTACCAGCCCACACTTTGGGCGCCTGTTTGTGTTGCTGCCTGGAGAAGGTCGCAAGTCAGCTAGTTATGAACATTTACTCTCATATGCATGAATCAAAATGAGGTGAGGGGAAAAGGGGAACTTGTGAGAGTTCGACGCAGATTTCGACTTTGAAGAGCGTATCGCTTTAGTCACCGCTGAATATCTATTTGCATTTGCAGGGCATGAAGTTTCCTGCACCCCTTGCAGCCCCACTGTGGCGATACTAAGACTCAGGTAACAGATTTTCGGGTAGTGTCCCGATCCATAGCAAAGCAGGCAGGTTTCTTATGTTCGATCCCGTTGACACATACATGAACACGCTTGTCCCAATGGTCGTTGAGCAGACCAGCAGGGGTGAGCGCGCATATGATATCTTCTCGCGCCTTCTGAAAGAGCGGATCATCTTTATCAACGGCCCGATCCACGACGGGATGAGCCATCTTGTGGTTGCTCAGCTGCTGCACCTTGAGGCAGAAAACCCGAACAAGGAAATCTCGATCTACATCAACTCGCCGGGTGGCGTGGTCACCAGCGGTTTGTCGATTTACGACACAATGCAGTATATCAAACCGAAATGTTCCACATTGGTGATCGGTCAAGCGGCCTCGATGGGGTCGGTTCTGCTGGCCGGTGGTGAGAAGGGTATGCGCTTTTCCCTGCCGAACAGCCGCATCATGGTGCACCAGCCCAGTGGCGGATATCAGGGTCAGGCAAGTGATATCATGATCCACGCAGCTGAGACGCAAAAGCTGAAGGATCGCCTGTATGATATCTATGTACGCCATACTGGACAGACCAAAAAGGCCGTTGAAAAGGCGCTGGACCGTGACAACTTCATGAGCCCGGAAGAGGCTAAGGAATGGGGTCACATCGACGAGATCGTTGAAAACCGCGCCAAGATGAGCGGCGAAGAGAGCTAAGCCCAGACCCCTCGTGTCGCCGATACGGGGGGTATTTTGAGATTGTAGCCGCCACAGTGCTGGCCTAAGCTGCACGAACAGGCGCAAGCGCGGCCCCGCAAGGGGCATAGGATGGAGCCCGAAAGGTAGATCATGGCGACGAATTCAGGCGGTGACGGCAAAAACACGCTCTACTGCAGCTTCTGTGGCAAAAGCCAGCATGAGGTGCGTAAGCTGATTGCAGGTCCGACCGTGTTCATCTGTGATGAATGCGTCGAGCTGTGTATGGACATCATCCGCGAAGAGACGAAAGCCAACGGGCTGAAATCTTCTGACGGAGTGCCGACGCCGAAAGACATCTGCGAAGTTCTGGACGATTATGTGATCGGTCAGGCTACGGCCAAGCGGGTTCTGTCAGTGGCGGTTCACAACCACTATAAACGATTGAATCACGCTCAGAAGGCCGGCAGCGATATCGAGCTGGCCAAATCCAACATCCTGTTGATCGGCCCGACAGGCTGCGGCAAGACGTTGTTGGCGCAAACTCTGGCGCGCATTCTGGATGTGCCCTTTACCATGGCCGATGCGACCACGCTGACCGAAGCCGGTTATGTGGGCGAGGATGTCGAAAATATCATCCTCAAACTGTTGCAGGCCAGCGAATACAATGTCGAACGCGCGCAGCGCGGCATCGTTTACATCGATGAGGTCGACAAGATCACGCGCAAATCCGAGAATCCCTCGATCACGCGCGACGTGTCGGGCGAGGGCGTGCAGCAAGCGCTGCTGAAGCTGATGGAAGGCACCGTCGCCAGTGTTCCGCCGCAAGGTGGACGCAAGCATCCGCAGCAGGAATTCCTGCAAGTGGACACGACGAATATCCTGTTCATCTGCGGTGGTGCCTTTGCGGGTCTGGATAGAATTATCGCACAGCGCGGCAAAGGCTCGGCCATGGGCTTTGGTGCCGATGTGCGGGACAATGATGACCGCGGCGTGGGTGAGATTTTCAAAGAGCTGGAGCCTGAAGACCTGCTGAAATTCGGTCTGATCCCGGAATTTGTCGGACGTCTGCCAGTTCTGGCCACGCTTGAGGATCTCGACGAGGATGCGCTGGTCACCATTCTGACAAAACCCAAGAACGCGCTGGTCAAACAGTATCAGCGTCTGTTCGAACTGGAAGATGCCGAGTTGGGCTTTACCGACGATGCGCTCAAGGCAATCGCCAAACGCGCCATTGAACGCAAGACCGGTGCTCGTGGGCTGCGCTCGATCCTTGAAGACATCCTTCTGGACACAATGTTCGAATTGCCTGGAATGAAGAACGTGACCGAAGTTGTCGTCAATGAAGAGGCTGTATCCTCGGACAAGCAGCCGCTGATCATCTATGCGGATGCGGCGGAATCGGCTTCGGCCGGGTAATCACTGAATTTGAATTGCAACAGATGGCGCGGTGATCCCGCGCCATTTTGTGTTTGGGAGGGCAGGATGACGATAAGGCGAATTTCCTCGGGCGGCCAATATGAGGCCAAAGTCGGCTATTGCCGGGCAGTGGTTGCAAACGGTTTTGTCTTTGTTGCCGGAACCTGCGCACAAGGCGAAATCATTCCCAAAGATATCATCGGACAGTGCAAATCCGCGCTGCAGGCGATTGAAAAGGCCTTGGATGAGGCTGGATCAAATTTGGCGCATGTGGTTCGGGTAAACTACTACCTTCCGGACATGTCGGAATTTGAACTGTGCTGGCCCTTGCTGGTTGAGGCATTTGGTGAAAACCCGCCGGCGGCGACAGTGACCGAATGCAACCTGATCACGCCAGAGGACCGCATCGAGATTGAAGTGACCGCAGTTTTGCCGGATTGATGCGCAACGTTACCCTAGCACTGGACCTTGGCGGACCTTTGGTCCATATCTGCAGAGACAAAAATGCCGGAGGCAGCCGATGGGAATCCTGAACAGTCTTTTGCGCGCCGTGACCTGGTGGAACGGGGCCACCCTGAACACCCAGATTTACACCGCGCGCAAAGGCGTGAAAGTCGGTGAAGATAATGAAGGCAATATATTTTATCGTACCGCGGATGACAGCAGGCGTTGGGTGATCTTCAACGGCGAGGCCGAGGCCAGCAGGGTTGATCCCGATTGGCACGGTTGGTTGCACCGCACCTGGGACGAACCGCCAACCGATAAACCTCTGGCACATAAATCCTGGGAAAAACCGCATCAGGAAAACCTGACAGGAACCGCGCTTGCTTATGCACCGGCGGGGTCTTTGCGCCGCCCGGATCCGGTCGAGCGTTCGGATTATGAGGCCTGGAACCCGGAATAAGACGAGGCGAGCAATGTCATCTTACAAAGTTTCAGAAGTTTTGGTCGGAGGCGCCGTCCTGGCCGGGGCAATAGCGTTTGGCGTCTATGCGAGCCAGTCGACAGGCCTGTCCCAGGGCGGTTCTGGTTATGAGCTTAACGCCTCTTTCCGCTCGCTCGAAGGCGTCGGCGTCGGAACGGACGTGCGGCTTGCCGGGGTCAAAATCGGCACCGTGACAGGAGTGGCCCTGAACCCGGAAACCTACCGGGCGGACACGACTTTTGCGATTTCTGATGGAATTTTAGTCCCCGATGACAGTGCTATCGTGATCTCATCCGAAGGGTTGCTGGGTGGTAACTTTGTAGAAGTCATGCCAGGCGGATCGCTCTTTAACTTTGAACCGGGCGATCAGGTCGAGGATACACAGGGCGCAGTCAGCCTGATTTCGCTTTTGGTTAAGTTCGTCGCCGGAGATGGCGGCGAATGAAGCGATATGCTCTGATCGCGGCAATACTGGCAGCCTCTGGGGTAGCGGCACAGCAAAAGGTTCAATCTGGACCGGGTGCAATGCTCAGAGGGCTGGATAAGGTCAATGGCCAGACCGTTGATGTCGAACTGCAAAACGGCCAATCCAAGACAGTCTTTGGGCTGGATGTCGCACTGGGTGATTGCCGCTATCCTGCAGATAACCCAACAGGGGACGCGTTTGCCTACCTGACCATTTGGGAACAAGGCGGAACGGATCAGCTGTTTGACGGGTGGATGATTGCCACCTCGCCAGCCCTGAATGCGCTTGATCATTCGCGCTATGACGTCTGGGTGATCCGCTGTATCACGCCATCCGGCGATTGATCGAGATCAGCAGAGAAATCTGCTGCAATAGTCACTGCCTCTTCCAGCGCGTTCCGATACTGTGCCCGCGGCACCTCAATCGCGCCGAGCGAGGCGAGATGCGCGGTTAAAAACTGTGTATCGAACAGTTTGAACCCGCAGGACCGCAACCGGTCGACCAGATAAGCAAGCGCAATTTTTGAGGCATCCTTGCGTCGGGAAAACATGCTTTCGCCAAAGAAGGCAGCGCCAAGAGTAACGCCATAAACGCCCCCAACCAAATTCGGGCCGTCCCAGATTTCCAGCGAATGGGCGTGACCGGATTGGTTCAGCTTTTGGTAAAGGGTGCGAAGTTCCTGATTGATCCAGGTATCCGTGCGATCAGCGCAGCCATCAACAACGCCGGCAAAATCCCTGTTGATTGACACCGTGTACCCACAATTCCGAATCCTGCGGGCCAAGCTGCGTGAGATGTGAAATCCGTCCAGAGGGAAGATGCCGCGAAACTTAGGATCAACCCAGAACAGGTCCGGATCATCGCGATGTTCAGCCATCGGGAAGATACCGATGGAATATCCATGGAGCAGTAATTCCGGGGAAAGGCTCATGCCAGGCGCCTCAGGGTCGGAAAGCGGCAACCTTCCGACCCAGCAGAGTTAGTCGGCCATATTCTCCGCAAGCCAGTGCTCCAGCCAGTGGATGTTATAATCACCGCTTTGGACGTCACTTTCTTGCAGAAGCGCGTGGAACAAGGGAACCGTCGTGTCGATTCCGTCCACGATCAACTCACCCAATGCGCGTTCGAGACGGGCCAGTGCTTCGGGTCGGTCGCGGCCCTGCACGATCAGTTTGGCGATCAGTGAGTCGTAGTAGGGCGGGATCGTGTACCCGTCATACAACGCTGAATCCATCCGCACACCCAGACCGCCCGGCGCATGGTAGGCCGAGATTTTTCCGGGGCAGGGTGAGAAGTTTGGCAATTTCTCGGCGTTGATCCGAACCTCGATGGCGTGACCATTGATTTTCAGATCATCCTGACCGAATGACATTGGCTGACCAGCGGCAACGCGGATTTGTTCGCGCACCAGATCTACGCCAAAGATGCCCTCAGTGACCGGGTGCTCGACCTGTAGGCGGGTGTTCATCTCGATGAAATAGAAGTCGCCATTTTCGTACAGAAATTCGATCGTACCTGCACCGATATAGTTGATCTTGGCAACCGCATCGGCACAGACCTTACCGATCCTTGCGCGTTCTTCGGGGGTGATGCAGGGGCCGGGTGCCTCTTCGAATACCTTTTGGTGGCGGCGCTGCAGGGAACAGTCGCGCTCGCCCAGATGAACCGCTTGGCCCTTGCCATCGCCAAAGACCTGAATCTCGATGTGGCGCGGTGTGGTCAGGTATTTCTCTATATAGACCTCGTCATTACCAAATGCGGCTTTGCCTTCGGCGCGCGCGGTCATAAAGGCGCTTTCCATCTCATCCGCACTCATCGCGACTTTCATGCCGCGTCCGCCGCCACCGGCGGTGGCCTTGATGATGACAGGATAGCCGAATTCTTCACCGATCCGCTTGGCTGCGGCCAGATCCGGCACGCCACCATCTGAACCAGGCACACAGGGAACGCCCAAGGCCTTCATCGTGTCCTTGGCGGTGATCTTGTCCCCCATCACGCGGATATGTTCAGCGGTGGGGCCAATGAAGGTGATGTCGTGATCTTCGACGATCTGCACAAACTCGGCATTTTCAGACAAAAAGCCGTAGCCCGGGTGGATCGCCTGAGCGCCAGTGATCTCGCAGGCTGAGATGATCGCAGGCACCGACAGATAGCTTTGAGGGCTGGGCGGGGGGCCGATACAGACCGATTCGTCCGCCATGCGTACATGCATCGCGTCACTGTCTGCGGTTGAATGGACGGCGACTGTCTTAATCCCCATCTCGCGTGCGGCGCGGATGACGCGCAGGGCGATCTCGCCTCGGTTGGCAATCAGGATCTTGTCGAACATGGGGCCGCCTTACTCAACAATGACCAGAGGAGTGCCGAATTCCACAGCATCGCCATCACCCACCAAAATACGCTTGATAGTGCCGGATTTGGGCGCGTGAATGTGGTTCATGGTTTTCATCGCTTCGACGATCAGCAGCGTGTCGCCTTCGGAAACACTGGCACCGACGGAGATGAAGGACGGCGCACCCGGCTCAGGCTGCATGTACACGGTGCCGACCATGGGCGAAGTCACAGCGCCCGGATGGCTGGCTGGATCGTCACTTGCTGCGGGTGCTTCAGCTGCTGCAGGTGCGGCTGCCGGGGCTGCGGCTGGCGCGGCCGCCGGGACCGCAACCTGGACCGGAGCGGCGACGGGTGACATGCGGCTAACGCGTACGTTCAAGCTGTCATCTTCGCCATAATCACGCTTTACCTGCAACTCGGTCAGGTCGTTTTCCCGCAGCAGTTCGGCCAGTGCCTTGATAAACGCCACATCCGCTTCGTGTTTGGTATCTGTCATGAGTGTCCTCGACGGTTCCCCTTTGGCCCGTCTGTTTCGCGCGGGCTTTGGTCTGATTACGCAGCGTTATAAGCTAAGCGTACGGCCATGAAAAGCACAGTCTCGGCCTGTCAGATGGGGGTTTTGCTGAAGATTACCAGTGGTAAACAGCGTTACAGCGGCATTCCGGAGAGTTTCGCAACCAGTTCAGGCAGTTTACGTGCCCCGAATTTTTCAAGCAGCCGCGCACGGTAGGCTTCGATTGTACGATAGCTCAGGTTCAGTTCCGCACCGATTTCCTTGGCCGACAAGCCCTTGCAGGACAGAATGGCAACCTCGCGCTCACGGCTGGTTAGCTCGACCAGAGGGCGTTCCTCTGAAATATCCGAAAAACTCCAGATGCCATGGCGGAATGGATCTTCAGGCGTTAGCGAACGTCCACGCGCGCGGCACCAGAATAAGTCGCTATCGCGGCGACGCATGACCCTCTCATCCGTGTAATATCCGGTGTCGCGCATGATTTGCAGGCTCCGTGCGCCGATACGTTCCCAGTCTGCGACAGAAGGGTAGAGGTGTAGCAGGGGCATGTTGCGGTAATCGGCCTCTTCACCGCCGAAAGTGCGTGCGAACTGCAGATTGCACCGGCGGATCACGCGGTTCTCCAACTCGACCAATCCGATCGGCGCATATTCAAAGGCTGGGTCGCTCATATGTCCATGGTGCAGGTGTTTTTCCGAAAATAGAAGGGGAAGGCCTGTGATTTTCGAAATATGCAAATGGGTTATACCGCGGACCGGGTGTTTGGAATTGCGGGATGCGTTTGTGAAGAAAGTAAATTGCTCAAGAAAATTAATTGCTAAAGACTTATATTTAAATAATAGTTTTGAAAATGCTTCTGAGGTTGACCAAAGGAGCCAGCGGAAAAAGAGGAAATTTTGCGGGACACGTTAACAGGCAGCCGTATTCGCGAAAGGCGGCAGATCGCAGGATTGCGTCAGGCCCAGCTTGCACGGCAGGTTGGAATCTCGGCATCCTATCTGAACCTGATCGAGCATAACCGCCGCAGGATCGGAGGAAAGCTGCTGGTGGATATCGCTGCGGCTCTGACCGTTGAGCCTTCGGTGCTAACCCAGGGGATCGAGGCGACGCTGATTTCTGCGCTGCGCGAGGCTGCGGCAGATGCAGTTGGCCAGAAAGCCGAAGTGGACGGGCTTGAGGAATTCGCAAGTAGGTTTCCAGGGTGGGCGGGCGTTTTGGCGCAAATGCACAGCCGAGTGGTGTCGTTAGAGCGAACGATTGAAACCCTGTCGGATCGTTTGACCCACGATCCGCATCTGGCGGCATCCATGCACGAGGTCCTTTCGACAGCCGCCGCGATTCGTTCCACCGCTGCCATTCTTGCTGAAACGCAAGAGATTGAACCCGAGTGGCAAGACCGATTCCACCGGAACCTGCACCAGGATGCCGAACGCCTGGCCGATAGCTCCAAATCGCTGGTGGCCTATCTGGATGATTCCGAGGGGGCCGAGGATCGTCGCGGGGTCCCTCTGGAAGATGTCGAAGCATTTTTTGACAGGCATGATCACCATTTCCCGGAAATCGAATCCGGAGGCGGAAGCGCAGATGTTAATCTGAATGAGATTGATTCCTCTGCCGCGCGAAAAGTGGCGCGGGATATTCTGGACGTTTACGAATCCGACGCTCGGCTTTTGCCTCTGGATGCGCTCAAAAGGGCTTTGGATCGGGGAGTTACAGATCCTTTGCTTTTGGCAGCAGAGTATTCAGTCGACGTTGCCAGCGTACTGAGGCGGCTGGCCGCCTTGCCTAAAGGGTATTTGTCGCGCCCGACCGGGCTGGTGATTTGTGATGCCTCGGGCAGCATTTTGTTCAGCAAATCGGTGCCCGGTTTTGCCATGCCCAGATTCGGCGAGGCGTGTCCTCTGTGGCCGCTGTTTCAGGCGCTGAACCGGCCGCTGGTTCCGATCCGAAAACGGATCGTCCAGTTGGGGCGAACGGCTGCGGAATTCGATTGTTATGCCTATGCCTGGCCGCAATCCATTTCCGGCTATGACGATGCGCCGGTTTATCGTTCGGTCATGCTGGTTCGATCCGTCGAAGAAAGCCCTCAGGGCAGTCAGGCGGTTGCCCATGTTGGCCCAAGTTGCCGTGTATGTCCCAATAAGGACTGTGAATCGCGCCGAGAGCCCTCGATTCTGAGCGAAGGTTTTTGACAGCTTCGTGACACTGCGCATAAGCTGTTTCGGACAGGTTGACAGTGGTGCAGCCCGTCTCGGGGAGGAATGAAATATATGAGCCGAAAGGTTCTGTTGATCGAGGATGAGCCGAACATTGCTGAAGCCATTCGGTTTTTGCTGACCCGCGAGGGATGGCAGGTTGAAACGCATGCTGAGGGGACGGATGCGCTGCTGGTGATACAGGGCGCGAAGCCGGATCTTGTGATTCTGGATGTGATGCTGCCGGGCAAAAGCGGGATGGAGATTTTGCGCGACTTGCGCGAACTCGAAGAACTGCGAAATCTTCCGGTTCTGATGCTAACGGCTCGTGGCCAATCGAAAGATCGTGAGATGGCTGAAAATGCCGGGGTCAGCCGGTTCATGACAAAGCCGTTTTCCAATGCAGAAGTTCTGACCGCCGTCCGCGATTTGCACGCGCAGGCCTCGCGGTCATGAGCATGCAGGACGACCGCCAACCATCTGGTGCGCGGCCGTCGCTGTTTCTTGAACGTCAAAGTTACCGCCGACGCAGGCTGACCGACGCCGCCCGTTTATTGCCCATATTGGGGGCCGCGCTGATAGCGATTCCGTTGCTGTGGCCGCGTGGGGGAGATGCAGCGGACGGGGTGCCGCTGTCTTCTGCGATTCTCTATATCTTCACATGCTGGGCGGTTTTGATCGTTGCCAGCGTTCTCTTTGGGTTCGCCGCAAGACGCATATCAACCGGCGATGATTCCGAGCCAGGTCAAGACTGATGGCAACGCTGAACGTGCTGATCCTGGTTTGTTTGGGCTATGTGGTGCTGTTGTTCAGCGTCGCATTCGCCGCCGACAGAATGGCCGCGGCGGGCAGGGGGGCGTGGCTGCGATCTCCGTTGATCTACACGCTGTCGCTGTCGATCTATTGTACCGCCTGGACCTTTTATGGCGCGGTAGGGAACGCCGCCCGGTCGGGGCTGGAGTTCGTAACGATCTATCTGGGCCCCACGCTGGTCATGATCTGTTGGTGGTGGGGATTGCGCAAGCTGGTTCGGGTTGGCCGCAGCCAGAGGGTGACCTCAATCGCTGACCTGATTTCGTCTCGCTATGGCAAGTCGAACACTCTGGCGATTTGCGTCACAATTCTGGCCGTGTTGGGCGGGACACCCTATATTGCGCTGCAACTTCAATCCATTACGCTGTCATTCTCAATCTTTGCCGAGGCCGACCCAAGCGGTCTTTACCGCGAAGGGTCCAGTGTGTTCTGGGTTGCGGCGGGGCTGGCGGTGTTCGCCATTCTGTTCGGTACCCGCAATCTGGATGCCAACGAACGCCATCATGGCGTTGTCACGGCCATCGCATTGGAATCTGTCGTTAAACTTTTTGCGCTGCTGGCCGTGGGCATTTTCGTTGTCTGGGGTATAGCCGGAGGAGTCAGTCCGATGATGGACCGCATCGATGCCTCTGAGATCGGGCAGTGGAATGTGAATGCCGGACGCTGGACCACGTTTATTTTTCTATCGGCTGCGGCCTTTGTGTGTCTACCGAGGATGTTTCAGGTGATGGTGGTGGAGAACGCCGATGAAGGGCATCTGAGGACAGCCGCATGGGCCTTCCCCCTGTATCTGCTGTTGATGAGTCTCTTTGTCGTGCCAATCGCGGTCGTAGGATTGGACCTTTTGCCCGAAGGATCGAATCCGGATCTGTTCGTGCTGACGGTGCCCCTGTCGCAGGGCAATGAATGGCTGGCGATGCTGTCCTTTATTGGCGGCTTTTCATCCGCCACATCGATGGTGATTGTCACGGCAATGGCCCTATCGACCATGGTGTCAAATCACGTCGTGATGCCGATCTGGTTTAGCCGGCAGGAGGGCACTGGCGCCGTATCCGGTGATGTCCGCAATGTGGTTTTGCTGTCCCGGCGGATTTCAATCGCCGTGATCATGGTGCTTGGGTTCTCGTATTACCGCATTTCCGGCGGCGGGGCCGCGCTGGCTTCGATTGGTCTGGTGGCCTTTGCCGGGATTTCCCAGATTTTGCCTTCGCTGGTTGGCGGGCTGTTCTGGCGCGGGGCGACGCGAACAGGGGCTCTGATCGGACTGACTGTGGGATTCTTGTTGTGGATCTACACGCTTTTGTTGCCGGGAATGGGCAGCGCGATTATGTCGGATAGCGTCTTGCAGAACGGGCCGTTCGGATGGGGCTGGTTGCGCCCGCAGGCCCTGTTCGGAATCGACGGAATGGACCCGATGGTGCACGCGGTGTTATGGTCGCTTTCTCTGAACACATTGGCATTTTGCGCGGCCTCTTTGCTGAGTTTTCCAAGCCCGCTCGAACGTTTGCAAGGGGCGCAATTCGTCAACGTATTCGACCATTCGGTCGCGCTGCGCGGTTGGACCGGATCGGTAGCGCAAAGCGAAGACCTGATGATCATGACCCAGCGCATTTTGGGCGCAGGTCCGGCGCAAGAGTTCTTTCAGGCGCAGGCGGAACAGCAGGGTGGGCGTTCCAGCCTGCCCGAACCTACGCCTGGGTTTTTGGAGCGGTTGGAACGTGAACTCAGCGGCTCGGTCGGGGCGGCGACAGCGCATGCGATGATCGGGCAGATTGTTGGTGGTTCCTCCGTTTCGGTCGAGGATTTGCTCGCCGTGGCCGACGAATCCGCGCAGATGTTGGAATACTCCAGCCAACTGGAAGCGAAATCCGCTGAACTCAGCCGTACGGCGCGCCAACTGCGCGAGGCGAACACCAAGCTGACGCAAATTTCGGAACAGAAGGACGGGTTCCTCAGCCAAGTCAGCCATGAATTGCGCACGCCCATGACCTCGATCCGGGCGTTTTCCGAGATCATGCGGGATACCGAAGGTCTGACCAGCGAAGAGAGAACGCGTTACGCCGCCATCATCCATGACGAGGCGCTTCGGTTGACACGGCTGCTGGATGACTTGCTGGACCTGAGTGTTCTGGAAAGTGGACGAGTCAATTTGAACAAGAGCGGTGACACCCTGCGGTCGGTCTTGGACCGTGCCGTGTCCAGCGCCTTGGCTGGAAACAGCCAAAGACTGACCGTTCGGCGGTCTAAAACCTCCGAACGCGTTCTCCTGCATACGGATTTGGACCGTCTGGGGCAGGTGTTTATCAACCTGATTTCGAACGCTCAGAAATATTGTGATGCCAAAGAACCGGTTCTGACGATTTCCGCGCATGATGTCGGGGGGCAGGTCGTCATTGATTTTGCTGATAACGGCACTGGCATTCCTCCAGATGCCCGGCAGATGGTTTTTGAGAAATTTGCCCGCGTCGGAGGCGACAAGGCAGGTGGTGCGGGGCTGGGATTAGCGATCTGCCGTGAGATTATGCAAAGACTGGGGGGCGATATCAGCTACTTGCCCGGCCATGGTGGGGCTGCGTTCCGGGTCAGGCTGCCACAGGCCTACCGACAGGCTGCGCAGTGACGGCTGTATAAACAGGTTGGTAACTATCGCCGGGTTAGACCTGAAAGAGAATGCAGGAACAATCAGCGGTTTTAGGCATGACGCAATCTGTCAGCGCGGCTCTGGCGCGCAAGCTTTCGATCAGTCAGGAGGAAAAGGGTGACAAGCCTCGCTCGATCCTACGTGCGCTGCGTCTGGCTTTTGCTCGCGCGGCAGAAGATCGTTTGCAGATGCCGTTGTCGGTTATCGGCGCCAAACAATCCTGTCGGCCACCAGGTGGGCTGATACAGTCTTTGGATGAGGATTGGATATTGCTGCTCTTTTCAGGCTCTGACAACAGCTTGGCTGCGATCTGCATGGATATAGGGTTAGTGTCGGCTGTCGTGCAGGCTCAGACAATAGGCGAGGTGATGCCCGAAGCGCCTTCTGCGCGGGGGTTCACCGATACGGACGCGGCCATGGTGTCCCCTTGGATCGAAGAGGGGCTGTCCCGCGCGGCATCACTTGTCGAAACGGCGAGTGACCGCATGTGCCTGATCGGTTTTGAATATGCTTCGCGCCTTGCAGATCTGCGAACTTTGACCCTGGCGATGGTGGAAGAGGAATACCGAGTTTTTGAACTGACAGTCGAACTTGGCGGTGGGCTGAGACAAGGTCAGCTTTCAGTACTGTTGCCCATCCGACCGGCTGAAACGGCCGAGACGGAGGTGATTCATGATGAGCCAGAGGGCAGGCTTGATCAGGCATCGGGCGTGTTGAGGGCAGATTTGAATACGGTGGTCTGCCGGATGCCCTTGTCTCTGGCGACGCTGACAGAACTGGCGGTGGGGGATGTGTTGCCATTGATCGGGGCGCGGCTGGATCGTACCGAGATTGTGGCGATCGACCGCAGCCGGGCCGCGATCGGACGGCTCGGCCAATGCGGAGGGCTGCGTGCGGTGCGCCTGAACGAAACCTACCAAACTCAGACATTTTCCCAGCCCGAAGCAAATGAGTTCCTTGAGGCGAGTTCAGCCAGTATACACGAAGAGGGGCCAACCGAACACGGGCAGGAAATAATGCCATTTTCCCCCGGCGCGCTGGGCCAAGAGGGGACAGAATTGAACCTCGAGAATTCGGAACACATGGTTGCCGAGATATCTCAACTGGCTGGTTTATCCGGGGATGAAAGCGCGCTGAAAGGCAGTTAGCAGACGCTCAAGTCACTGATCTGCGTATTTCTTCCAAGGTTGGACGCAGGTTGTCCAACGCATAGCCTGCCTTGGTCGTCGCCTGAAGGATGTCTTCGGTGCTCATGCTTTCGCACTGCCCCAATGCCCAGATCACAGAACAACGCGTGCCCGATGCACAATATGCGAGTACCGGACCGGCACAGGATTCTGCCAGGTCACGTTGCAAGGAGACGTTTTCGGGCGTCATGGTCTGATGCGTCAGCTCTAGCACTTCGTATTCCAACCCGGCAGCACGCACGGCCTGTCCGATAGCATCTGACTGGAGATCCTCGGGAACTTCGCTGTTCGGCCGGTTGCAGATCACTTTGACAAAGCCTGCCTCGACAATAGTGGGAACATCCTCGACCGAAATTTGCGGCGAGACGGCATAGCGGGGGGTTATCGGTCGAATCTCCATGGCTACTGCTTAGGTCGCGTTTACGGTTCTGTCCAGTTTTGCACCTACGGCAGGAGCGGCATACATCCCTGCGAGCATGGAAACCAGAAACACAACGCCTCCGGTTCCGCCATACGTAAGAGACGCGATGGCTGGACCGGGACACAGTCCCGCTAATCCCCATCCCATGCCAAACATGACCGATCCGATGATAAGGCGGCGATCCAGTTCATGCTGAACCATCGTCGGGAATTTCCCACCCGACAGCGGTTTGCGATCTGGAACCAGCCTCCATGCGATCATCATGGGCACAATGGCTCCCCCCATCACAAATGCGAGTGTCGGATCCCAGTTGCCGAAAATATCCAGCCACCCCTGAACCTTGGTTGTGTCAGTCATGCCGGAAATCAACAGGCCTGCTCCGAACAAGGAGCCCGAAAGAAGCGATATCAGATTGCGCATCAGATCAACCCCCAGACATGGCGAAACAAGGCCAGCGTCACTGCCCCGGCCGCAATGTAAAGGATCGTTGCCACGATCCCGCGCACCGAAAACCGGGAAATGCCGCACACCCCATGTCCAGAGGTGCACCCGTTGGCAATTCGTGTCCCGATACCGACAAGCAGCCCAGCCCCGATCACAACCGTCAAATTCGAGGTCAGGTTTGTCTGCGGCCCCGGCGACAAAAACAGGCTTAGCATCAACGGCGTCCCAATCATCCCAGCGAGGAAATACAGCCGCTCGGCCGAGCGGTCAGAGCGATCGACAAGCCCTCCCAGGATACCGCTCGCCCCCATTACACGACCGTTTCCAAGCAGGTAAACTGCTGCGCCAAGACCAATCAACAGGCCGCCTACCAGTCCCCATATCCATTCTGAATACACTGATTTGTTCCCCCAAGAAGTTCGGCTCTAGCCGTCTAAAGTTTGTTCACTGGTAGTTTCAGGAACACGTCGCCATTCTCATCCTCAGGCGGCATCTGACCCGCCCGCATATTGACTTGTAAAGAGGGCAGGATCAGCCGCGGCATGGCCAAAGTGGCATCGCGGGCGTCGCGCATTTCAACGAATTCCTCGATAGGTCGACCTTGCCCGATATGCACGTTCAAGGCTTTTTGCTCTTCAACAGTTGTTTCCCACGCAAACTCGTCCCGCCCAGGAGCTTTGTAGTCATGCCCGACAAAGATGCGTGTCGCATCCGGCAGTGAAAGGATCCTCTGGATCGAGTTGTACAAATCTCCGGACGATCCGCCGGGAAAGTCGCATCGCGCGGTGCCAAAATCCGGCATGAACAGCGTGTCTCCGACAAATGCCGCGTCGCCGATGACATAGGTCATGCAGGCGGGCGTATGCCCGGGGGTGTGCAAGACGTCCCCTCTCATTTGGCCGACATGAAATCCGTCGCCGTCGCGGAACAAGGCGTCGAACTGGCTACCATCGCGCTGAAACTCGGTACCCTCGTTGAAAATTTTCCCGAAAGTTTCCTGGATGGCGACGATTTGATCACCGATGCCAATCTTGCCTCCGAGTTTCTGCTGCAAATAGGGGGCTGCTGAAAGGTGGTCGGCATGGACATGGCTTTCCAGAATCCATTCGGTTCGCAACGAATTGGATTGGACATATCCGATGATCTCATCCGCAGATCGCGTATTGGTCCGGCCGGATGCGTGATCGAAATCCAGAACACTATCTATGATCGCGCAGGCATCGCCTTCAGGATCCTGAACCAGATAAGACACCGTGAATGTCTCGGCGTCAAAAAATGCTTTCACTTTGGGCGTCATGGTTTCCTCCGCCGGTTAGGTCTTAGTCATATATTAATAACGGAATGTGAAGCAATCAACATTTGGTGATTTGATGCCGGTCAAGGCAGAAGCGGCAAAGTTGGGCTAAAATTCTGGCATCCTGCGAAAGCGCGCCGATGTTAGGGGGCGGTCGGGCGAATTTTCGCGCGATAGAATAACTGAGTGATGTAAGTCTTAAAACCGTTACTAAACTATAGGTAACTGATGACATTTGGGAGGATGGATATGCCGAGAATAGATTTGTATTCCGAAGCCGAACAACTTGAGAAAAAACTGAAGGGCGCCAGTGTTGATACCCGCCTTGCCCTTCAGCCCAGTGTCACAAAGGTCATCGAGAAGATGCGTCTGCAGGGTGTTGAGGTTCCTGCGCGCCTGCGTCGCCTGGATGCGGCCCTGTGCGAGGACGTTATGGAAGCGCGTTTCGACAATCTGCCGGTTTGATGGCCGCAGTCAACCGAACGAGATTCCTAGTATAACCAGCATCAGACCTATCACCGACAAAAAGAGCGCGCCCATGTTCCAGGGCAGCACCCGTTGAACAACGGCGCGCAATTCATCGTCAGACAGGCCGGATTTGCGGGCTTTCATGACATGCAGAATGCACCAAACCAGCCCAGCCAGGCCGATAAGTGACAGGGCGGCACCGCCCCAGGTGATGAATTCGAACATCGTTTTCCATCTTTCAACGTCTGACCTGAGCGCTTAACTGATCGCGCTGGCCCGCACAAGCGAGACTGGTTTTTTGCATGCTTGCGGCTTGGCTCGCACCGATGTATCCCGCTTGTTGCCCACCTTTTCAGCATGACAAACCAGCCTCTGGGAGAGACTTAGATGGAAGAGAATACCGAAGATCAGGCCGCCGCGAATTACCGTGTAACCGCGGGTGAGCTGCGCCAGTTCATCGAACGGATCGAGCGTCTGGATGCGGAAAAGAAAGATTTGGCGGAGCAACAAAAAGAAGTGATGGCCGAGGCAAAAGCGCGGGGCTACGACACCAAGGTCATGCGGAAAGTGATCGCATTGCGCAAACGTGACAAAGACGACATTGCCGAGGAAGAGGCGGTGTTGGAAATGTACAAAGAAGCGCTGGGAATGTAACGGCTGCTTTCCCGCTATAGACTCAAGGTCTTAGAACCTGCACTCCGGGCATGGACCCAAGTCGGTCCATGTCCTGCGCATATAATTCTGCAAACGCGTCGACGATTTCCATGCTCCAATCTGGCAGATCAAGCTCTTCTGTTGTGAGCTCGGTTTTGGCGTGTTCCTCCAAAACCGTGGCAAGGTCGTCACGCAAATGTTCGTCCTGTTCCAGGCTTTGATCAATCAATGCCAGACCTTTGGATTTGCCTGAATCGTCTAGAAGTGACAGCAGTAAATCAAACTCGTCAACCAGCGTGTTGTCCGGGGGGAGGGCCGCGATTGCACGGATTATATCTCCCCAGATCAGAGGTGCGTCCTCATTGCTCCAGAGTGTGATTTTGACATTGGGCGCAAGATCTCTGATGTCCTCGACCATGCTGATCCAGCTGAGGCAGCTGATATCGGTACTTCGCATTTTGTCGAGGCGACTCTGTTCAGGTAGCGACATCAAAGCTTTGGGAATAAATCTGCCAGGGCTTAAAAAACCCATACAAAGCTCAATTTCGTGGTCAGGAAAGGACTTTTCAAGCAACTCCATTCGGCGTCCCGCATTTGGGTATAGCTGCCCGTCGTCCAGTGCATTTCCAACATCGCCTGCAAAGCTGGCGCATGAGTAAATCAAACGATCGACCTTCGGAGCCGATCGCAACCCAGCCCGAAGCATTTCCTTTGCGGCACCGATTTCATCCTGGTTTTCAATGGCAGCAAAGGCGGGTTCGAAAATTTGCCGATAACGGCGCGGGCCAAATACGGATGCACCATTTTGATGCAACGCGCCGGTGTTGCGTTGAAGGGACCGCAATACGAGACCTTCATCGGTGAACGCAGCACCTGCGTGGATTGCAACCTGCATATTCGGTTTTTACCCTCGCGTTCGTGCACATTATCTGTTGGGTTACAGGCTGTACTCCGCACAGTCAAACCAGGCGGAGTAAATTCTCTGGGCCAGACCCAGTGCCATGAATACAGAAAATCGTTAAGCGGCGGCAAAATTCTGTCTTGAAGTCCGTAACAAGAGGCATTAATCGACACCAAGTGCCCCTATAGCTCAGCTGGTAGAGCAACTGATTTGTAATCAGTAGGTCCGCGGTTCGAGTCCGTGTGGGGGCACCATTTCACTCTAAGATTCTTTCTATTTCTTGATTTTCCAAAAGTCAGAATGATTGGGACAGCGCAGGCGAATTGCGTAACGAAGAGTTTTTCCGAGGACTTTTTCTGATGACCTGCGTAAATGGGGTGGTGGTCAAAGGCGGCGATTGAATTTCCGCAAGTTGCATCGGCGAAACGCATTGTGTTCATAGCCTTATGGCCTTACTGGTGCTTTCAGCCTAAAAACTGGCCCAACGCGCTGTGCGGGCGTGATGGAATGGTAGACATATCAGACTTAAAATCTGAAGGGCGTATGCCCGTGTGGGTTCGAGTCCCACCGCCCGCACCACCTCTGATGCCCTGATTGATTTTCAAGTCTCGATGCAGCAGAACCTCTCCGGGTTTGCTTTGGTTCGGGTTCGGCGGGAATTGAATACCGGGATTGGTTCAGCGCAAAAATCGGTGTCCTGCAATAAATGTCCAATATCTATCCAGCCTAAGGTGAAGGCCTGTCAGGCTACACCTTCCAGTTCCTGCATGTTAGCATCCCGTAAATTTCTTCAGGAGACACCATATGCCGTTGACCGTAAAACAAATGATGGAAGCTGCGAACTCCACCGTCGAGCGAATCCAGAGAGCCAAAGCGGTCGAGATCCTGGAGCGAGGTGGCCTGCTTCTGGACATCCGCGATGCAGCGGAATTGCAGCAGACAGGGCGTGCTTCGGGGTCACATCATATCCCGCGCGGTATGTTGGAATTTCGGGCCGATGACACTCTGCAATCACATGATCCAGAGCTTCGCAAAGATCGTCCAATTGTCTTGTATTGTGCCTCGGGTGGCCGCGCTGCCCTTGCGGGAAAACTGTTGCAGGACATGGGGTATGAGCAGGTCTATAACCTGGGTGGCTTGGTCGATTGGGTGAATGGCGGGGGCGAAGTCGCCTAGCCAATAGGAAACGCCAGAACCCGAGCTGTGATCGTTCGAAAGGTCAGGTCAGGCGTTGAGGAACGTCCTGACGGCGGCCTCGAACTCACGCGGTTTTTCCGCATGCAACCAATGTCCTGCACCAGGTATTTTTGCAAAACGTGCCGAAGGGAACATTCCGCGGATCACAGAGCGATGTTCAGGCAGCACATAGTCGGACTCCCCCCCGGACAAAAACAGTGTTTGACCACCCCAGGATGCGTCTATTTCAGGAAAGCCCATGATCTTGGGCATTTCAGAGGCCAAAGTATCCAGGTTCAAAAGCCAACGCTGTCCGTTGATGTCGAGTGACTGCGTGAAAAAGCTCTGAAGGGCTTTTTCGACTCCGTTGTCGGCCAGTTGTTGTTCAGCGTCCGAGCGACGCTCGACCCGGGAAAGGTCCACCGCGCGCATCGCTTCAATAAACTGAATCTGACTGTGGCTATAGGCCACCGGGGCGATGTCTGCCACCACCAGTTTGCGCAGCTTTGCGCTGTGCAGCAGGGCTAAAGTCATGGATGCCTTGCCGCCCATCGAATGTCCGACGACATCTGCCTGTCCGCCGAACTGGTCGATGACTTCGGCCAGATCATTCGCCAGATCGGAATACCCATGGTCATGCGTCCACATGCTGTTTGCGTGGTTGCGCATATCTACCGCCACAACTTGCCGCTCGTCAGTTAGCCGGCGGGCGATGACCCCCCAGTTCCGGGCCGAGCCATATAGGCCATGGGCGATCAGCAAAGGGGGCCTGTCGGTTGGTTCACCATGTATGATCGTGTTCAGCATATAGCCGTGATACCCGCCGCAATCTGAAACGGCCAGCCCCATTGTGGCTCCTATTCCACATGGGTAAACTGTCAGCTCAGGAGGCCGCAGCATGCCGCAAGACACAGATATACAAACCCAAATTGCGCAGACCATACAGCTGTTGCGTGACAAGTTGGGTGTGCGCGACAAAACGCTGACCGCCTCGGTCAAAAAGGCCAAAAGGCAACTGCCGCGCCGGATATACAAACAGGCAATGGTTCTGGCACAAGCAGAGCAGATGGCGGCCCATCCAAAACTGCGACTTGTGCTGGACAATCCGAAACTGATCCAGGCCTCGGAAGAGGTGCAAAAACATCTGGGGGGTATCAATTTGGCGGATCGGCGGATGGGGTGGTTTCTGGGAATGCTGGGCGGGCTGACTTTTAACCTGTTGGCCTTTTCTGCTTTGTTGCTGATCTTCATGATGTGGCAGGGGCTTATCTGACCACAAAAAAAACGGCGCCGGATTGGCGCCGTTTTGTTCTTGGATGACTGAATTCTTACAAGTTTGGATAGATAGGGAATCTGGCGCAGAGGTTTGCGACTTCGGTTTTGACTTTGGCCTCGACCTCACCGT